>JAHDDX010000010.1 GCA_020629135.1 Hellea sp.
TAACGCGGGAGCCCCCTATGCAAGGTCTAATGATGCAACATGAGCTTATGATCAGTGATCTGATCGAGCACGCCGCCAAGGTTCATGGAACACGCGAAATCTATTCCAAGGAAACTGACGGAACCGACCATCATTATAGCTGGGCCGATTGCGCGCGCCGCACTCGCAAACTCGCCAATGCGTTACTTGCGGCCGGGGTAAAACCGGGCGACCGCGTTGCGACCATTGCCTGGAATAATTACCGCCATATCGAAATTTATTACGCGGTTTCCGGTATCGGTGCGATTGTTCATACGATTAATCCGCGTCTCGACCCCAAGCAAATCGCCTGGATGATTGGCCACGCCGAGGACAAAATGGTATTTTTCGACAATACATTCGGACCGATCATTGACGGTATTTCCGGATTTTGCCCGACCGTCGATAATTGGGTGGCCATGTGTGATGCGGAGTCTCTGCCTGATTACAAAACCGATGTGAAAGACTTTGAGGGCTTTGCATCAGACGGTTCGGAAAATATCGATTGGCCACGTTTTGATGAAAATACAGCCTGTACCCTTTGCTACACCTCTGGAACAACCGGGGATCCGAAAGGTGTTCTGTATTCTCATCGCTCTACTATTCTGCATGCCTGGGCAGGCGCCAGCGCGGACGTTATTGGCGGCGGATCAAATGATGCGGTCCTCGCCGTGGTTCCAATGTTCCATGTCAGTGCCTGGGGCATTGTTTATAGCGGCGCGATGAGCGGGGCGAAACTTGTAATGCCTGGCCCGGGATTGGACGGTGCCTCTTTGACCAAAATGATCCAGCAGGAAGGCGTCACATTAATGGCCGGCGTGCCAACCGTCTGGCTTGGCATATATAATTACCTAAAACAGTCCGGAGAGACGATTTCCGGCGTGAAGAAAGCTTTGGTTGGTGGCTCAGCACTTCCAGAGTCTTTGCTGCGCGCCTATGAGCAGGAATTGGGCATTCCCATGCAACAAGGTTGGGGCATGACAGAAACCAGCCCGCTAGGCACAACCTATTGTCCATATCCCGGAACGGACCTGTCTGATTATGACAGCACGGTAAAACACAAATTATTTGCGGGGCGCCGCATTTTCGGTGTCGATATGAAAATTGTCGATGATGACGGCAACCAATTGCCAGAAGATGGTGAAACCTCCGGCCATCTCCTTGTGCGCGGTCCCTGGGTCGCCTCAGGTTATTTCAAAGGCGCCGGTCAAGACGCATTTACCGAAGACGGCTGGTTCCAGACGGGTGATGTGGCCGCTTTGCACCCTGAGGGTTATCTTGAGATTACTGACCGGTCTAAAGACGTCATTAAATCGGGTGGCGAATGGGTCAGCTCCATCGAGGTTGAAAATGCCGCCTGTGATCATCCAGATGTGGCCATGGCCGCCTGTATCGGTGTCCGGCATGAAAAATGGCAAGAACGCCCTATGCTGATCGTTCAGGCCGTGCCTGGAACCACGCCCGACAAAGAGGAAATCAAGAAATGCATTGTCGCGAAATGTGCCAAATGGTGGTTACCTGATGCGATCGTCTTTGAAGACGCTCTACCTCTGGGCGCGACAGGTAAAATTTTGAAACGGGAACTCAAAGTCAAATATAAGGATTTTGACCTCGAATCTCAATCCTGAGGACCAGCCTTCAATCGGGCCGTTCTGATCTCAGAATAGGCCCGGTTGACCATGGCCATTTTATGATTGGCCAGACCAATTAGTTCGTTTGGCAGACCACGCGCCATAAGTCTGTCAGGGTGATTAGCCGCCGCCATACGGCGATAGGCCTTTTTCAGATCTGCATCCGAGATATCTTCGTCCACCCCAAGAATGAGATAGGGATCATCCGCCGCACGCCCCATATGGGCGACACGAATTCGTTTGAATTCCCGGTCAGAAAATCCAAAAATCTGGGCCACTGATTGGAGGTAGTCCATTTCATCCTCGGTCACGACGCCGTCGGCCAGAGCGATATGAAACAATCCGTCCATCACATCTTCAAGAGCCGCCGGTTGCGCCCGATATTTACGCGCGACGATTGCCGCATAACGCCGATAACCCAGCGTCGTTTGACGGGCCAGATCAAAAAATCGCCCGATCTGAATGTCATCTTGCGGCCCGGCTTGAAACACCCGTTTAAAGGCCGCGACTTCATCGGCGGTTACCTGTCCATCTGACTTTGCCATTTTGGCACCGAGCGCGATCAGCGCGGCTGTTACACCCGCGGGTTCAATCTGGCTCGCCTCGCCATCCGTGTTTTTTGGATTAGGCGGCCCGAAAAGCCGGGCGCTTGCCGCCCAAATCCGTGTCCAGAAATTCATATGCGCCCTCTGCCAGAGTTTGAGATCACTTTCAATTGATCAAAACGCTCTATCCCCAGCAATTATTTGCTTAAATGCCGAGGCATGATTAGAGTTAAGAAAAAAGGGAGGCCTCAATGCGTAAAATTTCTGCCATCATTACAGGTTCAATGCTTTTGTCGTCGACGGCATTGGCGCAAAACGCGCTGGTTCATGCCGGTCATGTTCTGGATCCGAATTCCGGCACCTATGCGCAAAATCAATTTATTCACATTGAGGACGGCGTAATCAAAGACCGAGGCAATTGGAATAGCCGCCCTGACCTCGACCTGGTTACCATCGACTTGTCGGATAAATATGTATTGCCCGGCTTACTTGATGCGCATGTCCATCTAACCGGCGACTCAAAAGTTCATGGTTATAAGCGCCTGACCCGTTCGGTGCCTCGACAGGCCATTACAGGCGTTCGCAATGCTAAACGGACCCTGGATGCCGGGTTTACAACTGTCAGAAATCTGGGCGCTGCCGGCTACGCGGATATCGCTCTTAGAGACGCAATTGATGACGGCGATGTCCCCGGTCCCCGTATCATTGCGGCCGGCCCGTCATTGGGTATCACGGGCGGTCATTGCGACAATAATCTATTGCCAAAGGAATACGGCGCCAAGGCTGACGGTGTGGCGGACGGTCCTTGGGCGCTCCGGGCTAAAGTTCGAGAAAACAAGAAATACGGTGCCAATGTCATCAAATTTTGCGCAACAGGCGGTGTTCTGTCCAAAGGCACAGATGTTGGTGCTCAACAATTCTCACTCGAAGAAATGAAAGCCATAGTTGATGAGGCCCACCTGGCCGGGATGAAAGTCGCTGCCCATGCCCATGGTGCAAAAGGAATTGAAACGGCAATTCAGGCCGGGGTCGACTCCATCGAGCATTCGAGCTTCATATCCGATAAAGGCATTAAGGATGCCAAACGCGAAGGCGTTTATCTTTCAATGGATGTCTATAATTCGGACTATATTCTAAATGAGGGTGAAAAAGCCGGCATGCTAAAAGAATCGCTGGACAAAGAACGCCGCGTTGGAAAAATTCAACGTGAAAGTTTTCGTCGGGCCGTTAGAGCTGGCGCCAAAATGGCCTTTGGCTCCGACGCGGCGGTTTATCCGCATGGTCAAAACGGGCATCAATTTTCCTATATGGTGACTTGGGGTATGACGCCACTGCAATCAATTCAGGCAGCGACGATTAACAATGCAGATCTCTTTGGAATGTCGGATAAGGTCGGCACATTAGACCCGGGGAAATTTGCTGATTTAATCGCACTAGACGAAGATCCGCTCAACAATATCGATATTATGCAAACCGTTCCATTTGTGATGAAGGGCGGCGTCACTTACAAAAAGTAAGCTGACTTCAAGCTGATATTATAATCAATCAAAGGCGCTAATCATGACTAATACAAAAAAGCTCGTTACTTCGTCCATTCTCGTCGCATTGGGAACTTTCGCCCTCTCCGCGACATCTGCCGCGCAGGTGAATAAAACCAGTCCGGATCGGTTTTCAATCGATCATATAATGCAGATGAAAACCGTGCGAGATTTGACCCTCAGCCCGGATGGAAACTGGGTCGCCTATACGGTCTCGCGCATGGATGAGGATAAGGATAAGCGCTTTAAGCAAATTTTTATCTCATCAATTGATGGCGAAACGACTATTCCAATGACCGCCTCCTATACGAATGCGTCCTCACCCCAATGGAGCCCGGACGGTAAATATCTCAGCTTTCTCGGTGTTCGCGGCAAAGATGACAAGGCAAAGGCACAGGTCTGGCTGCTTGATCGGCGCGGCGGTGAAGCCCAGCAATATACGAAGGTAAAACAAGGCGTTAACGGGTTTTTGTGGGCGCCGAACGGCCAACAAATGGTGCTGACCATCAAAGACCCAAAACCAGAAGATCCGGAAACAGACAAAGATAATGACAAGTCTAATGACGAAAAACCGGAACCCTTTGTCATTGATCGGCTCCAATTCAAAAAGGATTATGTGGGGTATCTCGATCGTCGCCGAACACATTTTTATTTGTTTGACGGCACCAATGACCCGGTTCAAATTACGTCAGGTGACTATGACGACAGCGACCCAAAGTGGAGCCCGGATAGCCAGCACATTGCATTTGTTTCCAAACGCGAAGGCGATCCTGATGCTAACGATAACAGCGACATTTGGATCGTCAAAGCGGATAAAAATACGAAACGCCATCCGCTCACGCAATTAACGACCAATCCTGGACCGGACCGATCTCCAGCCTGGTCCGCTGACGGCGCATCCATTGCTTATGTGTCATCGGTTGAACCCGAAAAACTCTGGTACGCAACGGATGATCTGGCAATCGTCGATGTCGCCTCTAAATCATCGCGCTTGTTAAGCGCTGAATATGACCGCATGATCAGCAACCCTATGTTTGATCCCGCGTCCGGGCATATCTATGCGGTCGCCGCTGATGGGGGTAATCGCCCGCTCATCTCGTTTGATCCAGCAAACGGAACCCACACGATTAAGACACCTGGAGATCTTTCGATTCGCAGTTTTGATATCGCAAAAAATGGGCAAATCGCCGTTTTAAAATCCAACCATGAAAAGCCTTATGAAGTCTTTGCTTTTGATAAAAATGGCTTTGCCCAGGTGTCAGATCAAAACAAAGGCTTATTAGATGGGGTATTGCTTGGCGATGTTGAACGCTTGAATATACCGGGGTGGAATGACGAAAACGTCGAGAGCTTTGTCTATTATCCTCCGCGGTATAATAAACGCCGCAAATATCCGACGATTTTCCTATTGCACGGCGGCCCGGTCAGCCAACATGATACATCGTTTGAAGACTGGGCGCGGTTATACGCGGCTCAGGGCTATATTGCGGTTCTTCCTAATCCGCATGGCTCATCCGGTTATGGCCAGGAATTTTCTTACGCGCTTAACCGGCAATGGGGCGTGCCTGACTTTGCTGACGTCGATGCCATTGCAACCCATCTCGTTAATGAGGGAATAAGCGACGAAAAGAAACTCGGCGTGGGCGGCTGGTCCTATGGTGGCATTTTGACAAATTATGTCATTACTAAATCAAATCGATTTGCAGGCGCTGTAACCGGCGCGAGCGAAGTTAACCACAGGGCGAATTACGGACATGATATCTATCAACATTTTTGGGAAGTTGAGCTGGGACTGCCTTGGGAAGATATCGACGCCTGGGAATCCATGAACCCTTTCAACGACCTTGGCAAAGTGACCACGCCGACCCTTGTTATGGGGGGGCAGCTTGATTGGAATGTCCCGATCCAAAATTCAGAGCAACTTTATCAGGTCCTAAAACGTCGTGGGATTGAAACGCAGCTCGTCGTCTATCCTGACGAATATCACGGCATTAGCCGCCCGAGCTTTGTCCGCGACAGGTTGGATCGTTATCTCGCCTGGTATGATAAATACGTCAAATAGAAGATCTAATGATTGGAGAATGCATGTCCTCCCCTGTTTCCATTTGCGCATTGGGATCAATTAATCTCGATCTTATTATTCAGACCCCAAAATTACCTGGCGCTGGAGAAACCGTCACAGGCGGCGTATTTCATTCATTACCAGGAGGGAAAGGCGCGAACACCGCCGTCGCGGCCCGTTGCCTTGGCGCTGATGTTATGTTGGCCGGTGCTGCGGGTAATGACGATTATTTTGATCAGGCGTCAGTTTATTTGCAACAGCATGGAGTCGACCTCAATCAAATTGCCAAAATTCCGAACGCGCATACCGGGCTCGCTTTTATCAATCTGTCTGAAGACGGCGAAAACCAAATTGCGGTTGCGTCAGGCGCGAATGGGGCCTTCCTCCCGAAACACCTGTCAGAGATAACGACTGACGCCATTATCACGCAATTTGAAATCCCTATCGAGACCATTGCCGCGGCGATTAAGGACTTTAACGGTTTTGTTGCGATCAACGCTTCGCCAGTCATGCCGGGTTTGGACAAAGTACTGGACCAGGCCTCGCTCATTATCGTGAATGAGGGCGAATTTGCGGCGTATGAAAATGATCTTGATGGCTATACCGGCCTGCTTGCCGTAACGCTCGGATCTAAGGGCGCCTTGCTTTATGATAATGGCAAAGAAGTTGCCCGGGCCAAACCACGCCCCGTAAATGTCGTGGACACGACCGGCGCTGGCGACGCCTTCGCCGCAGCAATCACAGTTGCCTTAGTTGAAGGTCAGCCGCCGCAAGACGCACTTGAATTCGCTTGTGCCGTTGGATCATTGGTTACTACAAAAATCGGGACACAAACCGCCGCACCTAGTCGACGCGATGTTGAGGAATTATTGGCTTCCTAAATCTAACCAAATCAGTAGAACACCTTTATGAGCACAAAAGTTATTATCGATTGCGATCCGGGACTGGATGACGCCTTAAATCTGTTTATGGCCTTCGGCGACGGTGTTGATATAGATATTTTAGGAATTGTAGCGGTTGCCGGCAATGTCGGTTTGGCTAAAACCGAGCGTAATACTCGGCTCTTGTGTGAAATAGCCGGCCGATCAGATATTCCCGTTTTCGCAGGATGCGACGCGCCTTTAAACTATCCATTAGCGACGGCGGAAGAAGTGCATGGCGGCGAAGGTCTAGAAGGCATTGAAATCTTTCAACCCAAAATGCCTTTGCAGAGTCAAAATGGTGTTGAATTCATTATTGAGACCCTCAGGTCTGCCGAGGAGCATTCGGTTACTCTCGTTCCAACGGGACCACTGACCAATATCGCAGCGGCAATAATACAAGCGCCTGATATCATTCCTAAAATCAAAGAAATCGTGCTCATGGGCGGCGCTCTCCGTGAAGGCGGAAACATCACGCCCTCGGCCGAGTTTAATATTTATGTCGATCCTCATGCCGCACAGATCGTGTTCGATAGCGACATTCCAAAAATCGTTTTCGGCCTCGATGTTACCCACCAGGTGCTGGTTTCAACCGAAGTCATGAGCCGCATTCAGGCGATTGGTAATCCAGTCTCAGATGCGGCTTATAACCTTTTGAAATCCTATAATGTTTTTGACTCTGATAAATATGGCGAAGATGGCGCGCCGCTGCATGACCCCTGTACTATCGCCTATGTTTTAAAACCTGATCTTTTCAAACTCAAAGCCTGTAATATTCGAGTTGAAGCCGACTCCCCGATCACAAGAGGTCATACAGCCGTAGATTTCTGGCACGCAACCGACCTGCCTCGCACAAGTCATTGGGCCTATGAAGTCGATCGCGACGGTTTTTTTAATCTATTGATCGAATTGTTGGAAACCTATTCATAGCAACTCGAAGTGATCTCTCTATAATTCGATTGAAGACGTTGAGTTCAGGAACTATTGAGATCATGAACCAAGGATTTTAATATGCACGTGCATATCTTAACCGATAAAGCTTACGAAACGGACGCTGTCGATGCGATTGCCGAAATTCACAATGCTCAGCTCAAGCTTAGTTTTGCCTGTTACACAAATCCGGATGAACGCCTGGACGCGCTGAGTAAAATTGAACCATCTGACAGCGGGCTTATTTTATATAACATTACGGATTGGTACAGCGCGGGGCTCAGACAACTCAATATTTTGTCCGGCAATGGTGTGCCTATTATCGAGGTTCACCCTAAAAACATCTTTTGCGAATCTGGAAGCCCCCTACCTAAACTCAATGGAAACAAGGTTGGGTTGATTTGTGGATTTCAATCGCGGGGACTTCTGACGGCCATTGCAAGACTAAACAATACAAAACTTTCGACTACTTCAGTTAAAACAAAGCGAAAGGTTCGCATAATTAACGGGCCCAACCTGAACCTGGTTGGTCAAAGGGAACCTGAAATTTACGGCTTTGATACTCTTGAAGATGTTGAAAAAAGTTGCGTGAATATCGCGAGATCTACGGATCAATCTCTTGAGTTCTTTCAATCCAATTATGAGGGGCAAATCCTGGATTGGATCCAGGACTCTATTGGTAAGATCGACGCCATTATTCTCAATGCCGGGGCCTTAACCCATACCTCTATCGCGATCCACGATGCCCTAAAGGCCTTTCCGGGAAAGACGATCGAGCTCCATATTTCCAATCCTCATCAACGAGAAGTTTTCAGACATCAATCCTTCGTTTCACTTGCGGCTGATGCCGTGATTACAGGGCTGGGTGTGAAAGGCTATGAACTCGCACTCCTCAGTCAGATATAACCATCCTCTTTGATGCCAAAGAATACTGCCCCTTCATTTGCCAAATTGGCTTTTCCGGGTAACAGCCAAAATGCGTTATGAAACAGTTTCAACTCAATTGCGCCTCAAAGCCTGGTCATGCTATCTAGCAATTAATTCACTTTACACACTTCTCGATTCATGATTTGAAATCGATCACATGTTCACTTAATGTTCGGCTCTTGATTTTATGACAAAAGGTATGAAAGCCATACAGGTCCGTGGGGCGCGAGAGCATAACCTCAAAGACATTAATGTCGATCTGCCTCGTGATAAGCTGATCGTGATTACCGGCCTGTCTGGATCCGGGAAGTCGTCCCTCGCCTTTGATACAATCTATGCCGAAGGACAGCGTCGATATGTCGAAAGCCTGTCAGCCTATGCACGGCAATTTCTGGAACTTCAGCAAAAGCCAGATGTGGACTCTATCGAGGGTCTCTCGCCTGCGATCTCGATTGAACAAAAAACTACGTCACGCAACCCGCGTTCAACTGTCGGTACGGTCACCGAGATTTATGACTATATGCGTCTTCTATGGGCGCGGGTCGGAGTGCCCTACTCTCCTGCCACAGGCCTACCGATTGAAAGCCAGACTGTCAGCCAAATGGTCGATATTGTCATGGCGATGCCCGAGGGAACCAAGCTCTATATCCTCGCGCCTATCGTAAGGGATCGCAAAGGCGAATACCGCAAAGAATTTGCCGACCTGATGAAACAGGGATTTCAACGGGCTAAAATAAACGGTGAGTTTTACCGGATCGAAGATGCGCCTGAGCTGGACAAAAAATACCGCCACAATATTGATGTGGTTGTCGACCGGGTCGTCGTCCGTGAAGGTCTTGAAACCCGCCTGGCTGATAGTATGGAAACAGCCTTGCGTCTAGCGGATGGAATTGCTGTCGCAGAACAAGCAGATGGCGATCAAAATCGTGTCTTATTTAGCGAAAAGTTCGCTTGCCCGGTTTCGGGGTTCACCATTCCTGAGATTGAACCGCGTTTGTTTTCATTTAACGCGCCTTATGGCGCCTGCCCGGCCTGCGATGGATTGGGGCGTGAACTTAAATTTGATCCAGACCTTGTCGTGCCAGACACCAACAAAACCCTGGCCAGCGGTGTAATTGCTCCGTGGTCAAAAACCCCCAGCAGCCTATACATGCAAACCCTGAAGGCCCTCGCCGATCATTACGGGTTTAAAACTGATACGCCTTGGTCCGAACTACCAGAAGGGGCACGGAACATCGTGCTTCAAGGCACCCAAGGACAAGCCATCAAATTTGTCTATGAAGATGATGGTCGGCATTATGAAACGACCAAACCTTTTGAAGGCGTAATCCCCAATCTGGAACGACGATACCGGGAAACTGAGAGCACTTGGATGCGAGACGAGTTGGGCAAATATATGTCCGCCGCCGAATGCACAAAATGCGAAGGCAAGCGCCTAAAACCCGAAGCGCTTAGCGTCAAAGTGGCCGGGATGAGCATTTCCGAGACGGCCGATATGTCGATCAAAGAAGCTGACGAGTGTTTCGCTGGTTTGCCGGATAAACTCACGACGCAGCAAATGGAGATCGCTGAACGTATCCTCAAAGAAATCAGCGACCGATTGCAATTTTTAAATGCCGTCGGGTTGGATTACCTGACCCTTGGTCGGGGTTCCGGATCATTGTCAGGCGGAGAAAGCCAGAGAATACGCCTGGCTTCGCAAATCGGGTCCGGCCTAACGGGCGTCCTTTACGTTTTAGATGAACCCAGCATCGGCCTTCACCAAAGAGATAATGAACGCCTGCTTGAAACCCTGCAAAATCTGCGCGATCTTGGAAATACAGTCATTGTCGTTGAACATGACGAAGACGCGATCCTGACCGCGGATCATGTAATTGACATGGGGCCTCTCGCCGGCATTCACGGCGGGGAAGTCATTGCCTCCGGTACACCGGCCCAGATCAAGAAATCCAGGAAATCTATTACCGGTCAATATCTGACCGGGAAGAAGCAGATCGCCCTTCCCGCTAAACGACGTGAGGTCGTTGATCACAAGAAACTGGTGCTAAGTGGTGCCCGCGGCAATAACCTTAAAAACGTGACCGCAGAATTCCCCCTCGGCTTGTTCATTTGTGTCACTGGCGTATCGGGCGGCGGGAAATCGACCCTGACCGTAGAAACGCTTTATAAAACGGCGGCAAGAAAGCTCAACAAGGCGACTAAGGCACCGATGCCACATGACACGGCGACCGGGTTTGAGCATCTCGACAAAGTTATCGACATCAATCAATCCCCAATCGGGCGCACACCTCGCTCCAATCCGGCGACCTATACGGGCGCATTTACCCCGATCCGGGACTGGTTTGCGGGCCTGCCCGAGGCCAAGGCTCGCGGATACAAGCCCGGACGGTTCTCATTTAATGTCAAAGGCGGTCGTTGCGAAGCCTGTCAGGGCGCAGGCGTTATCAAAATCGAAATGCACTTCCTGCCGGATGTCTATGTGACCTGTGATCAATGCAAGGGACAGCGCTATAATCGTGAGACACTGGAAATCCGGTTCAAAGGCAAATCGATCTCAGATGTTCTCAATCTAACCATTGATGAGGCGGCCGATTTCTTTAAAGCCGTGCCGTCTATTCGCGATAAAATGGTGACATTACAACGGGTTGGACTTGGTTACTTAAAGGTAGGCCAACAGGCCACAACCTTGTCCGGTGGTGAAGCGCAAAGAGTCAAACTCGCCAAGGAGCTTGCGAAACGGGCGACCGGGCGTACCCTTTATATTCTCGACGAGCCAACAACCGGCCTGCATTTTGCTGATGTGGCCAAGCTCTTAGAAGTGCTGCAGGAACTGGTCGAAAGCGGCAATACCATGGTTGTGATTGAGCACAATCTTGACGTGATCAAAACCGCGGACTGGCTGATTGATTTGGGCCCTGAAGGCGGAGACGGCGGCGGTGAAATCGTTGCGGTTGGAACGCCGGAGAAGGTTTCAGAAAACACTCAAAGCTGGACCGGAAAATTCCTCAAGCCCATTTTAGAACGAGACCAGCAGCGAGCCAAATAAACTATTCGATTAAGTTGCCATCGCGATCGGTCAATTTATATCTGATCGTTGTGATGATATCCGTGCGGTCTGTATCAGTTTCATCAATATCACGTTGCGTATATTGCCATTTGGCAACGGATTTTTTCGATGACTCTTCAAAAATATCCGGCGGCCAGCTTTCCAACACTCTGATATTAGTGGTTGATCCATCGTCATTAAGGTCAAATTCAACGATGGAAAATCCGGACATATAAGCTTCCCTTGGCATAATGGGCGGCACACGCTTAACCGGCTTTATGTCTTCATTACGAGGTTTGTCATAGGGCCAGCATTCACACATGCCTGCGGCTTCGGCGTCTTCAAACATGCCTTCACGTTTGATCTTATCACGCATCAACATCCAACGGCCCAGAGCTTTAGTGATATAGGGATGATCTCGCGGCAATTGGTTTTCAAGGTTTTGCATGACGGTCTGATATTCCATTAATGCTGGGACATATTCATCATTGCCCTCTTTACCATAGCCTGAGAACAAAGTTGCCAATATGGGGTGTTCCGTAACATATCCGTCTTTCGCATTTTCAAAAACGGACTTTGCCTTCTCGGAATAAAAATCGGCATCATCATGATCAGCCTTCTTAACCGCGTGAGCCGCCCTCATCGTATAAATTTCGCCCATAAAGGTTGAATTCTCGAGGCCATTTTCTTTAGCAAACGCTTCAATCTCCGGCAGGCGCTTTTTAAGGGTCCGTCCTTTATTAAATTTCGCGCCTAATGCCGCGTAGGAAACCTCCCTCTGTAGTCGCATTTGAGATGCGCTTTCACCATAGAAATGCGCAAGTTCTACGGCTCGAATAGCTGCTGGTTCCATTTTCTTAAACTTATGCCCCGCGTGACTTCCAACGTCGAGATAGTTCTGGGCCAAATCACCCGTCGTCCTATGATCTCCAAGGGTTTCTTCCGCCTTTTGCCAGGCATCATAGGCGTGGTCAGCTGCTTTCTTGTAGTTCTTAGCTTCAAGCTCAGCACGATAGGATTTATAGTGATCCATCACTTCCGGCGGCGTTTTAGCCCATGCATCTGAAACCAAAATCAGTATCGCTATGACAACAAACCAGATAAACCGCATACCCACACTCCTTATTACGGGATGATGTTATTATTGCGGCTTAGACGTGTCAAACGGTGAGATGTGTTTTTAGTCCTGGCTGTCCAGATAGGTGACATAATTACCAATGCCCCATAGATGCAAATACCAAAGCATCATCACGCAAACATAAATCATAGTGCCAATAACAAGGGGAATAAAAACCCTGGGGGATTGTAATTGCTCTCCAAGGGCAGCAAACAAAGCTTCAGGGTCCTCTTGCGACACACCTGAAAAAGCGGTCAAGAAGTCGGCATTTCCAAATGCAGCTATAATGACAAACAACATGACGGCATAGATGACAATATATCCGAGTATGATGACGACAAGATAGGCGCCAATCATCGGCCACATATATGGTTTGCTGAGCTTCCAGGCTTCAAAGATTTTGATATCGTTGTCACGAATTGACATAGACGCGGCAGGCGCAAGTCTGACGCCAACCATAATCATCCCACCGATCCATAGAAAAAAACCTAAAAACGCCAATATTCCACCAATAGCCGCGGCACCACTTCCAGCCGTTGCCAGCCCTAATAAAAGGGCAAAGACCAAAAACCCACCGAAATAGATGGCAAAAAACAAAACAAATACAATCAATTGGACGACGAGAACTTTTAGCTCATCTTTACCGAAACGCAGCGGGAGTTTTCCGTGATCCGCCCCCCGGAAGGCATTTTTATGCATGGCGGTCTCCATAGCGATAGACACAAACCAGGCTAGAATACCAACTAAAAAGGCGGCCCCCATAAAACCGCTCATTTTACCTAACATTTCCGCAACCATTTCAGGATCATCTGTCTGTTCTACGACCATTGCGAATTGTAAGAACTCGCCATAGGCGGAAATGAATTGGCGACCAAACACGGCATAGATCAGCAGAAATAGCGCGGCGCCCCATATTAGAATTCGAAAGAGTAGATTTCGCCCGCCCGGCAAATGCCAGGGCCTGGTAATAGCGTGGCCAAAATCAAATGGCACTTTTGGATTAGATGATTCCATGACAATGTCCCCTTTGACTTTACGTTAAAACAAAAACCAAAAATCCCAAAGTAAATGATTGCGCAGGAATCTGGCTTTCGGTAAAGCCCGCGCCATGTCTATCAAACCCGTTCATATTATTGGAGCCGGTCTCGCCGGTTCAGAAGCCGCCTGGCAAGTCGCCGAGGCTGGAGTTCCAGTTGTCTTGCACGAAATGCGCCCCAAACGTATGACTGACGCCCATCAGAGTGGCGGATTTGCCGAATTGGTTTGTTCCAATTCGTTTCGATCAGATGACAAATTCGGCAATGCAGTTGGCTTGCTGCATGAGGAAATGCGCCTGAATAACTCCCTGATTATGGGCATGGGTGACATGGTCAAATTACCGGCTGGCGGCGCTTTGGCGGTTGATCGCGACGGGTTTTCTGAGGCTGTCACGACAATCTTATCTCAACACCCAATGATCAGGATTGAATATGGCGAGATCAAAGGACTGCCCCCACAGGATTGGGGCAATACAATCATCGCCACTGGCCCTCTAACAGCGCCGTCTTTGGCTAAGGATATCCTCAAAACAACGGGTGAAGACAGCCTCGCCTTTTTTGACGCTATTGCGCCGATTGTTTACAAGGATAGTATCGATTTTGACAAAGCCTGGTTTCAGAGCCGTTATGATAAAAAAGGACCTGGCGGTGACGGCGCTGACTATATCAACTGCCCCATGGATAAGGCGCAATATGAGGCCTTCATCCACGCTTTGCTTGAGGCTGAAAAAACCGAATTCAAAGACTTTGAAAAAGATACCCCCTATTTCGAAAGTTGTTTGCCGATTGAAGTCATGGCGTCCCGTGGGCCGGAGACATTACGATTTGGCCCTATGAAACCCGTTGGCCTGACCAACCCACATCAACCGGATATCAAAGCCTATGCAATTGTTCAGCTTCGTCAGGACAACGCCCTGGGCACACTTTACAATATGGTCGGGTTTCAGACGAAAATGAAATATGGATCGCAGACCGAAATTTTTAAAACCATCCCAGGGCTTGAAAAAGCCGTATTTGCACGGCTGGGAGGCATCCACCGAAACACATTTATCAATTCACCCAAGCTTTTAAATAATCAGCTCCAATTGAACCAAAGACCCGACATTCGATTTGCCGGTCAGATCATGGGCGTCGAAGGTTATGTTGAAAGTGCGGCCTTAGGCCTTGTGACCGGACGCATGGCGGCAGCACAGGCCAAAGGCAAAGCATGTCCAACACCACCTGTGACGACAGCCCTGGGCGCTCTGGTGGAGCATGTTACCGGTGGGTTCATGGATGGGCCCAAAGCGAAGTTTCAGCCTATGAATGTAAATTTCGGTCTGTTCCCGCCTATTGAGCATATTGTCTACAAAGATGCGGACGGCAATCGGATCAAAGGCAAAAATAAAACGCGTTACCGCAAACGTCTAATGGCCGAACGGGCGCTACGAGATATTCAAGAATGGGTTTAATTTCACCCTAATCGATCAAAATATGAAATGAAAACTCTTGAACCCGGTTCGACGGATCCTCATCAATCTGAAGCCCAATTGAGTTTACGCGTAAGATTATGCGACCTATTTCGCTTTTTGCGATATCAATATATGCGTCTGGCACTAACAGCTGATTGTCTGATCTCGACAACTCAGAAACCCAATCCGCATAGTTCAATTCAGCAATTACAATGTCATCGCGGGTTACGGTGATATCATGATTTTGATATTGTATTTTGATCTCATCACTTTGAAACAGCTCTTGCTCCTTACCGCTTTCAGAACCGTATCTATAAATTTGAAATGGCCCGTAGAGGCGATCAAAGCCTTCAATATTGATACTTTTATTATCATTGCGATAATTGAAATACTGCACGCCGCGCGATGGGATTGAAATATCTTCAAGGTTAAGTCGGTCGACAAGGTCACCAGTCACTTTGTCTGAATTGTTCGATTGGTTTTGAGCGAAAATTGTGCGCCAGGCCTTCCCAGCATCTTGACGTGACAGATATTGAATAGCTCCACGTGCATTCTGCGCCGCCTTTTCATCCGAAATTTGGATATTGGCTTTTGTCGGGACGGATCCATCGGTCGCCATTATACTGGCTTCTTTCAAAAAGAACTTCGCGCGCTTCGCTTGATCTGCGAAGGACATACGTTCGGCGAACAACGCCCCTATAAAAAACAAAATGGCGGCTACCCCCGGAATAAACCGAATATCCCGCCGGACTTTCGGCCCAAACGTAAACCAGATCCCTATACCCAGAGCCCAAATCACACAGAATATCAAAGCGATACGTTCTGGCGTCAGACCATAAGCCCCGACCCGAACGCCAACGGCGATCGCGAGCAATAAAGTGACCGGTATCGATAGGAAAAACCAGGCTTTGCGGAACAGTTTCGCTGGCAGTTTATTTTGAATAAACGGTGGCTCTAAAACCAGCCAGGTCAAAGCCCCCACTATCAGGAACGGCGTGGTCAATTGCGCAATCTCGCCTTTGGGAAGCTCACCCTGTAAAATAATTTTCGCGCCATATGCCAATAGAATGGCCGCATAAATCAGTGTTAGAGGTGCCAGGAGCCAGGTTCCCAGAAAGGCAACTGCCTTGGACACAAAGCCCGGGTTTTCATGGAGTTCCTGATAGGATTCATTCGCTGGCGGTATAGTCGACATCCAGTAAAGCGGAGCCAGAAATCCCAATCCAACCGGCAAAATAAAATCCTGGATCAGGTCGCGAATATTGATCCCGAAGAGCGATCTTAACGCTTCAGAAATTGCGAATACTCCGGCCGTAAATATGATTGATCCGAGCGTGGCAAAGGCTGCGCCCGTCCAAATTTTATGCGTGTAATCCCAGACGTGAAGGTCGTCACGTTCTCGCCGATTGCGAACGGCATTTCCAAGCCAAAGCAAGGTCGCCGCAATAGCCATAGGCAGGCTGATCATCAGGCTTTCCGAATACCAGGCTAAGACCCCCAGGAGCATAGCCAGCCCTATTTCTCCTATCCGAAAAGGGGGCAGACCTCGGCCTTCGCGCGAGACGGTCCAACATACAGTTAAATAGGCGCCGATAACCAATCCGGCGAGTAATCTTCCGAAATTATCTTCCGGCTCAAAAATAGCAAAGAAAATGATAATGGCGGTAAAAACCGCCATTAAAGCTACTG
Source organism: Hellea sp. (assembly GCA_020629135.1). Lineage (GTDB taxonomy): Bacteria > Pseudomonadota > Alphaproteobacteria > Caulobacterales > Maricaulaceae > JACOMS01. Next base: position 16,912 of record JAHDDX010000010.1, read on the forward strand.
CGACCGGAAAACGGGCCAATACGGCGCTGACATCAGGAACCCGTCCGATCCAGCGCTTTATGGCTGTGCTCATCGCGCCGCCGTTGGGATATCAATCGCCATAGGCGCGCCCGGCCCAAGATCAAATCCTAGGAACATCCAGACCATCATCAGGATAACCCCTGAGATCAGCATCCAGACAGAATATGGGATCATCACGGCTGTCAGCGATCCTAACCCGAAATTCTTTTGCCATCTTTGGGCAAAGACTAGAATGAGCGGGAAATAGACCATAAGCGGTGTGATGATATTTGTGGCACCATCACCGACACGGTAGGCCGCGGTTGCTCCGTCTGGACTAATACCCAGTAACATCAGGAGTGGCACAAGCACCGGAGCTAAAAGTGCCCATTTCGCAGACGCGGAGCCCACAAAAAGGTTTAAAAGACCCGCAAACAGAACAATGAGCCCGAGTACCATTGGCAGAGGTAGTCCGCTTTGCTGAATGCCATTCGCGCCGTGAACCGCTGAAATCAGTCCAAGATTTGACCAGTTAAACATCGCCACAAAATGAGCAGCGGCAAATGCCAGAACCAGATAATAGGCCAGATCTTTCATCGCTTCGCTCATCATGCCGACAAGGTCGCGGTGATCATTGATCGACCCGGCTGCCCGGCCATAGGCCCAACCCGCCGCCAGGAACAAGATCATGAATCCAGCTACCAAAGACTTGAAGAACGGCCCCAGAGCCACATACCAGGCCATGCCTTCAGCGGCTTCACCTGTAATTCTGAGAGGGACCCAGTTGATCCCGGGAATCTTATCACCAAACGCCATAAATAACCAAAAAGCTGTTACCGCAAGACAGGCCAGTCCAGCATGGCGCAATCCCTTTTTCTGACCATCCGTCAATGGCTTTTGCTCATCCCCATATTCTTCGGCCTGACGCTCGTCCGGCACCCATTTTCCAAGACGCGGCTCAATGACTTTGTCGGTCACCCACCAGATGATCGGGAGATAGAGAAACAACAACGCCATGATGAAATAGGTGTTGCCGGCAATATTCATCGTCCAGCCCGCATCAATTGAGCTGGCTTCATAGGCGGCTTCGGTAATACCGAACAGCAACGCATCCAGCTGGCCAGGCGCAATATTGGCAGAAAATCCACCAGAAACGCCTGCAAACCCACAAGCAATGCCCGCGAGTGGATGACGCCCTGCAGCCGCGAAGATAACCGCCGCCAATGGAATCATAACCACATAACCTGCATCTGCTGCGTGATTGGATAACATGGCAATCAGGGCTACCATGGGCGTCAGCAATCCTTTGGGAACACTTCGTAAAGCGGACCGAATGGCACTGGCAAAAAGGCCGGAACGTTCAGCTACACCGGCACCTAACATCACCACCAATACATAACCTAGCGGGTGGAAGTGAGTGAATGTCTTGGGCATTTCGACCCAAAGCTTTTGAATATTGTCGGCGGCCAATAAGCTTTTTGCTTTGATGATTAGCGGTGCGCCGCCACCATCCAACTGCGTCGGGTGTTTGGCGGATACGCCTGTCAGGGCACAAATGATCGAAATCACTATGAGTAAAATCGTCAAATAAAAGAATATAAATACAGGGTCCGGCAGTCGGTTCCCTGTTCTTTCAACCCAACCTAAAAATCCCTTTTGGTTGCCAGCGCTTACGGCATCATCAGACATGATATCTCCCCTGATATTTTTTCGAAGACACTAACGATAAATTCGGGCTTGGCAACGACTGAGGTCAGATATTACCGGAAAAAGCCACCGTGATCAGCCGGAATTGTTTGCGCAGCGTTGAATAAGAAATCGAATGCAATTTTGGATCGTGGTCTTTGGAGCTGAGGCGTTTAAGATAACCTGGCACCAGGGCTATATACCCAATCGCCGGAAATAATTCAGGTGCAATTGCTTTGAGATCCGATCGGATCTGATCATATTGGTTTTGGGTTTCAAATAAGAGGTCTTTAAAATCAATCTGACTGAGCATGCTGTCGTGATAATATCCCCAGCCTCGTAACAAGCCTGTCATCCCCCATACTGATCCGGCCTTGCGTATCGCGCCTTCATCAAAGTCAGAACTTACCGATTTGGCGGCCACTAACGCCAATTGCCCAGACGTTTGCACGCAATATGTCCTTGCGACTTCAATATCTGCAAAAGGCGTTGGGTCCAGGTCCCGTTCCCGGCCGTCAATCAACTTATCGACCCAGAACCGGGAAATATTTTGCTCAGTCAATGTCAAACTTAAAGGTGTCGAAACTTCGTGGACGCGGACGGGCCGATTGGAGTAAATTTCGTCGACGGCATCCCGCCACCATTGATATCGGATAGCGCCAATCATCGGTTCACTGACCAATTCTGGTACTTTGGCTAACTCGGCATGAAAGGCGTAAATGGTCTGCAACCGCTCGCGCGCCTTGGAGTCAGCCAATAATGACGCCCGGTACCGGTCCGGGTCTATATTTTTCAGATTGTCTATGGTCGCTTGGTTCAGCATCGCCCTCCCATACACGACCTGCACATATTTTCGACCTTTTTTTGGTGAGAATTCTTGCGGTCATAGCCGGTTCCTCTTAGGGTAAATCAAACCCATGAAACGAAAGAGGACCTCATGACATCACGTTTTCTAACCGGCACGCTAGCAGCATCCTCGCTGCTGATCGCGGCCTCAGCCCATGCCCATGAAGGGGAACACGGCGCCGTCGTCTTAGCCAATATTCTGCATTGGCTCTCCAGTCCGACCCATAGCCTATTTGCCGTTATCGCTGGTGTAACGGTTAGCACCATTCTGTTTCGCATTGCTCGCAAGCGCCGCGCTTAGGAGGACACCATGATACATGATCTGATCTCAAAATTTGACGATAAGCTCGACACAGCTTCTGCTCACTGCGATATTCCATGTGGCATTTATGATCCGCAACCGGCGCTTTATCACGCCTTGTCCACAGTTCGCCAAATGGACATCCTGCTTGGCATCGATACGTCTAACATGAATGTTCATACAGCGATGCAGATTGCCCGCAACACCGCTGAAAAGGAAAAGCAGGCTGAAAAAGTCAAACATGAAATTCGTATTATCTGGGGTGACTTTATCAAAGGCGACAAGCTTGAAAAATATCCCAGCGCCCATGATCTCGCCCATAAAATCATGATCAAGGCCAGTGCCTGCAAACAGGACTTGCACCGCGAAGACGGCGAAGCTTTGGTTGAGCTCGTTAATGAGTTCGCTGAAATGTTTTGGGATATGAAAGGCGTAAAAACCAAACGCGTTACGGCCCCTTACGCGCCGGCACTCGAAGTGGTATATCCTGATCTTTAAGCTGATCAAGATCTCCGGGGACAGCATGTCCCCGGCTTTATTGGACGGTGATTACGTCCTGATTAAAAATCCCCGGACGCTTCGCCCGGGGTTAATTTATGTCATAAACCATAGTGACTTAGGCCGAATTGTTAAACGTCTTAACCGCGAAGAAAATGATAGATTATGGTTCGCGGGTGATAATCAAAAATCCACACCCAAATCCATCATCGCTCCGGTATCACGTGATCGGATAATCGGTCAGGCCTGGCTCAAAATCACTCAATCTGGAATTTCGAGACTTTAGTCTGACGCTTCGATATTGCCTTGTCCTCGACGCAAACGCAGTAACAGCAAGAGCGGCGAAGCGACGAAGATCGATGAATAAGTCCCGACAAATACACCCCAAATCATGGCGAATGAGAAGCCGCGCAAGCCTTCACCGCCCAGAATATACAGCGCCGTCAAAGCCAGCAAAGTGGTCATCGAGGTCATGATCGTTCGCGACAAAGTATCATTGATCGATAGATTCAGAAGCTCCGGCAAAGCTTTCTTCTTATATTTTCTCAGGTTTTCGCGGATCCGGTCATACACAATCACCGTATCGTTGAGGGAGTAACCCACAATCGTCAAAATAGCCGCAATAATTGAGAGATTAAACTCGAGCTGGGTAAGCGAGAAAACCCCGATCGTTAAAATAACATCGTGAAATAGCGCAATCACGGCGCCAACCGCAAATTGCCACTCAAACCGGAACCAGATGTAGAACAAGACCATGCCAAGGGCGAGCAAGATTGCAATCAGGCCTTTCTGACGCAACTCGCCAGAGACCTTTGAGCCGACCACGTCTTGTCCGCGTACTGTATACTCTCCAAGCAACTCAGACAAAGACGCGTTCACCTTGGCTAAGGCCTCTTGTTGGGCTTGCGCCCCATCTTCACCTTCCTCTTGAAGAGGTATAGTAATACGAACATATTGATGTTTATCGACGGCATCCACTGGTGGGTCGATAAGCTGAAGACCAGGCGCCCCAAGGTCCAAGCTCCCCAGAGTCGTTCGAATTTCATCGAGTGGCGGCTCCGAACCCGTATCGATTTCGAGAACAGTACCCCCCGTAAAATCAATGCCGTAGTTTAGCCCACGGGTCGTAAAAAGAAAAATTGAACCGATAATCGCCAATACGGATAAAACCGCAGCGATTATACGCAATGACAGAAACGGAACGGAAGGTTCAACCGGTAGAAATTTGACTAAGGAAATATCGCGCATAACAGTCTCTTAAATCGGAAGCGTTTTTGGGCGCGTGCCGCGCAGCCAGGTCGCAGTTAGCAAACGGGCAAAGACGACGGCAGTAAATACCGACATGACGATACCTATTGCCAAAGTAACGGCGAAACCACGAATAGGTCCCGAACCAACAAAATATAATGTTACAGCCGCAATCAGGGTCGTGATATTCGCGTCCAAAATAGGGGCAAGAGATAAACGATACCCGGTATCAATTGCATTGACCGGCGGCCGTCCTTTATGGGTTTCTTCCCGTATTCGCTCGAAAATCAGAACATTCGCGTCAACGGCCATACCGATTGTCAGAATAATTCCGGCGATACCTGGCAATGTCAGAGTCGCGCCCAAGAAGGATAGAGCTGCGGCAATCAGTGCGATATTGGTGAACAAGGCGAAATTGGCGATAGAGCCAAAACGGAGCCCATATGAAATCCACATGAATAAGCCGACACCGACTAGCCCAATAATAGATGCAATTTTACCGGCCGAGATAGCGTCTGCACCTAATTCGGCACCGACTGTACGTTCTTCGGTAATAATCAATTTGGCGGGCAAGGCACCTGCATTTAGTAAAAGCGACAATTCACGGGCGCTTTCGCTGGTAAAGCTTCCCTCAATAAAACCAGAACCACCGGTAATGGCTCCGTTGATCCGAGGTGCTGTAATAATTTCACCATCGAGAACAACCGCAAATCGTTTGCCAATATTCTCTGACGTCAGTTTTCCGAAATATTTGGCGCACTGTATATTGAAACCAAAATTGACAATCGGATACCCGCCTTCTGGGTGCAATCCTTCGCTGGACGACTTTAAACAGGCCCCTGTAATACGGGTGCGCTCTTCGACGATCAGGCCGCCACCTTCCTGTTGCGGGTAATAGACGGTTCCAATTGGTGTCCGTCCGCCGCGGGCAGCTTCTTGCATCCGGGCTTGGGAATTGGAGCTGGCGTCGACCATGTGGAAGCTCAAATTCGCGGTCTTATTGATCCGCTCTTTAATTTCATCAATATTTTTCGCCCCAGGAATTTGCAAAAGAATGCGATCACTGCCTTCTTTCGCAAGGGTCATTTCGGTCGTACCTGTTGGGTCAATACGCTTGCGAAGAACTTCGATCGATTGAGCGATGGTCCGGTCTTTGATATTCTCAATATTTTCAGGCGTAATTGAAATAATAAACCCGCTGGCGCCGTTTTGTTCAACCTTGACCGTCTTAGCCGGGTTCAGGCTCGCTGGATCAATCGAAACTTCCAGTTCTTTCAAGGCGGCCATACCGGCTTCGACTTCGTCAGGCTTTTTAAAAGAGCCGACAATCTGTCCGTCTCGCACGCTGGCCTCAGCACTGATCCGACCCGCTTCACGTAAGGTTTGACGAACGCCGTCGCGTTGGTTTTTTAATTCGTTTTCCAATACGCTGGCCACATCCACTTCAAGCAGCATGTGCGCACCGCCCTGAAGGTCGAGACCCAGATTAATCGTATTCTGCATAAAGCCCGGCAGGTCCGCTCGGGTCTTGGACGGGATCGCATTCGGGGCTGCGAGCAAAAAGCCCAGTAGGACCGCCCCCAAGATCATCAGCGTTTTCCACTTTGAAAAATAAAGCATGGGCGATCCTATTCGATCCAAAAGGGGTTAGAAATTACTTCTTTTTGCCGGTATCATTGGCCGGTTCAGTCCGGTTGCGGACATCTGCAATCATTGTCCGAACCGCTTTGACTTTTGTCCCCTCACCCAGGTCTATCGTCAATTCATCGTCGGCGACTTTGATGACTTTTCCAATCAAGCCTCCCCCTGTAACGACTTGGTCGCCGCGTTGAATGGCTTCGAGTTTCGTCCGGTGCTCACGAACCCGTCTTTGTTGCGGCATGATCAAAAGAACATAAAAGATCAAAAAGACCAGGATCATTGGAATAAGCGGCCCAATAGCTGAAGCCGCACCGCCGGATGTTTGAAAAATAAGATTTACCATGTTGTCCCGCAATTCTTATGGCCGAAACAGATTCGGCAAATTGACATTTGCGCCTATATAAGACGCATCGTCAGTATTGCAACGGGAGATACAGAAGCTTTTTTAAAAACTACCGCAAACAATGCCCGCCGGGCATAACAAGTCGCTGTCCCGGTTGCAGACTTGAAATATCGTCTATGTTATTAAGCGCCGCGATCTGAGACACGGTCGAGCAGGCCTGTCGGGAAATGCTGTAAAGCGTATCGCCTGGCAAAACCGCATAGAGATTTGCTCTGGGCAATGGCTCAACAGTCCGAACCAAAGTAGTCGGCGTCATATGCGAGATGGATTCTTTGACCCGGCTCGTGGTCGTTCCCGGAATCATCAATAGCTGCCCGAGCTTAATATTATTCCCTTCAAGACCATTCGAAGACTTTAATACATTAAGCGTTATGCCATATCGTTTTGAAATATTGTAAAGCGTGTCCCCTTTGACCACAGTATGAGATCTGGCGGTTGTCCCAGGATTTGTCGGCACCTCTAAAGTTGCCGTCTTCGGAATGGGTTGCTCAAATAATTCGATCCGCGACTCGGTCGGGCGCGTAACTTGCTCAGGTGTCGCACTTGGAAAATAGACCGTCGTGCCTTGCGTCTGCTGAAACGCCCGAATTTTATCGGCTTCTTCGATCAGTTTGGCGTATTCTTCTGGGCTGACATCGCCGGGCTTAATATGCTGGGCACGCACAATACCTTCAAACTGATCCGGCACGGGTTCGACATTGACAGTTGTCTGCGCCTGCGCAGTTAGTCCCAAAAACAGGGACGACAATGTGATTGAAACCGTTCTTGTAACAGGCATAGGGCTCTCCTGATCGCGTAAATTTCGCTCTTATTCTCATGCTATAGTTAATGAACTGTCAAAATCCTGACCAAAGAGAGTTGATTTAGTTAACAGTTTTATCCACAACATCTCGCATGGCCACACAAAGAATCCTTTTTCTAACCCCATTTTTGGCTTGTTTGACATGATATAGGACGGCCATGGCTTTTACTGATCCCGCATTAGAAACTGATCTCAACGAATTGGATACAACACCGCAAAGCCAGGCTGCTGAACAGGCTTTGCTGGGTGCCATCCTTTATGACAATGAAATTTACCACCGGGTTAGTGCCATTGTAGACGGCAAACATTTTTACAACCCTATCCACCGCCGCATTTTTGAAACCGCCGCGCGACTGATCGAATCCGGCAAGCTGGCCGATGCTATCGTTTTAAAGAACCGTTTTTCTCAGGACGAAACCTTGGTCGATATTGGGGGCGAACAATATCTGGCCGAATTGCTGATGAATGCGCCCTCTGGTGCGGCAGCGCCTGAATATGCCAAAATGATTTTTGACCTGGCTATGCGCCGAGAACTTATTCGCCTTGGCAATGAAATCTCTAAAGGTGCGGCTAATCCGGATAGTGATCTGGATGCGAGACAGCAAATCACAGATGCGGAATCACAACTTTATAATCTGGCCGAAGTCGGCGCCGTACAAGGCGGCTTTGAAACGTTTAAACAGGCCATGCTTAAATCTATTGAGATGGCAACAGCGGCCTATTCGCGGGATGGCGGCCTGTCGGGTATTTCGACAGGACTCGTGGATATGGATCGGCAACTTGGGGGTTTTCATCGGTCTGACCTGATCATCCTCGCTGGTCGCCCATCTATGGGTAAAACGTCACTCGCCACCAATATTGCTTTCAATATGGCCAAGGCATTTAAAGAAGAACGAAACGCGGCAGGAGTTTCCAAGGCTGCCAGCGGGGCTCGTGTCGGTTTTTACAGTCTCGAAATGTCGTCTGAACAATTGGCGACAAGAATGCTGGCCGAACAATCCGGCGTCCCATCTCATAAGATCAGGCGGGGTGACATTGATGCCCGAGAATATGAACATGTGCGCGACAGTGCAGATGAGATCAGCTCAATTCCTTTTTATATCGATGATACTGGCGGTATCTCCATCGGGCAGCTTTCTGCCCGGGCCAGGCGTTTGAAACGTATGAGTGGCCTCGACATGATTGTCGTCGACTACCTGCAACTTTTGACAGGTGGGAAAGCATTGAAGTCATCAGATGGACGGGTTCAAGAGGTCAGCGCCATCACACAAGGCTTAAAAGCCCTTGCTAAGGAACTGGACATCCCTGTTCTCGCGCTCGCACAGCTGTCACGTCAGGTCGAGCAACGCGATGACAAGCGCCCACAATTATCTGACCTCAGGGAATCTGGTTCGATCGAACAAGACGCCGATGTCGTGATGTTTGTGTTCCGCGAAGAATATTACAAAGCCCGAACTGAACCTTCCGAAGGCACAGAAGAACATTTGAAGTGGCAGGAAGAAATGGATCAGTTGCATAACAAAGCCGAAGTGATTGTTGGCAAGCAACGCCATGGTCCGATTGGAACCGTTAAACTGTCATTTAACGCGAATTTAACAAAGTTCGGCAATCTGGCTCAGGATGATCGTTACGACGATTTCTCCCACTAGCTATGGCGCAACACGGCCCCAATTTCACCGCTCGACCGACCCTGCGCATTAGCCTTGGGGCGATCAAGTCTAATTATCAAGCGCTGCAAAAGCGGATCGGCGACGTCAAAATCGGCGCCAGCCTGAAAGCAGACGCCTATGGGCTCGGCGCTACCCGGGTCGGACGCGCGCTGTTTGGTGCCGGTTGCCGTAACTTTTTCGTGGCAACCGCCGGTGAAGGCAAAGCTCTAAGAGAAGCCATTGGTGACGGCGCCAGCATTTATGTCTTAAATGGCCCTGCGCCGATGGATCTGACGTTGTTTTTTGGGTCTCGCTTAAAGCCAGTTATCAATTCATTGGTGCAGGCTAACATTTGGCGGGAAGCGACACAAAACGTCAAACATGTGCCCTATTCCGTTTTGCATCTAGACACTGGAATAAACCGACTTGGTTTTTCTTCCGCTGAATTTGATCAACTCCGTGCGAATAAACCTTTGCTGAAATCGCTGAACGTTGGAATGGTTATGAGCCACCTGGCTTGTTCTGCGCTTCAGGATCACCCAAAAAATGCGGAACAACTCAAGCTTTTCCGGGCCCAATCCAGCCGCTTACCCGTTGTGCCGCTGAGCTTGTCCAACACGGCCGGGATCTATTTGGGAAAAAAATATCACTTTCAAATGGTTCGACCTGGCATTGGTCTTTATGGCGGCAAAGCCACCGACAATCCAGCCAATGAGGTCAGCCAGCCTGTAGTGTCTCTCATGGCGCCAATCCTGCAAATCAGAGATCTAATGCCCGGGGAAACGGTTGGCTATAACGCTATGTATGAAGCAAGATCGAAAACAACGATAGCCATCGTTGGCGCTGGATATGCAGATGGTATTCCTGTGTCTAGCAGTGGTACAAACGAAAAACTATCGGCTCACGGATTGCTTCAAAAAAAGCGAATTCCCATTATCGGAAGAGTAAGCATGGACTTGACGGCATTAGACGTGTCAGCCCTTAAGAAAAAACCACGTATTGGTGATTGGGTCGAATTTAGGGGCAACCACTTAGAAGATGATGCCAGCCAACTTGGCACTTTAAACTATGAATTACTTACTCGACTTGGACAACGATGCCGTCGCGTCTACCTAGACTGACTTTCCGGTCATAATCGTCTGGTTTAATGAGTAGCATTTGGGTTTCGAAATCGAGGTAAAATGAATTCCCCGCCAGCAAATTTCCGCCGGCGATAACAAATGGGTTTTGCTCAATGCCCAAAATATCCAAATTGTCAAAATTCATGACGTAAAAAATTCGTTCTTCCCACCATTTCTGTCCCCCTCTGAAATTTTCTACTTTAATCTGGCTAACAGGATCAAACTCTCCAATAGCACCCTTAATCAACCAGTCTTCTCGCATTCGTTTTCGCATGGCTTTAAGTTGAGGAAAATGCAGAGAATCCCAGTTAATAATATTGAACTCGGATCCTGTATCTAACAAGGCGGGCACCAACCGATTGCCAATTCTAAGTTCAATAAAGTTTAATCCGTAATTGACCTCGGAATAAGGATTGGGCTTCAATTGAATAAGGCGCCAATTACTTGGAAAGTTAAGAGGCGGCAAAGAGCGCGGAATTAAGTGGAGCAATAGTAACTCCGCATCGACATAGATCCGATAATCCGACAATACATCCATACCGATGATCCCGTCTGGACGATAAATCTCTTCTCCGAATTTTTCTCTTTGCCCTAAAATTACGACCTCAAACTCCGAAAGTTCGAGCGAAGCAATTCTCAAATTTTTGATAGTTGTTCTAGGTTTAGTGCCTTTCGCCGTCATTCCATGAATTACAACTTTTGAGTCTTCAAATCCCACAAGCTGGTATTCGTTGGCCAATTCCTGAAAAACCGCTGATTTGGTCGCGCCCGTGTCGATTAAAAATTTTTCTGGCTGACCATTGTTCAGCTGAACGTCAATAACAAATAACCCTGCGCCCACCACTTCAAATGGCAGCGAGTGAACGCGGTCATTGTTCAATAGTTTATCAGGCGTCCAATCTTTGCTTCTCGCTGTAAAACCGCTTTGGCACGAAACACTTACCAGCGAAAAGAAGACAAATAGACAGAATACAAATGTTATTCGCATGATTACATTCTAACTTAACAGCCCTATTTCCGTATAGTTAAATGCAATTCACATTTATTTTTAGAATTATTCTAAAAGGCAATTGCCAAACCGAAAATTCATGAATAGATTGATTCCAAAATAATTATCGAACCTCTTTTTTCAGAATCGGAGACAATATGAACGACATGAGCGTTGACAAAAAAGGTCAGTGCCCCGTTATGCACGGCGGTGGCGGCACCAAAAACCGCGACTGGTGGCCCAATCAAATCAATTTACGCATGCTCAATCAGCAATGTGACCGTTCTGATCCAATGGATGAAGGATTTGATTACGCCAAAGAGTTCGGCAAGCTGAACCTCAAGGCCCTGAAAAAAGACCTCTATGCCTTGATGACCGACTCTCAAGACTGGTGGCCGGCAGACTATGGTCACTACGGCCCGTTTTTTATTCGTATGACCTGGCACGCGGCTGGCACTTACCGAGTCCATGATGGACGCGGTGGCGGCGGCACGGGGCAGCAACGCTTTGCACCGCTCAATAGCTGGCCGGATAATGGCAATCTCGACAAAGCTCGTCGCCTGCTTTGGCCGATTAAACAAAAATATGGCAAGAAGATATCTTGGGCCGATCTCCTGATCCTTGCCGGCAATTGCGCCATTGAATCTATGGGCGGAAAGACATTTGGGTTTTCTGGTGGCCGTGCCGATGTCTGGGAACCCGAAGAGGATGTGAACTGGGGCGCGGAGATGGAATGGCTCGGCGATGAGCGTTATTCCGGCGACCGCGAATTGGCTAATCCCCTTGGCGCGGTTCAGATGGGCCTGATTTATGTCAATCCAGAAGGTCCGAACGGCAATCCTGATCCGATCGCCTCCGGCCGTGACATTCGCGACACATTTGGACGTATGGCCATGAATGACGAAGAAACCGTTGCTCTGGTTGCCGGCGGACACACTTTCGGTAAAGCGCACGGCGCCGGAGATGCTGGAAAAGTCGGCGTCGAGCCAGAAGGTGCCGATATGGCGTCTCAAGGATTTGGCTGGGCCAGCACCCATAAAAGCGGCAAAGGTGTTGATACCATTACCAGCGGTGTCGAAGGCCCATGGACGTCCAACCCGACCCAATGGGACAATGGATATTTTGACGCCTTGTTCGGATATGAATGGGAACTCACCAAAAGTCCGGCGGGCGCCAATCAATGGCAACCTAAAAATCTGAAAGGCGAGGATCACGCCCCGCAAGTTGACGGGTCTGGCAAAAAAGTATCATTAATGATGACGACGGCTGACATGGCCATGCGCATGGACCCGGCCTATGAGAAAATTTCTCGCCGTTTCCACGAGAATCCGGACGAATTTGCGGACGCATTTGCCCGGGCTTGGTATAAGCTGACTCACCGGGATATGGGCCCTCACGTATTATGCCTTGGACCGGAAGTCCCCGAAGCGCAAGTCTGGCAGGATCCGATTCCGGCCCGCAAAGGTCGTGCAATTTCGCGAGCCGATGCTGAAGCGCTCAAGAAACAAATCCTGGATTCCGGACTTAAAATTCCTCAATTAGTAGAGACAGCCTGGGCGTCCGCATCAACTTTCCGGGGTTCTGACAAACGCGGCGGCGCAAATGGTGCCCATATTCGCCTCAACCCGTTGAAAAAATGGAAAGTCAATCGCCCGAGCCAGCTCAAAAAGGTTTTAGGCGTATTGGAGGGCATTCAAGCGGACTTTGACAAACCTGTTTCAATGGCTGACCTTATTGTCCTGGGCGGTTGCGCCGCTGTCGAAGCTGCGGCGGCTGCCGCGGGACATAAGGTCAAAGTACCGTTCACGGCGGGCCGCATGGACGCGTCTCAAGACCAGACCGACATTGAATCATTCGGTCATATGGAGCCAATTGCCGACGGTTTCCGCAATTATGCCGTTGACGGAATTGCGTCCGCTGCCGAGCATATGCTGGTTGACCGCGCTCAACTCCTGACCTTAACCGCACCGGAAATGACCGTTTTGGTTGGCGGTTTACGGGCTCTAGGCGTGAGCAATGGTAAAACCGGTGTTCTGACAAAGCGTAAGGGCCAGCTAACCAATGATTTCTTTGTTAATCTACTGGATATGGGCATCGAATGGTCGGCAACAGACCGCGATCAAAGCCATTTTGAAGGTAAAGATCGGAAAACAGGTAAAGTTCGCTGGACCGGCAGCCGCGCTGACCTGGTGTTCGGCTCCCATTCCCAGCTTCGCGCCTTGTCCGAAGTTTACGCTTCCGATGATGCGGGCAAGAAATTTGTCAAAGACTTCGTCGCCGCGTGGAATAAAGTCATGATGCTGGACCGGTTCGATCTCGCATAAACGGCGCAAGATTTTTCGTAGTATTTTACGCAGGGAATTGATTTCCCTGCGTTTTTCTTTTTCTGTGCACAGACTGACAGGGTAAACATCCCCTTTATAACGCATTAAAAACACATTTACCTAATTTTGCTACACAACCATTTGTTGTCTGTGGGGGACTTATGATTTTTGTGCGAAATTTTCTAAAGGATGATTCCGGCCAGTTTGCTGTTATAACAGCATTGATGGCTGTGCCATTGCTCGTTTGCGTTGCCATTGCGATCGAGTCGACTTCGAAAATTCGTAAAAACCGAAGTTTACAATCCGCGTTAGACAGCGCTGCTTTGGCAGCCGTTATTCCTGGCAATCTGACTATTGCCGAACGCGAGGCATTTGCTGAGCAGGTTTTTTTTGAAAACTTTAAAACGGAGAACGGCGTCAAAGTCGAAACGACGGCCACAAACTCCCGTGTCGACATTTCGGCTGAGCTTGTTCAAGAAAACCTATTTATCGACCTGATGGATAGATCCAATTCTATAGTGGGGGCCAAAGCGACGGCCGTTCGGACTGTTGAAGACGTGATCTGTGTAATGACACTGGATGAAAACGAAACAGATTCTTTGCGCTTTGAGAAAGATGCTAAATTTAGTGCACCGAATTGTTCCATTCAAGTCAATTCAAATGCCCGACACGCTATGTCGTCAAATGGTAATTTCATCCCAGAAGCCAACTCTATTTGTATCGTTGGCGGGGCGCGAGGCAGAATCCCAAATGACGTAAAAACAGATTGCGCACCGGTCGCCGATCCTTATGCGGGTAAGTTTCAAACTTCCAACATGCCCTGTGATTTTGGACCGGTTTCATATTTTGATTTCTCATCTTATCAGGAAGTTATGACTGTCGGAGAACAAGTTGCGGTCCGCAAACCTGGCGTCTATTGCGACGGTCTTCATATCTACGATTCTACGGTCAAGTTCGAACCCGGCACTTATATAATTAAGGACGGCCCCCTCACCGTGGGTCATAATTCAAAAATTTATGGCGATGGGGTCACGTTTGTATTTACTGGAAATGACAGTGTGCTTTACACATATGAAAACGTGGAAATGGACCTGAAAGCCCCAAAAACGGGTAATTATGCGGGTCTGATTTTCTTCCAGGATAGAAACTCAAGTGCCGGAGAAACTTCGATCATTAAAGGCGGGGTCAACATGAAACTTGTTGGCACCATGTATTTCCCCACTCAAAACCTCTTCATTGGAGGCTATGGGACCATGGGCGCCTCTTCTCCGGCCATGGCGTTCATAGCCAATAACATTACGTTTACCTCCGATATCGACAAAGTAATTTCAGATAACGAAGCCTATATTCTGGACATGAAAAATATGCTGGAATTTGTTGTCGGACTCGCCGGCTCTTATGGTCTAACAGACTATCAAGTCAGCGCGGCGTCAGCAAGAATGTCCACGACGACTGAGTTTATGACGTCGATTCGCACCAGTGGCACCAGTCACCAATCAGCCGGACTTCCGCCTATACTCCCACGGGCGGACGCTGGTGCCCGTCTGATTATGTCGGAATAAATGCCAGAGGGTCTATAAGCCGGGTTCTGTACGCCGAAGCGTGGTGATCATTCATCTTGGCCCGGCATTGCTGCCGCGCTCACGCGACCGACCCGGACAGCGACGTTAAGACCCGTCATAAGCCATCCCTATTTGGTCTTGCTCCGGATGGGGTTTACCCTGCCATTTTGGTTACCCAAAACGCGGTGCGCTCTTACCGCACCCTTTCACCTTTTCCCCGTAAACGGGGTAGTTTGCTTTCTGTGGCACTTTCCCTCGGCTCACGCCGGCCGGACGTTATCCGGCATCCTGTCTTAATGGAGCCCGGACTTTCCTCGAAGAAACTTCGCGATCACCCGACCCTCTGACAGCTCCATCTAAATCTGAATGACCTGTTTTCGCAAGTATTTCTGTTCAATTTGTTTTGAACATATTACTGTCAGCAAAATGGACGGAACCATGCAAACGCAAACAGATATCTCTCCCTGGCTTAAGAACCGGTCTTTCGAAGAAGCCAAAGCCGATTTTGACCGCGACGGATATTTGATATTCGAAAAAGTCATGCCAAAAAATGACGTCGAAAAAACCCGAAACGCCCTCACACCGCATTTTGAAAAAACCGGGCGAAATTATTTCGAAGGGTTCAAGTCTAACCGTGTGTACTCGCTCCTGAACAAAGCGCCGGACGTGTTCGCCCCAATGGTCGCCCATCCCCTCGCCTTGGCATTTGTCGAAGCTGAACTAGGTCGATCATGCCTCTTATCTTCACTTCTCGCAATTAACCTGCATCCGGGTGAAACGGTCCAGGACTGGCACCATGATGATCAACATGCAGATCTTCCGGTCCCACGACCACCTTTCGGCGTCTCGACTTTTTGGGCAATCGATGACATGACCGATCAAAACGGGGCCACGGAAATCCTGCCCGGTAGTCATCTCTGGATCGATGACCAGGGCCTGGGACAACCGCCCATTCACGACACAACTCGCGGAAAAGACCAATCCAATAATTTCGATCCGCAACCACGTGATGATGCGATGAAAGTTATCATGCCGGCTGGATCGCTGATGATTATCAAAGGCACGCTCTGGCATAGGGGTGGCGCAAACAGATCTGACAAATCCCGTTTGATTGTGACGCCGCAATATTGCCCGGGATGGGTCAGACAACTTGAGAATATCCTACTGGCAACCCCAAAAGACGTGGCGCGAAACCTGCCCAAACGTGTGCGCGAGTTAATCGGATATAATATTCACGGTGCCTTTATGGGCTATGTAGACGGCGCTCATCCTGAAAAAACACTGATAGATTAATCCTTAAAAGAGGCATTTACAGCATGAAAGCATTGGCAACCTTTTTCACCTTAATCGTCGCCGTCATACATGTCGGCATACTTGTCCTGGAGATGTTTTTTTGGGATCATCCGGTCGGGCGCAAGGTATTTAATATGACCGAACAAGTCTCCGCAGATTCGGCGGTTCTTGCGGCCAATCAAGGGCTGTATAACGGCTTTCTCGCCGCAGGATTGCTTTGGGGCGTTTTCGCCAAGAAACGGGACGTCGTAATCTTTTTTCTTATTTGTGTTATAGTAGCAGGGATATTCGGCGCCGTTACAGCCAAGCCGTCGATCATTATCACCCAAGGGTCACCGGCCATTATCGCTTTATTCCTGACCTGGCTCAGCGCAAAAAAGTAAGCCCTCTTGGACACTGAAGTTTTAGACAATTTCCGCATGGAGTTAGGCGGGCCATCCGAAGGCCTATTGGCTTTGTCATTAGCCCTAATGATCTTCGCCGTCGCTCTGGGCCTTAAACTGGAACATTTTCGTTTCTTTAAAGAGGAACCCCAGATTTATTTAGGGGGTGTATTGGCTCAAATCATTGGGTTGCCGTTGCTCACCTTAGGCTTATGCCTTATTTTAAATCCTCACCCCAGCGTCGCATTAGGCATGATTATCGTGGCCTGTTGCCCAGGCGGCAATGTCTCTAATCTTATTGCCTTATTTGCCCGCGCAAATACGGCCCTGTCGGTATCATTGACCGCGACGTCCAGCCTTTTTGCGGCCCTGATGACCCCTTTTTCGATATTGTTTTGGAGCGGCCTTTACGAACCGACCCGCAATTTGTTGACTGAAATCAATTTAGATGTCGTGAGTTTTCTCATTCAAACTATGATAATTCTGGGCATGCCACTTTTACTGGGAATGCTGGCTGCGCGATTTTTCCCTAAATTTGCCGAGAAGTTTCAAAGCCCGCTGGCAGCACTGGGTGGATTGGCCTTAATCTGGATTATTGTTTCGACCTTCGTCATTTACTGGGACAATTTTGTTTTATTGGGCGCCGCTTTGTTAGGCCTGGTTATTGTTCACAACGCATTAGCATTTTTACTAGGATATCTTACAGGATGGATCGCGAGGGCGGACAGACCAGCCAGTCGCGCCCTCACGATCGAAGTCGGCATTCAAAATTCCGGGCTGGCATTGGTTATTTTGATAACTCAGCTCGATGGCCTAGGCGGAGCCGGAGCCATTGCCGGATTATGGGGAACATGGCATATAATCGGCGGCTTGAGCCTGGTCGCTCTATACAGACTTGCAGATAAAAGGCGGACAAATGTTTGATCTCAAAATTATCGACGGAACCGTTTACGACGGAAATAGCGGCGCGCCGTTTCAGGCCAATATCGGCATCAAAGACGGCAAAATTGTTGAGGTAGGCGAATGTTCAGGCGATGCGGACGAAATTCTATCGGCCAAAGATTGCATCGTGACCCCAGGCTTTGTTGATTTGCACACCCATTATGACGGGCAGATCAGTTGGGACGAAGAATTGAAACCCTCGGTCAATCATGGGGTCACCACGGCCGTTATGGGAAATTGCGGCGTTGGATTTGCACCTTGTCGCGCGGCGGATCGTGACAAGCTGGTGCGCTTGATGGAAGGCGTCGAAGACTTGCCGGGAACGGTCTTGCACGAAGGCATAAGCTGGGATTGGGAAAGCTTTCCTGAATATCTGGATGCTATTGATTCCAAGCCTCATACGATTGATTTTGCCGCGCTCATTCCACACGACCCAGTCAGGGTTTATGCCATGGGGGACCGGGCCGTATTTGATGAACCCGCCAATGAGGCTGATATTGCGCGAATGCAGAACATTGTCCGTGAGGCCATGGAGGCTGGCGCAATCGGTTTTTCGACGGGACGGTCAGATGTCCACAAAACCAGTGACGGAGAATGGACCCCGGCATCTGAAGCCAGTGAAGCTGAGTTGGTTGGTATCGCATCCGTTTTGGGCGAACTTGACAAGGGCGTGCTTCAGGCCGTCAACGATTTTGACATGGTCCGCCCAGAAGACAATTTCGATGCTGAGTTTGCGCTGATGGAGTCTTTTTTTCGCGCCGGCAATCGGCCGTCTTCCATGTCCCTCATGCAACGTGATTTCGCGCCCGATGACTGGATAAAAACAATCGAGCGGTCTGAAAAACTCAATGCGGATGGTCTGGATATCGGCTTTCAGGTCGCCCCGCGCGCTATCGGCGTATTTAATGGCTTAGGGTCGACCTTTCACCCTCTTATGGCCTTTCCGAGCTTTTTGAAGATTCGAGACAGGTCATTGGATGAAATTGTTCGCATCATGCGCGATCCTGATTATAAAAGACAAATGCTGTCCGAGACTCCTGTGCAATTGTCTGGGCCCGGCTCTTCTATTCCGCCGCTGACCGATATGTTGATCGCTCAATATGAGACCATTTCAGAAAAGATCTTTGTCTTAATCAAAGACGGCAAGGTGGATTACGAGCAGTCTCAACAGGATTCGGTTGCCCAAATGGCCAGGGATCGCGGCGAAACGGTATGGGAAACGACCTACGATCTTCTGCTCGAAGATGAAGGACGCGCCCTGCTCTATTTCCCGGTCTATAATTATACCGAAATGAACTATGACAATGTTCTGAAAATGATGCAGCATCCCAAAGCCTTACCCGGGCTTTCCGATGGCGGTGCCCATGTCGGTTTTATCTGCGACGCCAGCTTTCCCACCTACCTGTTGACCCATTGGACACGGGACCGCATGCGTGCCGGGAAACCCGGTATTTCATTGGAACAGGCAATTTATATGCTAACCGCTAAAGGCGCAGATTATCTAGGAGTCAAAGATCGCGGCCGTATCGCACCGGGCTTGAAGGCTGATATCAATGTGATTGATTATGATAATTTATCACTCGGCGTGCCGGAAATGATACGAGATCTGCCCGCGGGCGGCCAAAGACTAATCCAACCCGTCTACGGCTATAAGGCGACTTTTGTGTCTGGAGAACAAGTCATCGCCAATGATCAGGTTACGGATGCCCGACCCGGGCGATTGGTGCGCAGCTAAAATGTCTGGCCCATCAATTGATTTAGAAGAACGTAATCCAATCGGTGGACTTGATCGATTTGTGACCAGTGCAGGCCTCGCCATAATTGCGGTTTTCCCTAGTTTAGCCATGGCATTTTTCACACCTTGGAAATTAGTAAAAATGCTGGAGCCTGATGATCCGGATGGTAGAGAGGGGTTACTTTTAAGCCCAGGAACTTATTTCGCTCTGTCTTTAACAGTAACCCTCATTCTCGCTGCCAGCCTGGCAAATCAGGACATTTTAGAATTCAACAACTCCGTGATCGGGCCTAACTTGGCCGTAAAAGTTGCGGAGGCCGCTAATGACGGCAATATCTGGAAAATCATTTCGATTATCGCCCCGATTTATTTCCTTGCTATTGCAATTGGCTTTGCCGGATCTAGCCTGAAACGCTGGGCGGGCGACTGGTGGACCTTAAGAGTGAGTTTAAGAGCCGCATTTTATCAAATGGCGACCGTTGTCAGCTGGATAATTTTGTCCAGCGCCATAATTGAAAAAATTCGCACATCGACCGGCAATCACGAAATAGCCATGAGTTTATACAGCCTGAATTCCATTCCTATTTTTGGTCTGACAATTTGGTTTTATTTCTGGATATTTAAATCCAATAACGATTTATCGTCTATTAAATCAGGTATATTGGGCGCGACTATGCTGGGTTTTTTAGCCCTCATAATATTATGTACTGGTGTGATACTTAGAATGTGACAATAAAGCGGACATGAAGATTTAGAAAAATTACCTTATTCCACCAATATGACCTGGCCCAAAAACAGCCCCGCCCTTTCCGCCAAAGCGATTGCGGACCTTAACGAAAAATTTTCCGATCTGGACGCTCAATTGGGATTTGAAGTCACGGAAGAGTTCGAACCCTTTGAACAAAAAAACGATATGTTCACGCGGGCGTTCTGGGACAAGACAGTTAAAAATGAAGATAGCCAAGCATTTTTTGACTCTTATCGCATGGAATTCGCACCAAGACGCGGCGCAGGTTTCAACCAAAAAGACTTTGCACTTCGCAATGCCGCTTGGGCCATTTCAGACATTATTTCTGGCCGAAACGAGGATCGTGGACTTCGGGAGGGATTTCAATCCGCTATTCTCAATGACACACCAATCGCTGATGAAAAAGTTGCGGTCGAGGACAATGGCGCTCAATCCAAAGAAATCAAATCACTGGCTAAATTATTTGGTGCAGACCTGGTTGGCATAGCGGAAATCGATCCACGCTGGCATTATTCGGCCCGCGTGGATACGCGCGAAATGAAATCCGTGCCGATTGAGTTACCAACAGATATTACCCATGTGATCGTCATGGGTCATGCAATGGATAAAGAATTGGTCGATACTTACCCATCCGCTCTTGCAGGCGCATCAACCGGATTGGAATATTCCAACGAAGCCGCGATCGTTATTCAGCTCGCCAGCTATATCCGCAATATCGGATATGAAGCGATCGCATCAATGAACGATACCGCCTTGGTTATTCCCTATGCCATAAAGGCAGGGCTTGGAGAGTATGGCCGCAATCAAATGGTTCTGACGCCGGAATTTGGGCCCAGGGTCAGGTTTTCAAAAATTTTTACAAGTCTCCCATTAATTGCCGACACTCCAAAACCGATGGGGCTGACCTCATATTGCAATATTTGCACGGTATGTGCGGATGCGTGCCCTCCCAAGGCCCTGCCCTATGGATATCCGAGCGCAAAATCTACTTCCCCATCGACAATTAAAGGCGTTAAAAAATGGTCGGCGGATTGCGAAAAATGTTTTGGCTATTGGGCCAAGTTAAAAACAGATTGCGCCATTTGTATGCGTGTCTGTCCATTTAACCGGACTGACTCTTTAATCGACCTAATCTGGTATAAATTGGCAACCAGTCGCTTCCGTAAGCTAGGATTAAAAATAGCGAGTTCTCGCCAAAAGGCAGCGCGACTAAAGGCGAAAGACTGGTGGCAGTCTATCCAAAATTAAAGCAATTTAATCCCTTTCACATCCCTGTGATGTATCTGTGCATTGAACTTTTTGAAATTTGACGTAAATAGGCGTCACAACCAATTTTCCGAGACCAATATGAAGCTGGGACATATTCTACTCGCCGCCTTGCTAACGCTGGGAATCGCGGCCCCCGTATTCTCTAAAGAGGATCCCAAACGGGTTGAAACCGTCGAACCTGGAGAGTTTGTCAAAAAACGCTACACTATCCATGGCAACTGGTCGGTACAGGGCGATACGATCTCCTTTGACGAAAGCTTCAAAACTAAAGGTGGCCCGGACCTGAAAGTATTTCTATCCCCCAAAACTATCAGCAATGTAACCGGACATACGGCCCTTGACGGCGCACTTTATCTGGGTGTGCTCAAATCTAATAAGGGCCAGCAAAGTTATAAAATTCCGGCAGAGATTGACTTGTCCCAATATGAAAGCCTGTTGATCCAGTGTGAGGCTTTCTCTGTTCTCTGGGGTGGATTTGATCTACCAGATTCTGCGTCTTAGTGCTTTCCATAGACCGTCTGATTTCGCACCGTTTTCGCGGTTTTTCCAAATATGAAAATACGGTTCAAGGCCTGAACGCGGCCCTGGATTTTGGTGTACAGCTATTGGAATTTGATATCCGCGTGACTCGCTGTGGTACACCGATCATTTATCATGATGAATATGCCCTGGATCGAAATGGCAAAAAGCGACTTCTTTCCAATGCTTTAGCAGGTGATCTTCAAACGCTTGGTGGCGCATTTGCGCATATGCCTTCAGCGGATGTCTTGTTTAAACATGCGAGAGGACATAAAAATCAAACCGCTATTTTACTCGTAGACATTAAAGATCTCGGCTTCGAAGAGGAAATCAATTCACTTGTGCATTTCTACGGGCTGGAAAATCGCGTCGTTTACGTATCGTGGATTCCTGAAGTACTTTACCGACTTCATACTCTGGCACCCCAAATTCCTTTGTGCCTGTCTCATTGGTGTCTGCCACCAAATAAGTCCATACGTGCGAAACATATCGTTTCCACCAGTATTACAGGTGAAATACCGCGAAATTCGACACCCTATATTCACGGCCAGCGTCGCGGCTGGTATATAGACGGGGGGTTAACCGGGAAAATGCTAGAGGTTTTAAAATTCACCAAGGGCTATGTTTGCGTGCCTCAAGACATGATTACCCCAGAACTATCCGAATATTACCATAACCACCAAATCCGGATCAGTACGTTTTCATATACGGATTGGGATCATATAAACCGCCACAATAAGAAGTTTAATATCGACCTTTATTTCATTGATAATAAAGCAGTTTTCGACCAGACAAATTAGTCGTCTTGTGGGAAATCCGTGTCATTTGCAGGGCGCATCGCTTCACCGTCTTCACCCGCAATTACATAACTGCCCTTCAACCAGCGTCCAAGATCAATATCAGAGCATCGTTTAGAACAAAAAGGTTGAAACTCTTTTTGACTGGCCTTCTCGCAAATCGGGCAATTAGTTTTCATCGATCCGCCTTTACGTCCAAAACATTTCCCTGCACGACAGAAAAACGCGCACCGATCCGGTCTGTCATCGCGCTACGCCAATCAATAGAATCTTCTTCCAGCCACTCATAAGCCTGTGCTGGCACCATGAGTGTCAACTTTGCGCCTGGCGCATGCTTGGCTTCGTTTTCAAGCCGTTGAAGAGCCTGCAAAGCCATAGATTCGACCTTTGGTCTTCCAAATCTATCCAAAATCACATCATCAAGAGAGCGTTGCTTTTTCTGACGGGTCATTTCCATGACACCAAATCGCGATAGCGGCGCAATTTTTATTACATTCGGATCACCGATTACGGCCGCATTCATCGCTTCATATAATTGATCCCGTTGTTTCTTTTGTCGTAAATTCGGAAAATCAATCGCAATCAGCCCACCAAGCCCGCGCAGCCGAAGCTGAGAAGCGATCAACTTGGCGGCCTTTATACTGACTTCAAATCCATTTGGCCCCGTACCTCGATCAACATCGACCGCGATCAAAGCCCGTGTTGGCTCGATAGAAATGTCACCCCCACCGTCCATTGCAATTTCCTGCAAACATATATCATTCAGGTTAGATATGGGGGCGACTTCAAACTCTATTTGTCCTGAATACCGGTTACGCAATTGATCCTTAAGGCTAGACTGTGAAACCGGACCGACTTTATTAACATCGGATAAGCCCCTAAACTTCAATACCGGCCCCTTATCGCCCTCGCTCTCTCGGCTTATATCAACATCCACATATTGGCCCTGTTGGAATCTCGGGGCGTTCGCAGCATCGGTAAACTTTAAGAACCCGTCAGGTCCTTGGCCTAAATCAACAAAAGCGGCCCCTAAACCTGAATCGATATCTGAAATTTTTCCGACAAACCTGTCCCCTAAACGTGGTAGGTTTTGATCGCTCCAGCGGCGCAGATATAGTTCGACAAGCTTGCGACCTTCATAGATCGCCGCCCGTGTTTCGCCGATACCTTCATCAATGACGCAGCGCCGTTTCATCTAAGATATCCGGCACCGATCAAAAGATTACGGGTTTCAAATAATGGCAGGCCGACAACATTAGAATATGAACCGCTGATGTGGCTGATTAGGCTTTCGGCATAACCTTGTATTCCGTAACCGCCCGCTTTGCCAATACCCTCGCCCAATTCAACATAAGTTTCGATATCGGACTTGGACAAACGTTTTAGCTTTAACCGGGTTTCAATAACACGGCTTCGCAATTGACCATCAGGCGTAATCAAAGCCAGCCCTGTATAGACGCGATGCGCGCGACCGCTCATCAGGTCAAGACAATCTCGAACCTGCTGATCTGTTTCTGCTTTAGGCAAAATACGCCGGCCAACCCCGACAACTGTATCCGCAGCCAGTACATAGGCGGCTTCTGCTTCAGCCGCTATTTTGGACGCTTTTTCGCTTGCCAAACGTAAGGCATGCGGCCGTGGCAATTCCCCGGGAAAGGGATCTTCGTTTATATCCGCAGGTTGAATATTATCGGGCACGACACCAATTTGGCGCAGCAGGTCACGTCGTCTGGGCGAAGCACTCGCCAGAACCAAAGGAATATGCACCGGGCCAGCCATGGCCAAAATTTATTTGAAACGGTAGGTAATACGCCCTTTGGACAAATCGTAAGGGGTCATTTCCACGGTGACTTTATCACCGGCTAGCACACGAATACGGTTTTTTCGCATTCTGCCAGCTGTATGCGCGATAATCTCGTGATCATTCGCAAGAAGTCGCACTCGAAATGTTGCGTTCGGCAGAAGCTCCATAACTTCGCCTTCAAACTCCAACAGATCTTCTTTAGCCAAGGTTCAATCTCATATGCTTTTTCCTTTCAAGGATCGGTTTTGCAGGCTGTATATAGGGATATTTCGTTAAAACAACAGTTTAAGTAGGTGTTTTAGCGGCAAACCGCCGTTCCAGACGCTTATCAATCGTATCGCGCACGGCTCTATAATTATTCATCATCGCGCGCACATCCAACATTCCAGCAGTCGGGTCCGGCGTCGGCCAAACCTCAATTTCAGTATCTGATCCTTCAAAGTAGGCCTTAGCTGCCTCGCCGGCGGCATCGGTAAACGCAATCACAACATCAAAAGACGTATCTCCGACTTCTTCTAATGTTTTGGCTGTATGTTCACGTAGATCCACTGATTTTTCGGCCATAACGGCGACCATCAAATCATCAAGCTCACCTTTTTCAAGGCCGCAAGACTGAACGTAAACCGTTGAACCAAAACGTTTTTTCATCAACCCCTCTGCCATAGGCGAACGAATAGAGTTTAGATAACAGACAAACAGGATTGAGCTGGGCAATTCGGGTTTACTCATTTCGGCCGCCTGTGCAGTGAGCAAATCAAGGTAAACAATCGCCGCGACGTATTAAATTCAATCTCGATCTGATTTCGAAGACTATCCGTCAATAATCGCGAGCCTTCATTGTGAAGTCCCCGTCGACCCATATCTATCGCCTCAATTTGAGCCGAGGTCGCAGTTCGAATGGCGTTATGATAGCTTTCGCAGATCAAAAAATAATCTTTCACTATTCGGCGAAAAGGCGTCAGCGACATTTTTACTTGTCCGCGATCACTGCCATTTGAGCGTCGAATATCGAATATGAGTCGCGATCCGTCTTCCAAAGATATGTCGACGATATACGGGCCCGAAGGGCTATCCAGCGGTCGGAATTCGTTCTCTTCGAGAAGATCAAAAATCGCAACCCGTCGTTCATGCTGCATTTCCGGGCTATGGGCGGGCAGACTTTGATCGTCGATGTTTAACTCGACGATATAATGGTCATCGGCACTATGATCCGTATCACTCATTCAGCTCACGCCGGATGCAAAGGCAATTTATCTGTTTGCCTCGGTTCAGAAACGTCGGCCATGATAACGTCAATACTTTCAACAATGGCTCGAATTTCGCCGCCCCCGGCAAATTTGATGCTGAGCAACCCACCTGGCGGTGCATCGTCCGGATCAAATTCGATGGAGAGCAGGACCATCATCGCTTCTGGGTCTTTCCGGTCAATGTCGCGGCTTTTCATATGCATGACACCGTCGACTCGCAATCCCGTTAAAACTCGGCTATCAGAGGAACGGTCTTCATGGGCAAATCGCGACAGCCGCAAAGTGAAAAAACGATCGATCCGATTATAATAAATTTCACCAACCCGCAGGATCGCATCCTGCAGCGCGGCCGAAATCACTAAAATATCGTCCTGACTTTCCGCCTTGAGTTTAAGCTTATGACCCATCCGAGACCCGTTTTATTTTGGCACCACACTGCCCCAGCTTTATTTCAATGTGTTCAAAGCCGCGGTCAAGATGATAAACGCGCCCGACCGAAGTTTTTCCTTTGGCAACCAGGCCCGCATTAATCAATGACGCTGACGCCCGCAAATCCGTTGCCATGACCTGAGCCCCTTGCAAGGACTTTACACCCCGGACAATGGCTTCTCGACCGCTGACCGTAATATTGGCACCCATGCGCCCCAATTCCGGGCAGTGCATAAACCGGTTTTCAAAAATGTTTTCGCGAATAATCGAAACACCGTCACTTAAGGTCATCATGGCCATAAACTGGGCCTGAAGATCCGTCGGGAAACCGGGATAGGCCTGGGTGTCCATGTCGACGGCCCGGATCGGTCCCGTTTCGCGCTCAATGATCACGTGATCAGCTTTCAGGCTGACATCTGCGCCCGACTGCGCGATTAACGGCCATAAAGCCCCCAGGTGATCGTGACGCAGATTTGTCAGCTTGACCTTGCCGCCAGCCGTTGCCGCAGCCAGGGCATAAGTCCCGGCCTCAATCCGGTCCGGGACCACCTTATGGCTGACACCATTGAGCGAACTCACGCCTTCAATCCGAATTTCAGATCGCCCTGCCCCAGATATTTTGGCCCCCATCGCGTTCAAGCACTCAGCCAGGTCAATAATTTCAGGTTCACGCGCCGCATTATTGAGAACTGACTCACCCTTGGCCAAAACGGCGGCCAATATGGAATGTTCCGTCGCACCGACACTAATAAATGGGAAGGTGATCTCGCCGCCGCGCAACCCATCCTTAGCATTCGCGATAACATAGCCCTGATCGAGGGTGATATTAGCCCCTAAGGCTTCCAAGGCTTTCAAATGCAAATCTACGGGGCGAGCCCCAATGGCGCATCCACCCGGCAATGATACCTTTGCCGCGCCAGTTCTCGCCAAAAGCGGGCCCAAGACATTAAAAGTCGCCCGCATTTTACGAACCAGGTCATAAGGCGCGGTTGTCGAGGACAAAGTCTTGGCGTGTAACGACATTCGGGCGCCAGGCCCCTCTTCCACCTCAACACCAAGATGAGCCAGTAACTGTCCCATAAACCGCGTATCACGAAGTCGAGGCATATTGGTCAACTCAACGGGCTGCTCCGTCAATAAGCACACAGCCATCAGCTTAATGGCAGAGTTCTTAGCGCCACTGATTTGGATTTCACCTTCAAGAGGATATCCACCTTCGATTTCGATACTGTCCATGATCTACTCTTTTGAATGATTGAATGAAGTAACACTCAATCCTGCGAAGGTGTCATCTTTAGGGCGATTCATTGATCTTTGTCAGAATTTTTTACGGAAGCCGCTTTTCGGACCGCTTGTTTACGACGGCGTAGATTAGCCCGTAAATTTTCTGCCAATCGCGCTTCACGATCGGCCTTGCTGGTTGTCTTCTTTGATTTGTCGGTCATGGTAACTCAGATGATGGAATATTTCTCATATATGGTCATCAGTTTTCTTTGCAAGCACTGTAGAAAGCCATAATAAGCTTATATGAAACAATCCTTTCATGAACCACTGGACGTGCTTGAATTTGCGCATTCGCAAATGGACCAAGGTCACGCGGTCGCGCTTTGCGTGATAACCCGTGTGACAGGCGGTGCCATGCGCGCGCGCGGTACTTTGATGTGTATTACGGATAATGGCCTGCAAGCGGGTTATGTCTCGAACGGATGTGTGGACGGAGATATTGTCGTCCAAGCCCGTACGGCTATTGAAACTAATCGCGCGTCTTCCCTTAGATACGGAGAAGGATCACCGTTTAAGGATATAGAGCTCCCCTGCGGCGGTGCCATTGAACTAATGATTTTACCTCGACCGGACAAAAGCCGGATCATGGAATTAATCTCAACATTGCACGACAGGAAGCCCGTCGATTTTTGGATTGATAATCAAAGTGAAATAAATGGGCGTTCTGGCGACAACTTGTTCGAGACGACCTATCATCCGCGCCTGAAAATCCGGATCGTCGGGCGCGGTGACGCCGTCGCGGAATTAACGGAACAAGTCAAAATTCTGGGAATGGATGTTTTGGTTCAGTCCCCGGATCAGGAGCTTTTATCCGAACTGGATACCGCAAATATCTTTCACCTTAAAAGCCCAACTCACCTGCCAGACCTCGATGACGATGATCATACCGCCGTAGTATTCATGTTTCATGATCATGACTGGGAGCCCGCACTAATCCAGCAGGCCTTGTCCGGTCCCGCTTTCTATATCGGCGCCATGGGAAGCGTGAAAACCCATAAAAACCGCCTCGCCATGTTACGCAGTTTCGGCATTGCCGAAACGGCGCTTGAAAGACTACACGGGCCCATCGGGGTCATACCGTCAATGCGCAATGCCCAGCACTTAGCCTTGTCGACGCTCGCAGAAATCATCCAGACAGCACAGTCCAAGTCCTTATTGTGAGCCCGCAGGACACAGCCTTAATCCTTCTGGCCAGCGGCGCATCATCCCGTTTTGGCACTCCAGATAAACTGCTTGCAGAGTTCAATGGGCGAACCATTTTAGAAAACAGCCTGGCGCCCTATGCTGCGTTTGAGTTTGGATTTCGTCTTGGAGTTGTCAAATCATCAAGTTCCAAAACTGTTTCAATGTTAAAAAAAAACCAATTTGAAATCGCCATCAACCCCAGAGCGGATGAAGGCATGGGTACATCGGTTGCCGAGGGCGTGAAAGCCGCACGCCAATCGGGATATCAATCCGTCATGATAGCCCTCGCTGACATGCCGTTCCTACCCGCCGAACATGTTCAAAACCTGCTTCACGCTGCCCTTCATTCCGATATCGTTATGACATGTGTGGACAAGCAACCAATGCCGCCCGCTTTGTTTTCAGGGACTTCCGTTAAAGACTTGACCAAATTAGAGGGCGATCGGGGCGCTAAATCGATTGCAGTTAATCACGGATACAAAGCCGTAATCCTTGCGCGCGAATTTGCGATTGATATCGACCGCCCCGAAGATCTGACCAAACTTACTCAGACCTGACAGTCCGAAATCCAATATGATTAGTCGACAGTCCCGCTTCTTGCGGTTGGCGGGCTGAAGCCCTGTAACGTCGGCAATAGTTTTCTGCGCATAAAAAAGATCCACCCTTAATGACGTGAATAGGTTCGCTTGCGCTGTCCTGAAATGCGGTATCTGTCCATTCCCAGACATTACCGATCATGTCGTAAAGACCAAAATCATTGGGTGGAAAACACCCGACAGGTGCCCGGAGACGAAATCCGTCAGCTTCGCTGTTTTGTAAGGGAAAAGCGCCCTGCCAGCTATTGGCCATCACCTGGCCCTTCGGGTGGAGATCATCTCCCCAGACATAGAAGCTTTCGGAATTGGCCGCCGCTGCATATTCCCACTCTGCTTCGCTTGGCAGGCGTCGCTCCGCCCACATCGCATAGGCTCGCGCATCATTCAAAGAAACTTGGACGACCGGATCATTATCTTTGCCGGCAATCGAACTTTCAGGGCCTTCGGGATGGCGCCAATTCGCACCTTCGACAAATTGCCACCAATTGGGTTGAGTCGCCGTCGGGGTTTTAAAAACGGCGGCGCCCGGCGCCCCAAATCCCGGCTGTTCTTTTTCCGCATCCGTTACATAACCTGTCGCATCGACAAAGATCTGGAACTGTGCGTTGGTGACTTCAGTAGCGTCAATTTCAAATGGAGCAAGCGCAACCGCCCGGCGCGGCGCTTCTTCGGAATAGGCCCGATCAGACCCGATTTGCGTCTCGCCTCCGTTCAACTGAACCGACGCCCCCGGTTGCACTAGGCATTGATGAGACGCTTGAACTGGTTTTGACTCAGATTTGCAGGCCGCAAACAGACCCAAAACAGCCATTGCCAAAAATCCAAAACTTGCGCGCGAAATTCTCATAGGGTCACGCTACGACATCGGTGAAATAAAACAAATAACGAATTGAAAAACATAGCCAGATTTGGAACACTCAGTCCAATCTAAATGGGGAATATGTGCCGATATATAAAACGAAATATCTAACACCTAATCCGGAAAACCGGGCCGAAATGGAAGGCCTTATCGCGCGCTTACGAGAGATTGAAAGTCGTGCCGCAAATTTGTCCGCTAAACGTAATCCGGTTTTTGAAAAACGTGGACAGTTACCACCTCGCGAACGGGTTCAGCGATTACTGGATCCAGACAGACCTTTCCTTCCGCTCTACACGCTCGCCAACTATCTTTATGAAGACGACAACCCGGAATCCAGCATAGGCGGTGGCAATGTCATTATGGGCATTGGTTTTGTTAGCGGTGTGCGTTGTATGATCTGGGCCGATGATAGCGGTATCGGGGCGGGTTCCATGACGCCAAAAACCATGGAAGTCTGTTGCAATGTGCTCGACATCGCTCTGAAGCAAAAGCTACCACTAATTCATTTGGTTGAGAGCGCTGGCGCGAATTTGACCAATTTCACGGTAGAAAACTGGGCGGGTTCCGGCGGAATGTTTAAACGGCTGGCCCATATGAGCGCAGCGGGCATTCCGACCTTTGTTATTTTGCACGGCGCTTCTACAGCAGGCGGGGCCTATATGCCGGGCATGTCCGACTATGTGATCGGCGTTGAAAAAACGGGTCTGGCCGCCCTTGCGGGCCCGGCTTTGGTCAAATCCGCAACGGGCGAAGACACAGATGCAAGAGCGCTGGGGGGTTCGGAAATGCATGCCTCTCGTTCCGGCCTGGTCGAATATCTTGCCCCCAATGATGACACTGCTATTGGCGAAACCCGCGAAGTGATTAATCGTTTGGGATGGAACAAGAGTTCTCACAATACAGTGACCAATTCAGCGATCCCTCCAAAACATGATATCGACGATCTTTTGGACATCGTCCCGGTTGATTTTCAAAAACCCTATGACATGCGCGAAGTTCTAACGCGGATTGTCGACGGATCAGACTTCACCGAGTTCAAACCCCGATATGGCCCGGGCACGGTTTGCGTAAACACCAAAATCGGCGGCATGAAATGCGCGATTATCGGCAATAACGCCCCGATCGACCCGGAGGGCGCGACGAAAGCTGCGCAGTTTTTCCAACTTGCGGATAAGTCCGATACGCCTTTGATTTTTCTGCACAACACCACCGGATATATTGTCGGCACTAAGTCCGAACAGAATGGCATGATCAAGCATGGGGCGAAGATGATCCAAGCCGTGTCCAATGTTCAAGTGCCCAAAATTTCCATGTATATCGGCGCGAGCTTCGGGGCCGGAAATTACGGCATGTGCGGCTATGCCTATGATCCGGATTTCCTCTTTGCCTGGCCCAATGCCCAGACCAATGTCATGGGCGCGGAAACCGCCGCCAATACCATGAAGCAGGTTTTTATCGCGCGCGCTATACGCAAAGGCGAGGACATTGACGACGCCGCGCTGGAACAGGAATACGAAACTATCCGCAGCCATTTCGCCCGGCAGGAAAACGCCTTTTACACAGCCGGACGCTTACTATGTGACGGCGTGATCGATCCACGCGACACGCGCAATGTCTTGACATTCTGCCTGCAGACCTGCCTGGAAGGCCGCGCCCGCACCCTTAAACCCAACCGATTTGGTGTAGCGCGGTACTGACGAATTTATTCAAAACGGCCTAGCTTAAATTATTTTGATTTGAAATTTACTCTCGCCGCAAATTCACAGCCGGATCCCAATAGGCGGTCATGGCCGTGACTTTACCGTCCTCATTAAACTCAAAGGTATCGATGACATCGATCTGCATCTTGCCCATGGGCAGGTCCACTTCAACGGCTTTGCTCTCACTCGACAGGCCGCCAATATGCACGGTGAAGGCAAAGGCAGCACGGTTCCCGGCGATCCGTGTTGATCCTTGTTGCTCGAGGATGGAGTTGCTTTTCACCGCAGCGGTATAAAAGGCCAATATGGCATCTCGCCCGGTTTTGGGCTCCGTCGGGTATGGATCGGTAACCGTCGCATCATCGGCATAAAGATCGGCGACCCCTTCTGCGTCCTGCACATTAAAGCGATCAAAATAGGCCTGTACGGCGTCGAGCATTTTTTGATGATCCATCATGACCTCCTTACGGGAAATACCGGCTTATCGTGTCGACGACACAAGCGGGTTTGTCCTCACCTTCGATTTCGATAGTCACCCGCATGGTTGATTGAAAGCCTCCGGGCACTTCTTTGATCTCAACAAACTCACCATGGCCACGGACACGCGATCCCGCCTTAACGGGATTAATGAAGCGGGTTTTCTCGGTCCCGTAATTAATGCCCATGCTCATATTTTCGATCTCGATGATTTCAGGCATAAGCTTAGCCGCAAGCGACAAGGTCAGATAGCCATGGGCGATGGTTGCGCCAAAGGGCCCTGTCTTGGCGCGTTCTTCATCCACATGGATCCATTGGTGATCTCCAGTGGCCTCGGCAAAGGTGTTGATCCGGTCCTGCGAGATCACCATCCAATCCGATGGGCCGATTTTCATGCCTTCTTTACCCATCAGGTCCTGCGGGTTTTCAAATGTGGTTTTGGTCATAAACAATTTCTTTCTTATATTTCAGGGAGCGGTATAAAATTGTCTTTTAGCCGCTCTATTGGCCAATTGTGAGTTTTCGCTTTTCTCAACCCGGGAAAACCTCCCCAATCATTGCAAAGTTTTAAATACTCGCAAAAACTATATGTGTCCTCATTACATATCATCAGAGCGCTTTTATCTTTTAGAAACGCAAGATAATAACTACCACCACTAAATCCCGCTTTGTGAATATGATCGCCGGAAATAAGATATCCAAATTCGACATCAGCATTATCCCCAATTAGAACTTCTTCTAAGTGATCATCCCAAACTTCTAATTCTCCCTGCATATATCCCGGATCAAACGGAGCTAAAGAAATTGGGTCAGGATAATTGCAGCCTTGCAAACCCGTGGGCACCGGACCCGAAAACTCTACGATACCTATAGTTTGGTAAAATGCTAAGACTGCAGGAGGTACACTAATATTTCTAGCGCTCAACAATCGAATTGTTTCTTCTACCTTCTTAAGATCGGGCCGATCTACCTGCGGGTATTCAAATTCATACTTGTAGTTGATGGATTTCAAATTTTCGACCAGCGCCAACAAGTTTGACTTAACGGCGTTCATAAAAGGAACGAATTGATTTGAGTCGATTTGAACCAACGGTCATGCCCTTTGTGATGATGTGGAGATGACTTCGCCGGTCATATAGGATGAATAATCGCTGGCGAGGAAGACGATGACATTGGCCTGTTCCCAAACCTCACTGCCGCGGCCATAGGCCTCTTTGGCTTCAAGTTCCGCCAGAAGTTCCTTGGATGTCACTTTGTGTAGAAATGGATGCAAGGCAAGACTCGGCGCAACCGCATTGACGCGTACGCCAAATTCCGCGCCCTCGACACCGGCACAGCGGGTCAGTGCCATAACGCCCGCTTTGGCCGCCGCGTAATGGGCCTGCCCTTTTTGCGCCCGCCAGCCTAAAACCGAAGCATTATTGACGATCACACCGCCGTCATGGTCTTTCATATATTGCATCGCGGCGCGGTTAATCCGGAAACATCCGTTGAGTGTGACGTCCAGTACCGTCATCCATTGCGCATCCGTCATATCAACCAGATTGGCTGTCCCGCCCAGCCCGGCATTATTGATCACAACATCTATTCCACCCAACGCCGAAGCCGCTGCTCCCATCAGATTGTCGACTTCACCCTGTTCGGTCACATTACAAATCGCGAAATCAACCTTTTGTCCGGTCTCGGCCAGCAACGTGTCCTGCGCTTTTTGCAAACGCCCTTCATGGATATCAGAGATAAAAACCAGGGCGCCCTCTTCGACGCATTTCTTTGCCGTGGCAAATCCGATCCCTGTGCCCGCCGCCGCCGTGACGACAACTTTTTTTCCCTTTAATAATCCGTGGCCGGGTACATAGGCGGGCGGTGTTTTCAAATCGCTCATGACTTGGTTCCTCGCGGTTCTTTTGGCATGCCTAGCGCCCGCTCTGAAATTATATTTCGCTGGATCTGGTTGGTGCCAGCATAGATCGTATCCGCGCGTGAAAACAAAAACATTTTCTGTAATGCGTTGAACTCGCCATTCGCCATCACTTCGGCATCTGAGCCCATAACGTCCATCGCCAATTCGCCGAGATCACGATGCCAGCTCGCCCAATAGATTTTGGAAATATAGGCTTCGGCACTCATTTCACCGCTCTCAGCAGTGCTGAGCATTCTAAGCGCGCTAAAGCGCATAATTTTCAAACCCGCATAGGCTTTGGCAATGCGTTGCCGAATGATTGGATCGCGTGCCTTGCCGTTTTCTTTGGCAAGTTTGATGATTTCATTGACCTCGTTGGCAAAGATCATTTGTTGTCCGAGCGTCGACGCCCCGCGCTCAAACCCGAGCAAAGCCATAGCGATTTTCCAGCCATCTCCGACGTCCCCCAGAATGTTGTCCTTGTGGGTGCGGGCCTCTGTGAAGAACAGCTCATTAAATTCGGAACCCCCGGTGATTTGAGTAATCGGTCTGATTTCGATGCCCGGTTGATCGAGCGGAATGAGTAAAAATACCAGGCCTTGCCGACCCACTGATCCCGGCTCCGCGCGGGCAATAACAAAGGCCCAATCGGCATCAACCGCCAAAGACGTCCATATTTTCTGACCGTCTAAAACCCATTCATCACCGTCCACTCGCGCCTTGGTTTTTATATTGGATAAGTCCGATCCGGCATTAGGTTCTGAATAGCCCTGGCACCAATATTCAGTGCCATTTCGTATTCCCGGTAAAAATCTTTCTTTTTGAGCACCAGACCCAAAGGCAATTAAAGTCGGGGCGAATAAAGTCTCGCCAATATGACCTGATCGTCCTGGCCCGCCGTAACGGGCATATTCCTCGTTAAAGGCGACAAGTTGGGGCAATGAATATCCGCGGCCACCATATTGTTCCGGCCAGCCCACACCGACCCAACCATCTTCGCCGAGCTTTTGTTCCCATTTTTTACGAAGTTCTGGATAGGCTTCGTCGTCACCAAAAGTACCCCGCCATTTCAAGCAGGCAAATTCACCCACCAGATTTTCCTTCATCCAGGTGCCAAATTCCTCACGAACCTGTTGGACTGGGTCGCTCATGCCGCGTCTCCAAACAGACCGGACGCGATGCGATCATAGGCGTCTTCGGGCGTGCCAAAAATGGATTTATTTGCGCGTGCGCGTTTGAAGAAGAAATGCAGAGGATATTCCCAAGTAAACCCGATGCCGCCATGCAGCTGGATTGCATCCCCGGCGACTTTAAAAAAGGCTTCGGTCGCCGTGGCCTTGGCGATCAAAGCGGCATCGGTTTTTTCGTTTTCCTCGGCAACGGCGGCATTCAAGACCGCTGACCGGGCCGCTTCAATAGCGATGAACATGTCTGCACACCGATGTTTAATCGCCTGAAAACTCGCAATTGGGCGGTCAAATTGTTCGCGCTGCCCGGTATATTCAAGGGTCATATCCAGACAGGCCTGGGCCCCACCGACACATTCTGCCGCCAATGTAATAAAAGAGCGGTCGACAATCGTCTGCAAATGCGCCCGGTCCGTCGTGCCGATGACTTTGACATCATCCAAAGACAAGTTCGAAATCTCAACAGAGGACAGGCTGCGGGTCGGGTCCATAGTCGTTTCTGTCGACACGGTGATATTCGGATTAGCGGCCATGACCATGCCCAGCGCGATCTCGCCCTCCATTTCAAATGACAGAATGAAATGACTGGCGGCATTGCCAAAAGCGATATGAGTAATTTTGCCCGAGAGCTGGCCTTTGTCCAATGTGATGCCGTCCACGCCCTCGACATAGGCTGGCGTGATTTTGCCTGCTGCGACCCGCGGCAGATACATAGCCTTGGCCGCATCCGTACCAAAGGATTGTAATAAGTCTGTCGCAATACCGCCGGACATCAAAAACGGAACCGAACACAGGCTCGCGCCGAGTTCTTCCATTACGACTACCCGTCCCAAATCACCAAGACCCGCGCCGCCATATTCCTCATCGACAGCGATTCCCGCCATACCGAGCTCCTGGCTCAGACTTTGCCAAGCGTTCAGGTCAAATCCCGTACCCGACTTAAAAACCTTTTCGGATCCCTTTCCGCCGTCATACCAATCCTGCGCAAAGGCTCGTACGGCCTCGCGGATCATGTCGTGATCTTCTGTAAACGGATAAGCCATTTAGCTCCCATAGACCGGTTGGGCGGGCGGCGAAATATTCATCAATTCGTTGACGACCTGCCCGATCTCGGCGACGTCATAGCGCGCGCCTTTGTCTTTGATCGTGCCGGTTTTCCATCCATTAGCGATCGACAGCTTGCCACCGAAACTTTCAAAACAATGCCCGCTCACATGGGCGGATTTTTCCGAACACAAATAGACAATCAAGGGCGCAACATTGGCCGGGTCAAATACGTCAAAACTGCCGTCTTCTGGCGGTTTCATCATATCGGCGAACACCTTTTCGGTCATGCCAGTTCGGCCCTGCGGCGCAACGGCATTAGCGGTAATTCCGTAGCGCCCGAGTTCCGCCGCCTGATTAAGGGTCAGGGTCAAAATTCCACCTTTGGCGGCCGCGTAATTGGACTGCCCGACCGAACCCAGCAGGCCCGCCCCCGAGGACGTATTGATAATACGACCTGAGACCTCTTCGCCCATTTTAGCTTTGCCCCGCCAATATTTCGCTGCATGGGAGGACAGACAGAAATGCCCTTTTAGATGCACGGCAATTACCGCATCCCAATCGTCTTCCGTGAGGCTGGTGAACATACGGTCGCGATTATTCCCGGCATTATTGACGACGGCATGTACGTCTCCAAAAGCATCCATCGTTGCTTTGAATATATTGCCCGCACTTTCGTAAGATGTGATGTCTTCAAGGCTTAACTCGGCCTGACCACCTGCACTGCGGATATCATCAACGGTTTGCTGTCCGGTTTCCGCATTGATGTCGACGACCATGACATTCGCGCCGTGTTCCGCAAGTGCCAAAGCATAGGCCCGCCCCAGACCGCCACCTGCGCCCGTGACAATTGCCGTTCGACCGTCACAAATCCCGGTCATCAGAGCCGCTCGATGATGGTGACATTGGCAACACCGCCGCCCTCGCACAT
>JAHDDX010000089.1 GCA_020629135.1 Hellea sp.
CCGTGCGGTCCACCTGCGCGTCCAGGTCCCGGTCGACAATATCGTTATAGGTACAACCTGCGCCTCGCATGGCGATGGCGCCGATAAATATCAGCGTCGCCCATTTCAAATCCGTAAAGTCCAAACCATGGGATAGCGACGCAAAGGCGAGGCCGATCCATCCGGGCAAGGCCAAAAGCCAGTAGCCAATGGGACGGTCGAGACGCGCGAGCTGCAAAAAAGGCCGCCAGTTTTCCGGCGCCCGGTAAACCCAATGGTTCTTTTGCGCGTCTTTGATCGTTTCGGTCATGATTGAACTCTTATAGAGCCGCTCAATTCCTGTCATCTCGGAATTTCCTCAGGATGATGTGGTTGTCATTCCGGACGCGAACGTGTTCGCGGTCCGGAAGGTCGAGAAAACCGGGTGAAATAGTCTGTTCGTGTCTCGAGATCCCGGATCGTCGGGCCTTGGCCCCTCGTCCGGGATGACAGACGGGAGCTACTAACATCACTGTCATCCCGGCCAAATGTCGTGCCGAGCCAGGATCCCGAAAAGAATAAATGCTAGCCTCATCCTGAGGTGCGAAGCCCGAAGGGCGAAGCCTCGATGGATGCTTCCAATAAACATCCTTCGAGACGCACTGAAGCGCTCCTCAGGATGAGGGTGGTATTTGTCTGCCTCGAATACGGATATTGCGATTGTTTGAGACAAGGTGATTTCACTTCGCAAACGCGGTCCGTTTGTATATGTCAAACCCATGCGCGAGAATTACACACTCACCCGCCTTTATCTGGACGCAAATCTATCAGAGGGCCGCACGCTTGAGCTCTCAAGCGATCACGCCCACTATCTACGTAACGTTCTGCGTCTTGGCGAAGGGACGGAACTGCGCGTGTTTAATGGCGCGGACGGGGAATGGCGGGCCGTGATTTCGAGCCTCGGTAAACGCGCCGGAGACATTGAGATCAAAGATCAACTCCGCGTGCCGCAGGCCTGTCCCGATATCTGGTTATGTTTTGCCCCGGTACGAAAGCATCGCAATGCGTTTATTCTCGAAAAGGCGACCGAGCTCGGTGTCGCCGTTTTGCAACCCGTCACAACCGGACGGACGCAATTTGGCAAGCTTCGTCTGGATAAGATGCAAAGCCAGATCATCGAAGCGGCCGAGCAGACAGAGCGGCTCGACATTCCGGTTTTAAACGCCACGATCGGTCTCGATCAATTGTTGGTGGATTGGCCGACGGACCGTACTTTGATTTTTGCAGACGAAGCCGGGGACGCCAAACCGGCCTTGGGCGCCTTGCTAAATCTGACGGGTCCTACAGCACTGCTGATTGGTCCCGAGGGCGGGTTTACGCCCGAAGAGCGGGACAGATTACGCGCGCAGGACTATGTCATCCCGGTCTCCCTCGGCCCGCGTATCCTGCGCGCCGACACAGCGGCCTTGTCATTGCTGACCCTGTTCCAGGCCACCCAAGGGGATTGGGGGTGAGTATAATCCTTGTCCTTATACTCGTCGTCCTCGTCATAAAATTTCTTTTTGATATTTTAATGATGTCCAGAACCTTTCGAAGTCATTGGTTTTGGTTGTGGCAACCCATACGCTACCCAGATTATTTTCGTGCTCTTTCTAAATCCGACCACAAATTTATCTCAAAAACGAGCAAAGAATATAAGGCATATGCTAAAGATGTGACTGGACAAAATGTCGGATGTCTGGCGACCGTTATATCCGGATTGATCACTGTTCCGGTCCTTTTTGCCGCAGGATTGTATGTTGGGAACTCGAGTTTATTGCGAGGAAAAACCCTAAATATTCGACATTCCGTTTTTGGTGATTACTTATTTAGTGAGTTTCCCTCTTCCTACGAACAAATACTTTTTATTCTATTACTTGGAGCAATATTTCTAGGTTTTATCGGTATTGCGTATTTAATTGCAGGATTTAGCCGTGTGTTTGTTCTTCTTCCTCTTATTACAGCAGGTCTGTTTGAAGGCGAACCACCTAATTTGTCAGATGCAGATCAGTTTCTGGAAGTAAAAGGCATTTCGGGACAGCCTATTACGCTTATTGAACATATGTTTCGGATGAAAAAGTTCAACGCCAACAAACCACTTCAATATGATCGCGAAATTCAAAGAGGTGCCGTGCGTCGTGGTGGTAATTTTATACTGGGTGCGATCGCGATTACAGCGATCGTGTTTTCAGCACAAATATTTCAAATGACAAAGTTTGCCAACTTCTACGAACGCGGATTTACCGTTCCGAGAGATGAAGATGACATAAATCGGGTGGCGATCGCGTATGAAGATATTGAGCGCATAGAGATTATTTGTCAGTTTGATGCGGAAAATTACACATATCCAGGCATTAATATTATTTCTCACGGCGAGGCGGAGATTTCTGTCCGTATAGAAAAATCCATTCTCAATGAGTTAATTCGGTTGGATAATTATTGGCGTGAACTTGGGGTGGAATTTGTGCAGGGTTATCGACGGTATAGTCGAAACTGCGCAACAAATGTAATCAATCACGATGGTCGTGGAAGCCGTCACAAAGTCAAACGGATTATGCATTATGAGGAATTCCGAAATAAATGACCCTATCAACTGAAAAATCGCGGGCGCGGATACAGGCCAAGCGGGTGCGGGCCGAGGCCGCTGATGCTTCGGCAGGTCCCGAACTCATCCCACAATTCCCGGCCGAAAAGTTTCGGGGTGCCGTTATAGGTGGCTTCTGGCCGATCAAGGATGAAATTGATCCGCGGCCATTGCTTATGGCGCTGCATGCCATGGGGCATGAACTGGCACTGCCTTGTACCCCCCGGGTCGGCAAGCCCTTGACCTTTCGAGCCTGGTCGCCGGAGGACCGCTTAAAACACGCCGCCTATGGCACGCGTGAACCTTTCCCGGAGCAGCCCGAAATGTTTCCGGATCTGGTGTTGATGCCGCTACTGGCCTTCACCGCCACCGGGGAACGGCTGGGCTATGGCGGCGGATTTTACGACAGAACCCTGGCGGCACTGCGAGAGAAAAAGCGGATTTTTGCTTGCGGTGTGGCCTATGGTGCGCAAGAAGCCGTGCTATTGCCGACGGGCGAGTTTGACGCGCCACTGGACGCGATTTTGACAGAAAAAGAATTTAGAGCCTTTTAGATGAAGCTGCTGTTTTTAGGCGATGTGGTGGGCCGGGCCGGTCGGCACGCTGTGACCAAACAATTACCGCGCCTGCGCGATGAGATGGCGATCGACGTCGTCGTGTGCAATGCCGAAAATGCGGCGGGCGGTTTTGGCATTACGCCGAGCACAGCCGATGAGTTGTTTGATGCGGGCGTCGATGTCATCACCCTGGGCAATCACAGCTTCGACAATCCATCCGGCATTTCCCTGATCG
Source organism: Hellea sp. (assembly GCA_020629135.1). GTDB lineage: Bacteria > Pseudomonadota > Alphaproteobacteria > Caulobacterales > Maricaulaceae > JACOMS01. The sequence goes on from JAHDDX010000089.1 coordinate 3,374, forward strand.
AGAACCACGATAAAATCCTGCGCCCGGTCAATTATCCGCCGGGTACCGCGCCGGGTAAAGGCGCAGGCCTTTATGACATTAAGGGCTATCAGGTTCTGGTGATCAATGTGCTCGGTCGGGTGTTTATGGACGCGCTGGATGATCCGTTCAAAGCCGTTGAAGAAGAGCTGGCGGCGGCACCCCTCGGTGAGATTGCCGATGCGGTGATTGTGGACGTTCACGCCGAAGCCACATCGGAAAAACAGGGCATGGGCTATTTTTGTGATGGCCGGGCGAGCCTGGTGGCGGGCACGCACACTCATTGCCCGACGTCGGATACGCGTATCCTGCCGGGCGGCACCGCCTTTCAGACCGATGCCGGCATGTGCGGCGATTATAATTCCGTGGTCGGTATGGAAACCGAGGAACCGCTGCGTCGGTTCACGACCCGTATGCGCGGCGCCCGGTTTACACCTGCCAGCGGCGAGGGGACAATGTCCGGCCTTTATGCCGAGCTCGGCAAAGACGGTCTTGCGATTGACGTCAAGGCGATTAAACGCGGCGGCGTGATCGGGGATTAATTCCCACAGAGCAGGGCTTGCCCCGCTCGGTCTCTTTGCCTAAATACCCCTCAGAAATTTATTAAATAAAGGATTCCTCATGGCAGGTCACTCCAAATGGGCCAATATCCAGCACCGTAAAGGACGCCAGGATAAGGCCCGCTCGAAACTGTTTTCCAAACTGTCCAAGGACATCGCGATTGCGGCAAAGATGGGCGGCGGCGATCCGGATATGAACCCGCGTCTGCGTCTGGCGATCAATAACGCCAAGGGCCAATCCATGCCCAAGGACAATATCCAGCGTGCGGTCGACAAGGGTGCTGGTGGTGACGGCGCCGATTACGAGGAAATCCGCTATGAGGGCTTTGGCCCGTCCGGGATCGGCTTTATCGTCGAATGTTCAACCGACAATACGAACCGCTCCGCCATGGAAGTGCGTACGGCCTTTTCCAAAAACGGCGGCAATCTGGGCGAGACCGGGTCTGTGGCCTTTATGTTTGATCAGGTCGGCAAGATTGAATACCCGCTGGAAAAGGCGGATGAAGACACCATGATGGAAGCGGCAATCGAAGCGGGCGCCGATGATGTCGAACATGACGAACCGGCCGATGATCAATGGGCGGAATATGAGCCGGTTCACACTATCTATACCGAGCGCGATGATCTGGGCGCAGTAGCGGCCGAGCTTGAGAAGACCTTTGGCGAAGCCAAGTCGATCAATCTGATCTGGAAAGCGCAAAACGAAATTGACGCGCCGGATAAGGCGGGGACGATTGTCCGCCTGATCGAAGCGCTCGAAGATCTGGATGACGTTCAGAACGTCTTCCACAATTTCGCCATGTCCGACGACGCCTTGGCGGCCCTCGACGATTAATTCCGATCTGTCATCCCCGCGAAAGCGGGGATCTCTTGCCTTATGGTGGTTGGATTGAAAACGGAGCTGCGGTCGTTAACAATAAACGGCGTAAACAATCGAATGCGATCGTTTTGTGATACTGATGTCTCTTCAGTATAAAATTTCAGTATAAAATTCTTTCCTCAAGCCATTGTTATATGGCTTGCCAAATTTAAGTGAGGAATACTTGAGGGAATTCCGTTCAGACCCTGAGTTGTGTGCAACAGATTAAGTCAGTGCCTCGAAAGTGACGAAGTCTCGGATTTCCTGGGAGTCAGGTCCTAAGGTCAACGGATTTTTAACGCCCGGCAGGACACGAATATCAAAGAGTTCTGTGATAATACCGTCAAAGCGGATCCACTGAACAACATCTCCATTGCCTTCAGACAAAATTTGTACGCCGCACCAGGCGTCGGCATCTTTGTCTTTCAAGCGTTTGTCCAAATCCAGACCTTCAAACCGTCCGTGCCGGGGTTTGGATAAGGTTGTGAATATATGGCCATTGTGGAAATCTAGGCCGCGTAAAAATCCGGGGCAAAACGCGAAGGGCTTAAAGGATTTTTGGGCTTGGTCGACCCAGCCGATTTCGCCCGTTCCCGAATTTACAACCCACACTTTTTCTTTGTGCCAGCGCGGGGAATGCGGCATCGAAAGGCCTTCGGCGACGATTTCGTTTGTCTCGATATCAATGATAATGCCGCTATCATGTCGCCGGTCACGCCAGCCATCAACTACGTCCGATTTACAGACTGCGGAAACATATTTTGCCTTCCGATTGACCATAGCAAGACCATTAAGGTGGCACCGGTCTTCCGGCGCTAACTTAGAAATGAACTCAGGTTTCCAGACCGGTTTGAAACCATGAGACACACTGGGTTCGCACAGGCAGGAATATTTTGTATTTACAAAAACAATGCGCCCGTTCTCTTGAATTCCCATTTCGTGAATATCGATGTCACCGGTGATCTGAATATTACGTGGTACATAAAGCTTGTCATGGGCATTGTTTGCCAGTTGATCCGGTCCTAAAACATTTTCCATCCGGACTATCTGGGTCAGGGTCCCAAGATAAATGCGCTGACTATCGCCAACAACACCCATGGCTTGTGGGTAAAGGGCTTCGTGCAAAGATAATTTTCCGTCCGGACCATGACCGATCAAATAAAGTCTGCCAGTCTGATAAGATGTAAAGGCTATGGAAATATTTTGCTGTGCTAAAAAGGCCGCAAGCCCCTTGGAAAATTGAATATCGAATTTTCCCGAATTCGCGTTTGACGTGTTTTCAATTCCATTATTTTCGTCTGACAAGGGAAGGCCTTAAAATTCTGAATGCGAACAAGCACTGGTAATTGCACGTTAGCGTCTAAGCGAGCCCGTTTAATCTATCAAGGTGGAAAAATTATAAAATCAACTCAAAAGCGTTGACACGTTATAAGGGAGAGAACTAAAGGGGTTAATTAAAGGTTAACTAAGGTTGGGGGGAGTCTTTATGCTGTTGAACAGCGATTCTGTAAATTGTGTAGGTGATCAATCAAAAATCTTGGGCTTAAATATTAAGGCGCGCCATATATTATCCGCGTCTACTATTGCCCTCACGTTCACTCTGGCGGTTCCTGCCGCGGCGCAACTTCCACCGGAATGTGATCCCCAGTTCCCCACAGCGGGCCAAACGGTTCAGTGTGATGGAGTTATCAATTCTGACATTGGCGTTTTTGTCGATGATTTAACAGTTGTAATTGGATCGAACGGTGCGCCTGCCACGGTTAATGGCTTAAGTCAGGGCGTGTTCGTGAGTGCGAACAATCCAACAATAAATGTCGTTGATTCCGATACTACACTTACGGGTGGCCTTGATGGCATCCTGGTTTTTACAAATGATGGCGACGTAAATGTCAGTTCAGAAGGGGCTTTACTCGGAATCAATCGCACCGGAATTGCTTCACTTAACTTTGGTTCGGGCTCTACAAATATTGAGGTCGTTGATGCGATAGCGACCAATCCATCTCCTTACGGGTTCAGCACTGGTATTTATGCTTTTGGTCAGGGCGGGGATATCAACATCACGTCAACCGGAACGGCGCGTGGCGCATTTGGAATCTTAGTTCGTAATTTCGGTACAGGCGACACAAATATCGAAGCCAATATCGTGGATGGTGTTTACCGTCAGGGAATTTATGCCCGAACCGGATCAGGCTCCGGAAATCTGAATATTTCGGCAACAGGGCCAGTTTCCGGGGTATTTGACGGCATAAATGCAATTTCGTCTGGCGAAGGAAACGTTAACGTCAATGTGGTCGATGTGACGGGGCGGTATTCAGGCATTCGGGCGGGTATCTATTCTAATACGGGTGGGAGCCTTTCTGTTACCTCCTCAGGAACAGTTTACGGTCGCTATGCCGGCATTTCTGCGACGAGTTTTGCGGCGGGCTCTACAACAGTAAATGCGGTTAATGTAGGGGCCCTCTACGGGACGGCGATTAATGTGTATGGTAGTCGTTACGGGACGGATGTCAGCGTCACCGCGACAGGAGACGTTACGTCTGATGCATCAGGAATTTCCGTCACAAATCGCGGCTCTGGAACAACCACGATCAATGTCGCCACGGTAACAAGCGATTTTTCCAATGGTATTGTCGCCTATGGTGGGTACAATACGACCGATTTGAGTGTCACGGCAACGGGTCCTATTAATGCCGGAGACGACGGGATTTCCGTGTTCCAAAATGGTTATGGGGCAGTCAATGTAACGTCTAACATTATCAACTCAAACTATGGTCGCGGCATTAATGTCAGCGGCGGAAGAAATGTCTCTGAGATAAGCATTCAATCGCAGGATGCGATTACCAGTTCTTCAACAGGTATCAATGTTACGACGAGCGGGGGTTCAACGACGATCGAGGCGACCGATATAACTTCGGTGAATTCTGAGGGTATTTATGTTCGCCATTTTGGCTCATATTATTACGGTGGATATACGGCGTCAAACACCACTGATATCGACATAACGGTTACGGGCGATGTCAATGCAGATAGCACAGGAATTCGGACGAGAAACCTTGGCGCGGGTTCGACGACAATTTCATCCAACAACGTCACCGCCCGATTTGACGGCGTATACGCTTATGGCGGTGTTGACAGCACTGATATTTCAATTTCATCAACTGGCGATGTTAGTACTGTCTATGGAAATGGGATTACTGCTTTTTCAAGTGGGTCTGGAAACGTCGACATTTCTTCGACCGGTTCTGTGACGTCAAGCTATAGCGCCGGGATTGTCGCAGTCGGACGGGATGCCACCACTGGCATAACCATTTCTTCAAGCGGTCCTGTTACTGCTGGTTATTCCGGTGTTATCGCAGTGAATCAAGGTTCCGGTGATATCAATATTACAACCTCCGATATTGCGGCCCGATATGGTTCGGGAATCAATGCCTATGGAGACAATTCCTCCGGCGATTTGACAATCACCTCAAACGGCAATGTGACATCAGAGTTTACCGATGGCATTCTCGCCAGATCTGACAGTGACGGTAATATTTCGATTACCACATTGGGCGAAGTCAGCGGTGGGTTCACTGGTATTCGCGCGATCCAGTCGTCCGGAACGGTTACCATTGATACGTCGAATGATGTTTCGGGTGACTCTACGGGAATACTTGTTGCGCATTTCGGCACGGATACATCTACGATAAATGTCAACGGCAATGTCACTGGCGGCGATGGTGCCGGTATTCAGACTTCTTCAAATTCAGGTGCGTTTATCATTAATTTGAATGATGGGGCCAATGTGCGTGCATCTTCGGGAATTGCGATAACTGATAACGCGGGTGACACAACCGTTACGATGGCAGACGGCAGCTCTGTCACGGGACAGGTCCTCCTTGGTGATGGATCAGATCAGATCACAATTTCAGCCGGCGCGGATATTTCGGGTGTAGTTTTGCTTGATGGTGGTGACGACATCAGTGGCACCGACGGGCAGGTTGACACAATAGATCTTGCCGGGGCGTCAATCGACGGTTCAATCCTCGCGAATTGGGAAAACGTTGTTTTCTCCAGTGGTGCCAATGCGATCAGTGGCGAACTGACTGCAGGTTTGTTGAATGTCGGTGCAGGCTCGTCTCTGGATGCAGCGAATGGTTCGTTCGTTTCAAATGATTTGTTGAATAACGGAACGCTGACAATTGCAGGTAGCGGAACTGGAGACCTTGATGTCGGCGAAGACTTCACCCAAAGCGCGGATGGCAGTTTGATACTCGATGTCAACAGTGCGACCGATCATGACCAACTCAATGTTGGCGGGACGGCGAGTCTGGATGGCACGTTGACCGTCAACCAATCGGAATTTGTAATTGGCACCGTCACCTTGATCGATGCGCGCAGTCTTGATGGTCAATTCGCCGTGGAAAATATCGGCGATAGCGGTTTGCTGTTAGTGAATGAGATTGAGTATGATTACGGTGCAGGGGACGTCAATTTAGTTGGTACGGCTGTTGACGCCTCGAATGTAGCTGGATTAACGCCAAATCAGATTGCCGTCGCCAATTCTCTCATAGGGGATTTCATTGGCGGTTCAACGGACACTGGATTGTCGTCTATTGCTTTGTCGGCGGGCACCTTGTCGGATCCGGCAACACTCGCGAAAACTCTGGAGGAATTGCATCCCGAAGAACTCATTGCGGGTCTCCAGACGTTCCAGAATTCTCAGATGCTGTTTGGTAATGCGTTGATGGGTCAAACTATGGGCGCCGAACAATGCGCCTCCTGGCAAAATGATGCTTCAATTAATCGCGAAAACTGCGAGGCTGATCGTTTCTGGGGCTCTGTCCAGTATATGACACAGGAGCAGAACGGTACGTTCAGCGGTGTCGATTTCGACACAGACGGATTTGAGATTTCTGCAGGTGTCGCAAATGTTGGTGACGGCCGAATTCGATTTGGTGTTGGGGTCGGCTATGCCGAACTTGAAAGTGAAATGGGCGGCGACGGTCTTGACGAGGTAAAAACTCAAATGTTCCGTCTTGGGGCTCATGCGAGAGCGGACTTCAATAAATCTGATCAAGGATTCCTGGCCCATGCAGATGTCATGGCGGGATATGGGACCGGAAAGAATGAAATTGTGCGCCGCGTCAATGCTCCGGCTATCGGCCTGGCCGAAAACCAATCGGCGGATCCAAATATCAGTGGGATGAACGGTTTGATCCGATTTAGCTTCGATGGCGTTAATGGGAATTACTGGCCGATTTCACCCTTTGTCCAGTTCAGCGCGGATAAGATGTCTCAGGACAGCGTGAGATTGGGGGCAGGTTCTGCGGCTCTCGATATCGACGATATTGACGCCAGCCGGACAACTCTGGGTGCGGGGCTTAAGTTCTCACAAGCGCTCGGCGAATCCGGCTTTTTCAGACTGACGGGTACGGCATTACGCCATAGTGGCGACACGGATACGGCATTTTCCTCTAGATTTGTGAGCTCATCCAGCGGAAATAGCTTTACCACTTTTGGCGAAGACGTCGAAACACAATATATCATTGATCTCGGCGTTGGCCTCAACATCGGAACTGGCATGGAAATGCGCCTGGATGGATTTGGCGAGTTTGGTGATCTTGAAGGGTATGGTGGCCGCGTCACAATTGCAAAACTGTTCTAATCAGGCTGCTTGATATAAACCTGCCCCCGCGCTAGAGAAAGCGGGGACAGGGTGGGGGGAGCTAAACGCCAGAAGGACCTGATAGGGCGTTGATCAGCTCTCCAACACGGTCGGCGAGTTCGCCAATATGAAAATCAATATTGTCAGAGGTGACCGCGCCGAGCACCTGTCCGGTATAGCTGTCAACCAAAAGCGCCTTGGCCTTGGCCGCCTTCCAGGACTCGCAATCTGGTGATACGGTCAGGCCCGTTTCCACCAAGGCCTTATTGCCAAAACTGGCCCAACGCGCATCTGGTCCAATGCCGTAAATGATCACGTAATCCATGCCTTCATTGGCGGCGGTCAAACGCACTTCGTCGATCTTGTTATCGGTATCCTGTCCATCAAACGGGATCTCGGGAATATATTTGATATAATTGCCACTGCCGAGCTGGCGGATATCGACGTCCACCCGCCGGTCAAGAAATGTCCAGTCCCGCTCTTCCGAAAATGGAGTGGGGATCAGGCGGCCACCGTCCAGACGGGCAACCCCGATTGTGGCGCCCGTCTCAATCTGCAAGGGCGGGATCAGGGCCCGGTCGAGCTCGCTGACTTCAAACAGGCTGACCGTTTTGTGAAACGGATCAATAGTCGGGCTTTTATCCAGGGCCAGTGCCGGGCTGGCCATAACACCCGCAAGGCACAGACCGAGCAGGCTTTGACGAAATCTTGTCATAACAATCTCCTTTTCCATGCTTGTCTTTTGACAAGACTTCATGGCCGGAGAAGGTCGGGTTTAAGGAATTATTGTGCTTGTTTTGATGGCTTTAGGCGAAATTGGGGCGATTAATTCATTTTAAGGCCGGATTGGGGCGTGAATTGTCGTTCGATCAGTTCTATTAAAT
>JAHDDX010000090.1 GCA_020629135.1 Hellea sp.
AACGCACAGTCACGATTATAACGGTAATCGTCTTGTCTTATATCGCCAATTACGCTTTCAATCCCGGAGCCAGCTCATGAAAAACAGCAGCCCTGCCCGCGAACTCGTGCTTTGGGCAATCCTGATCGTGATCACCGCGGCCTTGTTATATATAAGCGACCTCGGGCCGGTTTCGACGCCCTATACCCGGTTCTAAAATGAAGTTTATTCGTCAAATATTCGTCCCCTTGCTGATCTTGACCAGTACGGCTGTGATTATAAAAATCAGCAAAAACGGCATGTCCGAAAACATTACGCCCTTGCATAGCTGCGCGAATTGGGGCTGGGATAAGAAACCCGACAGTGACATTCTCTTTGTTGGGTCCAGCCGGACTTTCAGGGCCGTCAACCTGTCAGAACTTAAACGGGGCTTAAACGCAGCAGGTCATGATATCGATAATATCGAGATGATCTGGACGGACTTTCCCAATCTACTCGTCAAGGCTTGGGCGGTCGAAGACTATCTTTCGACTGGTGCCAACCCCAAAATCATCATTCTCGAAAATTCCATGGCTCAAAAAGCTCGGGATTTCCGCGAACGTAAAAATAACAGTACGTTGACCATGCTGCCTGTCAGTCAGCGTTATATGCCGGTCACAACCCATCAAAAAATCCAAAAACATCTGGATGAACAATTCAGTGAAAACTGGAGAAAATTCCTTCGCGCAGGCCATATGAACGCGATGGAATTTAAAATTCAACAATGGCGAACTATTTTTTATGATTTCATCGACTCGCCCAAATACGCCCTTAAGTCCCGGGATGATATCTGCCCCGAAGCCATGACAAGCTGGGATACAAGACAAACAGAGGACCGGGGCGATTATGGGAATGAAATCATTACGGATGATCTGCATCCTGTGATGATCGATAATGTCTCAAAATATTTTGACTATGATCCAAAAACAGAAGAGCGCGCTTATGAGGTTGCAATGATGCGCTATTTGACCGAACAAATAGAGGCCGCGACACCAGAGAAGATTTATCTTTGGTTTCCCGGTCATTATGGCATGGATTATGACCCGTCTTTAGAGCCTGACTTCATGGAGCTCCTACCAGAAATTGACGAAATCATAGGGTCTGAAGTTGTGAAAGCCCTCAAGGACTTTGACAGACAGACGCTTTTCTACAATGAAAATCACGTCAATCATAAAGGGCGCAAGTTAATCACAGATCTTTGGACTGAAAAACTGGATAAGGATTTATCCGGAGCTAAATAATTTTATCGACGGCGAATTAGGCTCAAGATCACCCGACCGACCAGCCATATTAATCCAGCCCCGACTGCACCGGCTCCAAACCAGTACAGGACATCCAGCCTGCCTTCCCAACTTCCCTCTCGCATTACACTGGTAATCAAATACCCCAAACTACCCAAGAACAACAGACCTCCGAAAAAACTCAATGCAGCATCCCGGTCAACAATCCAGGCTTTCACATACACTGTGAGCGCTCTGGCACTCAGGATTAAACCAATGATAAGCCAAAAACCCTTTTGATTTGCGCTTGCATAATAGAAACAGGCGGAAATGAGAATAAGATAGACAAAAACAGCAGATAGAAAATTAAAGGCGGGACCGAACTCTATATCGTCACCGGCTGATACGATGGGGACTTTGAATTTTTGCCGCAAAAATTCGACTTGATCGCGCGTAAAGGATTGGTTGAATTGCGGCTGATCCCAGCCGAAATAATTAAACACATATCTGGCCGTTTTTTTGAACCTGCGAGACGGCTTACTGTCGTCTTGACTGTTGTTTTGACTGCTGTCTTGGAAATATCCGAAAGTCTCCAATAAGAGATTTCGGACCACATGCTCCAAATCCGATTGAACGTCGATTGAAGCATAGGCTGGATCCTCGAAAAATGCTCTCCAGGCCTCAGGATCTTCTCGGAGGTTGGTTAATGCCAGTATTTCGCGTGCTCGCGCATCCAGAGCGCGATAGATTTCATTTTTCGATTCGAATTCGTCTTCCGGTTGACGAATGTCTTCCACCTCATAGAGAGAGCCGAATCCAGATCCGGTTCCGACATCGTATTCCCATGGGAGCGCCTCAATATTAGAGTTTTCAACGAGTTGTTGGGCCTGTTCATAGGCCTGTCTCAGTGCCATAAAGCCCGAAATATCTTTCGCTGGATCAATTGCACGCAATCTCGCGGCATAGGCTTTCTTGATAGATTTCAGGTCCGTGGTAGGTCCATCAATTCCAAGGATAATCCATGGGTCGTGCACTAGAAAATATCCATATTTTCAATGCTTTCCACCCATTTCATCAACTCATCTCTCATCAAGGCAATGTCCGTTTCTTTTTGCGTCTCTAATACAGCGCTGAACTCGGCTATGCGGCGTTGAATCACTTGCCTGATGTCCCCAAGCTGGTTTTCATATGCCCGTTCGAGCCTGGACATGACCGCAGAATTTTCGGCCTTATCCTTGGGGTGGACTTTCAGTTTTTCCAACTCTTTAAAACGCTTGTCGATTTCTGCTTTCGACAAAGCGCCCGGATTGCCTTCAAGGATTAACCGTTCAGTTTTTTGACTGGAATGGACAGTGACAAGCACCTCCAATATTCCAGATACATCATAAGTAAAACGGATATCGAAATATTCGAACTCGTCTTTCTTGGGAGACAATTTCACGTTCAGCGTCCCCAAGGGCACATTATCACGAACCCAGGCTGACTCGCCTTGAAAGATTTGCAATGTAACTTCGCGCTGGCCTTTTCTAATGGTTCCATTCGTCACAACTCGACTGACAGGGATAACCGTATTCCGCTCGATAACAGGCTGAAAATGTCCCCCTTCATGTTGCCCGTTTGGCAACTCGATTGCCACCTCTGTTCCCAGAGTAAACGGGCATACATCCGTCATAACCACATCTTCCAGTGCCTCATGGCGATCTACCAGTCCAGCTTGTACGGCAGCGCCCAAGGCAATCACATGGTCGGGGTCCAATCGATGTTCCGGAAACAGCTTTAAAAGCCGGGTAATATGTTGCCGGACGATATCCATGCGCGTGGCGCCGCCGACCATGACAACCCGATCGATATTTTCCGCCCGTAGGCCTGCGTCGGATATGGCCCGTTGAATAGGCAATCTAAGCTTTTTAATCAGATCTTTGGAGATCTCTTCAAAGCGATCGCGGCTAAGGTCCAACTCATAGGTTTTGCTTTTTGTGTTAAATTTAATTTTTACGGCGTCTTTTTCCGAAAGTCCTTTTTTGGCCCGGTCTGCCAAATCTCTAAGGTTCGCTCTCGCACTCGGGGACAAGGCTTCAAAATCTGACCCGATTTGTTCGCCGAAATCCTTGACAATTGCATCTGTAAAATCCTCGCCGCCAAGAAATGCATCGCCTGCTGAGGATCGCACCTCCATTATCCCTTCAAATATCTCCAGAATAGAGACATCGAATGTGCCGCCGCCCAAATCAATGACAATAAAAGTGTTTTCATCATCCTTGGAATTTAAGCCATATGCGAGAGCCGCTGCCGTGGGCTCATTGATTAAGCGTTCAACTTTTAGCCCTGCCATTTCGCCGGCCGCATAGGTGGCTTTCCTTTGCACGTCATTAAAATATGCCGGAACAGATATTATCGCTCGCTGTACTTTTGTGCCCAAATGGCGTTCCGCATCGGATTTCAGGCTTCTTAAAACCATGGCCGACAGCTCTTCGGCCCGATAAGTCTTTCGGCCCAATTTGAAGTCTTTATTGGTTCCCATAAACCTTTTAAATCGCGCATGTGTTTTTTCGGGATGCGTAACAAGTCGGTTTTTGGCTTCCACACCGACAACAATCTCATTGGCATTGTTCAACCCAACCGCCGAGGGCGTTAAAAACTCTCCCATGGCATTTGGGATTAATTCTGATCCCTTTTCGGTAAATACGGCAATCAGTGAATTTGTTGTGCCAAGATCAATAGCTACGAGTGTCATACTCTCCCCCACGTTTATCGATTTTCTAACCCGTATTGTATTTCGATTTCAATCAACATTCTTACTCAAATTTAACCTCTGCTCGAAAACCGTTCATATTTCGTACAGCATAAATAGCTATTTCCGGCGTCAAATTTTTACAAAGGAACCGACATGTTGAAAAAATTAGCATTTGCGATGGCATTAAGCTTCGCGTTCACAGGCGCCTCTTTCGCTCAAGACGCTGATGATGATGGCTGGTCAGGCGAAGCCTCGCTTGCCGGCGGTAAGACCAGCGGAAATACAGATACAGAGGATTTGTCTCTGGGATTGAAACTCGCGAAACAAGGCGACAAATGGAGTCATAAGTTTGACGCCCTGGCTGATTACGGCAAAGTTGACGGTGCCCAGAATAAAGAGCGCTTTGCCTTGGGTTATCAAATTGACCGCAATTTGAATGACCGCACTTATATCTACGGTAATGCAGATTGGTATTCAGATGAATTTGGTGCGTTCCGCAGTGGCTATTTTGTCGGTGGCGGCCTCGGTTATAAAGTTGTTTTACCAGAGCCTGTAGGTTGGAATGTGGAAGCCGGTGCTGGCTACCGCTCTCAGAAACAGCAAGACTATGCTAATCCGGATTTCGATGCTTTATTGCCGGTTGACGCAGTTACAAACCCTGACATCATTAATGGTGACAGAGTGAATGAATTGGCACTCCGAGGTTTTTCTGACTTTGACTTCGCCATCAATGAAAACGTGTCTCTTTACAACGACACCGAAGTTCTATGGTCGGAGAGCGACACTTACATTTGGAATGAAGTTGGCCTTTCCGCCCAACTCATGGGCGCTCTCGCGGCACGCGTCTCGTATCGCTTGGATCATCACACAGACCCAACACCGGGCCGTAAGAAGACAGACAGCGCTCTCAGATTTGGTGTCGTGTACACAATGGAATAGAGATTATTCCAATGACTAAATAATTTTGAGCCCCGCATTTAGCGGGGTTTTTTTTTATTGGCCTGGTCGATAATCGCGAGTTGCCAAAGGCAGCACCTCATCCAAAGTCATTGGCATGTTTTTAAACTTTTCTTCCGCAAATAGGACAGCCTGATCCGCATAATGCGGAGACGTCTCGTCGAGCGTTGCGGCACCAAATTGATGGATCGTCTGCAATGTGAGCTTTCCGTTTTCATCCCAATCAGCGACCATGATATGAGTATCCCCTGCCGAAGCCACAAGACCTTTATTCTCTACGAAATTTTCAAAATCTCCGTAAATGGCTCTCAATGTGTCAGGGCCGCCCCGAAGCGGAAGATCTACCGTCCCGCGCCGAAGACGATTAACCTCGCCCCATTTCGGGTCAAGACGTCCAAATACTGACATCATTTCCCCGCTAGCCTTCTCCAAAGCCTGATCAAGAGGCATTCTGTCATCTTTCAATTCAAAGCCACTTGAATTCATGCGAGTTAATATAGCGATCCCGGCATTGCGATTGTCAATTTCCGTTGACCCGTCCCAATTAAGAATAAGGTCTTTTGCCAAATTCAGGCGTTCATCATCGAAATTCAGGTCCGTAAGATCTTCCTGCATTTGACGGATATGTACGCCTTCCTGATATTGGCCATCCGCCCTGTAAGTCAAAAGCTCTTCGGCGCTAATCGCTTCATCGGCAGAAAACAATGCCAGTGATCTTCTCGCACGGTTTGTCATCCGTGCCTCAATCCCGAACGACTCTGGATAGTTTTCGCGGAGGTTATTGGCCCCGTCATCAGTGATGAAAAAGGGCGAAGAATTTGCACTGAACACCCATCCTGTTTCCGGGTTATGAAGTTGCGGAAGGTCAGTAATAGGGTGATAGCTGTCCCAGATCAAAGACGAATCATCGCCTGGCAAAACCCCACGCCATTTTGGTCCGACTTTCCGCTTTGGCATACGTGCGTTATATAAAGATCCGATATTTCCGTCTTTATCAGCATAGACAATGTTAAAACTGAGAACACCATTTTTGGACAAAACACTCTGCCATTCTTCCGGTGTGTCCGCTTTACTCATGGCATACCATTGATCCAGAGCGCCAACCTCTTGTAACCCAGCAAACCTGATCGCGTAATGACCACTATCTGTCTCAAGGACCGGGCCATGTTGACTCCACAACATGTCACGGGAATATGGAAAAGAGAAAGGTCCAAATAATTTTATGCGAAACTTGGATTTTGAGACTTCAAAATCAACCCATTTCCCGTCCAGCCTGTACTGAGTCGGATTTTTATCTTTATTGGTCTCAAGCTTATACATATCCGTCAGATCAGGTTTATTGACGGTATGTGCCCATCCATGGGTTGGCGTTACACCTTGGGCAAGAATAGGGGTTCCCGGAAACCCGCCACCCGCCAGATTGAGGCCATCCTCTGAAACAACATGAGCTTCAAACCAGGCATATGGCCCGACAAAGGGTTGATGGGAATTCACGACGAGCCTTGTGTGCCCATCTTCGGACCGACGAGGGGCAATGGCGAAAGCATTTGATCCCAATACCGCGCCATCAGAATATTCTGAAGACTGATAAGGGCCAACCGGTGGGGCTTCACCTTCGGCAAAAATCAGTTTCAGCTCTTCATCCATGCGGAAAAAAAACGGCGTTGCCCAAGTGTAACCAGATATGACATCAATATCCGTCATTGGCAGTATCCCGGGTAAAACCCGATCGGGGTTCTCTATCGCCCACAGATTTAGCCCGTCGGCATAAGCTTTGGCCATGGCTCTAGCAGGTGGGGACACCTCCGTGTCTATTTTGGACTCAACGGCTTCTTTGACTTTGAACAGATCAAACAGGTAATCCTGTACCGGAGCTTCCAGTCCCACGAGGTTTTTCTTTCGACCTAAATATTGAGACGATATCCCTCGGGATGTCATGATAGTTTCCTGAATGGTTTCCCAATCATCCTCGGCGTGAGAATAACCAAGACCAAATGACGTGTCCGGGTCAGTCTTCCCAAATATGTGAGCAACACCCCAGTTGTCGCGAATAATTCTCGCATCATAGGTTTTGGCTGTTTCCGATATAGCGTTTTTGTCAAACGAAGACGAAGGTGTTTTGAGCCAAATCGCTAGCCCAGTCAGCAATGCCGGGATTAAAAGCAGGAATATTCGGGAAATCTTCATGGAACTGCCATTCGTCATTCATTTTGCGTTTCGTATACATTAAATACATTGGCGAGATTAGCCAGCAAAATGGGGACTATTATGACCGACGCCGCAGCAAATATACAAAACCTGCTCAATGAAATCCTGAGCGGTGGGCGAGAACTCGCCCATAGTGCCCATTCTAGAGTTCAAGAAACAGGCGCCATTGAAAAGGGAAAAGAACTTGGAAAGAAAGGCGAAGATCTTTTGATCGACAAACTCGGATTAGAAGACACGCCCAAAGTCCGAGAAGCGCTCCGGAAAGGCGTTGGGACAGGCGCTGCTGCAGGTGCCCTGCTTTTACTACTGAAGTCGAAATCCGGCCGGAAAATAGCGACGCTTGGCGGATTGGCGGGCCTGGGCACACTCGCCTATAAAGCATTTCAGAAAAACGGCGGTAAAATGCCGACAAACTGGAAAGACGAAGTCATAGGCCTGATTTCCGGTCCAAAAGCAGACGACCGTTCGGAAGCTTTATTGAGAGCGATGATTTCGGCAGCTAAAGCCGATGGCGAAATCTCCAAAGATGAAATGGCATTTATCAAATCCCACGACGAAATTGATCTGGGGAATATTTTAGATCAGGATTGCGACCCAATCGAAATTGCCCGCATGGCGGACTCAGATCAAGCGGCACGCGAAATTTACGCCGTCAGCTGTCGTATCGCTAACGGCTTAAACGAAAAAGAAAGAGACTATCTGGACAACCTGGCCATGGCGCTGAGATTAGATCCCGACCTTGCCGCGCGATTAGAAACAGACGTCAGGACAGGTTAGTGATTTCTGTTTAAAATCTGTCATCAAAAAAGGGTGCCCTAGAGCACCCTAATTTTTTTAAATCGCGGGATACAAACCTATTTACGATAGGTAATTGAAAATTGATCTGCGCGCTCGGCCTGGCCTGGTGTGAACTCAAACATACAATTGTCGTAGGTATAGTCCATGAAGTTATAGATCGGATCAGCACCCGGATCACTCTTACATGTATCACGACCAACAGGACACCCTGAAGCAGATGATCTCTCAGCCGGCGTATCTGATACGAAATCGCCATTACCGCGACAACCGCCTTGGAATGTGTGATATAGACCAAGCCAGTGACCAACCTCATGGGTTCCAGTATCTCCTTCATTATAAGGAGCGGCAGAACCACCAGGAACACTTGTATCGAGAATGATAACGCCGTCATCGATAGGATCCGAGGCGTAGTCATTTGGGAAGGTCGCCCAACCTAACAGACCACCGCCGATACGCGCTGAGTAAATGTTCAACGTCGTTGCATCACCCTCGCGCAGAGCCGTTTTCATTTGGCGCTCGGCTGAACTGCCGAAACCTACCTGGTTCCAAGCTGAATTATTCGTCCGCGTAATAGCGATCAAATTAAATTGAAACGGTGTCGCCGCTCCGCCGGTTGTTCCGGCAAAAGCTTCGTTGATGACATCCATTTGCGCTAATGCTTCGGCATCCGTATTACAGTTATTACCCGCATCGTCACAAATAATGTGATAATATGTATCGAATACGACTGTTCCGGGATCACGGTATTCTGGGGCTGGCTCTTCGCCTCCACCGCCATCACCGCCGCCGCCGCCGCCATTGCCGCCACCAACGCCATCAGGTTTTTTCATTCCGTTCCGTTTCATCTGTGAACGAACATAGTTTTCGATCATACTGACTTCTTTGTCTGACTTATGAGGCGTTCCGCATCGCAGGAAATTTGCATTCCCATTCGCGTTATCCCATGCAGATTGGTCCTGAGCGGAAGCCGTGGTCGCGACAGCACAAGTGAGCATTAATGTCGACGCTGACACAACAAATTTGGTCGTAAGTTTTTTCATTGAGTTCCCCTTAATGAACTTTTTGGATTGACTAATCCCCCCGTAACAGCGGTTTTTCAAAAATGGATTTGCTTGTCAAAGATTATTCTGAAACAATCACTATGAGCATCACGGAGATCCATTTTTATGCAACTTTTTATCAAACTTGGGGCAATTATTGGTTTTTTATTCCTCGCGTCATGCGAACAAAATGACATTTCATCAAATTCGAACCCAACTGACAATCAAGCTAAAGCATCGCAACCTGCAAATCCGGTTTCCAAGATAGCCTTGTCAGGGGAAGCCTGTGGCGGAATGGCGGGAATTATGTGCGAAAATAAAGACGAGTTCTGCCGGTTGGATATGAAGGACCAATGTGGGGCCGCTGATCAAATGGGAACCTGCGAGGTCAGGCCACAATTCTGCACCCAACAATATGACCCAGTCTGTGGTTGTGATGGCAAGACCTACGGAAATGAGTGTTCGGCCAATGCAAAAGGTGTCAGTGCGGCATATAAAGGTGAATGCGCGAACTAACTTGTGTATCAACCAGATGATCGGTAACAGGCCTTATGTTTCAAACCTTTTTCAACGAACTGCGCGCCGCCAAAATTCCGGTAACGATCCGCGAATATCTGACGCTTCTGGAAGCGCTGGATAAAAATGTGGTCGAAGACAGCGTAGATCAGTTTTATTACTTATCGCGAACCGCACTCGTTAAAGATGAACGCGATCTGGATAAATTTGACCAGGTTTTCGGCCACGTCTTTCGCGGTATGGATTATCTGGACGATATTTTCGGGATGGCAGAAGGCGAAATTCCGTCGGATTGGTTGCGGGCCATGGCCGAAAAATATTTGACGCCGGAGGAAATGGCGGAAATCGAGGGCCTTGGAGATTTTGATAAGATCATGGAAGCCCTGCGAGAACGTCTTGAGAATCAAGACAAACGTCATGAAGGCGGAAATAAAAATATCGGTACAGCTGGCACCTCCCCATTTGGGGCCTATGGATACAACCCGGAAGGCATTCGAATAGGACAAAAAGAAGGTCGCCATGGTCGGGCGGTAAAAGTCTGGGATAAACGCCAGTTTAAAAATCTGGACGGTGACAAAGAAATCGGAACCAGAAACATAAAAGTAGCTTTACGCCGACTACGTAAATTCGCCCGGGAGGGAGCAGCAGAAGAGTTGGATCTGGACGGCACAATCCGGGGCACAGCCAAACAGGGCTGGCTGGACATTCGCATGCGGCCAGAGCGTCGCAATGCCGTCAAGGTACTCGCATTATTCGATATTGGCGGCTCTATGGATAGCCACGTAAAACAAGTCGAGGATCTGTTTTCTGCGGCCAAATCCGAATTCAAGAGACTAGAATATTTTTATTTCCATAACTGCCTGTATGAGCATGTGTGGAAAGATAACATCCGCCGAATGCGTGAAATTACACCCACTTGGGACATATTACACAAATATCCGTCTGACTACCGCGTGGTTTTTGTTGGGGATGCGGCCATGAGCCCCTATGAAATCGCGGTTCGCGGTGGCTCGGTCGAACACTGGAATGATGAACCGGGTGCCGTTTGGCTACAGCGTGTCGTTGACGTTTACCCGCACATTGTTTGGATTAATCCGACTCAAGAGAAATACTGGCAGTATTCTCAGTCGACTCAGATGATTCAGGACATTATCGGCGAAGACCGCATGTTTCCGATGACTTTATCCGGGCTTGAGGGCGCTATGAAAGAACTCGCCCGCTAACGCATTCCTAAACATTTTGGGTTAGTTTGACCGCCGGTGAACATGGTGGAAAAAATGACTGCTGCGGAGAATACAGCGGAAACGCTTGATAATGATGTGTCCGGTGAGAGCCCGGTTTATTCAAAAAAACAAATATTGGACTGGCGGACAAATCCCCGGAAATATGAGTTTCTGGGAGCCGAATTCCATCCCCTGGATCCGGTACAAACACTTAGTCGCGCTAAGTGGATGACGGGGACAACGCCATTTCGATATATCGTGACACCCAATGTAGATCACATCGTCCGACTGACAAAAGAACCGGACGTTTATAAACCCCTTTATGATGCCGCATGGTTATCTGTTTGTGACTCACGCATTCTGGAATTAATGGCGAATTCTTCAAAAATTCCGCTTAAGGCCGTGCCGGGATCTGATCTTACTCAGCAGATTTTTGATAATATCTTGACGAATGACGATGATATTACTGTGATCGGAGCAGATACCGAAATCGTCGAGATCATCAAAGAAAAATACCAAGTCGGTAACATTTATCATCATCAGCCACCCATGGGGCTTCGGAAGAATCCGGAAGCTATCGCGGCATG
>JAHDDX010000091.1 GCA_020629135.1 Hellea sp.
GCTTCAGGATTGCCTGCCTCAATACCCAGGCGCACAATGCGGCGCTGAATGCCGCGCCAGCCCACGCCAATGGGGTAAGGCCGATGAGACGCGCCAATAATGCAAAGGGCGCCCGTAACGTCTGGATAATCCTGCGCGAAGGCCAGGGCCGTCATCCCACCATAAGATGAGCCGATCAGGGCTGCAGGCCTGACACCAAGGTCATCGAGAAGCGCCTTTAACCGACGGGCCTGATCCCGGGTTGTGATGGCACCAGGTATTTCGGACGCGTCGTCACCCGGTGCAAAATCATAACCGAGCACTTGAAAACGGGAAATATCAATCGGACCGCCACTATGGACAAGTGGTGACCACCAGCCCGTATTTCGCGTCGGATCATCGCTGACAAAACGGCCCGCGGAAATTCCGCCCATCACAATGATCAGCGGCGCACCATCGGGCCCATATAGTCGGCCTGTGACCCGATCGTTTTTGAGCACGCCGCCCCGTTCCAGAGCGAAATCACCATGATTTATGTCCACGTCTCGCGCCATTGCGCCTCTCCAAACGGGGCCAGTTCTGCGTGGAATAAAGACCGCGAAGTTTCGCGCTCTCATCTTCCCTTCCCTTACGGAAGCGCAGGATTTGGCACCAACTGTGTATTCACAAGGTTGCCCCGACGTCTAAGGGCCTGTCCCTCGGTCGGTCTTGATGAGTAAGTTTTCTATGACGGAGAATGCTGCGTCGGTCAAGCCAGTTCAAACAGGCATGATGCGGGGTTAGTTCCCCATATTCTCAGTAACAGCTGAGTTGGCGCGCCTTTGATTATCAATAATCCGCTGTGACCCTATTCTCTGGCAAGCCTGGGTCATGATCGAGCCGACTTCTTCATAGCCTGATGCTTGCCCATTCATCAGTAACTGCACACTGACATTACCCGACGCTTCGCCAATCAAAGCTGCATCATCGCCTAACCTGGTCAATGCCGTCACTTCTTCAGCGCTTAACCGTTTTAAAAGAACTGAAGAAAATTCATCTGTCAGTGTAGAGCTTTTACCTGTAGTTGCGTCGACAAAATCCTGCAAGGACCTCGGCAGGGCAACTTCGATCAAGACGGAGCCCATCTTGCCGTAGACGTTACATAAAATGTCGTTTTCGCTATTCTGTGCTGCCGCAGGCGAATAGCTGACGGCCCCAAACAGACTTGCACTCAATAAAATTTTGATAACTTTCATAAGGAGAGAATATCACCTTTAAAGGGTAAGTTGCAAACCTTATCTTCACCAAACCATCTGAAATCACCAAACCGTCACGACCATGTGATTGGCAAGTGATCAGATTTCATTCTAGATAAAGATTGAGGGCAGGAACATTTGGAAATTATGATGCCCCTCAAATTCCTCCCCTGTCCTGCCCTCAAAATTTCCTAACTTGTCGGTGCCCCGGTCTTCCAGATCAGCCCCATCATGGCCCCTTTGGCCCGCGGTAAAACTATCAGAGATAAGAGCGCACCAACCGCGGCGAGGATCAATCCTGCCGTCCAGGGGGACAGATTTGGGTTAAACGCGATCGGGTGGAATATCGGCGCGAGCAAATGCCCGACAATCAGTATCGTCAGCCAGGCAGGTCCATCATCGGCACGAACATCGCCCCAGTTCTCTTTGCAATTCGCGCATTTTTCCACTGGTTTCAGATAGGCGCGGAACAGCGGCGCTTTATCACAATTCGGGCATCTCATTTTTGCCCCGCGCCACATGGCCGACCGTTTAGATTGCGGGGAATTTATCGTCTGTTCCATAATAGGACGGACATAGTCTTTTTTCACGCCTACGAGAATAAGCTCACTTGACGCACCTGAAATCACGACCTAATGAGCCGACTGTTCAGCGCCGATTTGCTCTTCCGCTTGCGGGCGCGAAAAAAATACAGCTAAAGAGAGGTCTTATGCCTGTTCCTGTTATTGTTTTAAACTTTGGTCATTCCGTCTTGCGTTCGCTTGAAGATTACACCCAGGCGGCCAGCGAAATTTATCGTCATTACCGCGCCGGAAATAATGTAGTTGCTGTGACGTCCGCGCAAGGGGACCAGACCGATGTCCTGATGGCGGAAGCCCGACGGGTCGGCCCGGAAGGCATAGCCAAAAATCTGCCGGAACTCATTCAGCTCGGCGAACGTAAATCTGCGGCGCTTTTATCCTTAGCGCTTGAACGGATCGGCGCACCGGCCTTTGTCCGTCAGGCCCGAGATCTCGGCCTGACCGCGAAAGGCCCGCATACCGAAGCCGAGCTTGTCGATATGGATGTCGATCAACTCAAACTGGATCTTAAAAATCACGACGTCGTGGTCATGCCCGGCTATGTCGGCATCGGAGACAATGACCGTCCGTCATTGCTCGGGGACGGCGGCGCAGACCTGACCGCTTTGTTTGTAGCCCATAAATTGGGCGCGCAGGCTTTACTTTTAAAAGATGTGGACGGGGTCTATGAAGCCGATCCAAACATTTCGGATTCAACCCCCGAACGCTATGAACAAATATCCTGGGCAGAAGCCCGAAAGCGCGCGGATGTTTTGGTCTCGCCCAAGGCCTTAAAATTTGCCGAAGATCATCAACAAAGTTTTCAAATCGGCACGCCCGGCATTCCGCTTTACACCACAATAGGAGCCGAAACCGGATCTATCGGCAAGGCACCAAAGCCCAAAAAATTACGCATTGCCATGATGGGTTGCGGCGTGGTTGGCGGCGGCGTTTACCGACGGGTAGCCGCATGTGCCGACCGGTTTGAAATTGCCAAAATCATGATCCGCGATACACAAAAATATCTCGATCAAGGGTATAAAGCCGAAGAGTTGACGACTGATTTTGACGACTTGCTGGCCTCAAAACCAGATATATTTATCGATGTATCCGGCCCGATTGAACCAGCGCTTTCCTATACCAAAGAGATGTTATCGCGCGGCGTTCATGTGGTCAGTGCCAATAAACAAGCGATCGCCGCAGGCGGACAAGCCCTTTTGGATTTTGCCAAAGATAACAATACCCAGCTCTTATTCTCAAGCGCGGCAGGCGGCGGCATGCCCGTGCTTGAAATGTGCAAACGCGAAAGCGGCCGGATCGTTCGCGTCGAAGCCCTGCTGAATGGCACGACCAATTATATGCTCGATGAAATCTGTTCCGGGAGAACCTATGCGGAAGCTCTGAAAGAAGCCCAGGATAAAGGCTTTGCGGAAGCCGATCCGAGCGGCGATGTCAACGGATCAGACGCCGGGGCAAAAATCAGATTGGTCGCCCTATTGGGATTTGGTGAAGAAATCACACTGGAAGACATCCCGCGCGACACGATTGAGAATTTTGTGCCGCCAAAGGACATTCAAGGCTCGATTAAACGCATTTCAACAGCCTGGCGTCACGCCGCCGGTTTTGACACGGCACTTCAACTCAAAGACCTGTCTATGAATAACTTCATTGCACAGGCCGCTGGTGAGGAAGCCCATGCCATATTTTATTTTGATGATGGCGATAGTTACAAAATCCGAGGCAAAGGGGCGGGTCGCTGGCCGACAACGGAATCGGTCATGGCCGATATGTATGATGTCTCCGCGGAATATTTTGATCTAAATGCCTGAAATTACCCTATAAGTAGGTATGAGTGTTTCACCGATTATAGTCTGGTTTCGGAGGGATTTACGCCTGAGCGATAACCCGGCGCTGTATCACGCTGCGGCCAAAGGCGCGCCGGTTTTGCCGCTTTATATTGATGAAACGGATCGCCAAACGCCTGACGGCGCCGCGTCGCGGGTCTGGCTTCACCACAGCCTGAAAGCACTTTCAGCAGATATGGATGGCCTTGTCCTGCGAAAAGGCGCGGCACTCCAAGTTTTAAAATCCCTAATCGATGAGACCGGGGCCAAAGCCGTTTACTGGAACCGTCGATATGGCCCGGACCGCGAAATCGACACCACAATCAAATCCGCGCTCGCAGATCAAAATCTCGAGGTCAAAAGCTTTAATGGCTGCCTGCTGAGCGAGCCGTGGACGATCAAACCCAAATCAGGCGCTCCCTATTACAAAGTTTACACCCCTTATTGGCGGGCGGTGTTGTCGCAGATCGACGCCGCACCAGCTTTGACTAGACCAGAGTTTAAAATCCTATCCGTCGACGGCCTGTCAATTGATGAGCTTATCCCCTTACCGAACCTGCCGGATTGGGCATCCAAAATGCTGCCGGGCTGGACCATCGGAGAGCACGGCGCCAAGGTCGCTTTGAGAGATTTTCTGGATCAGGCTTTGGGCCGATACGCGTCAGACCGGGATCGTCCAGACCGACCGGACGCCACTTCAAGATTGTCTCCGCATTTGGCTTTTGGTGAGATCAGCCCAAGGCAGATTTGGCATAAGGTTCGGGGCCAGGACCTGGACGGTGGAAAGTTTTTATCGGAAATCGGCTGGCGGGATTTTTCCTATAATCTGTTGTTTCATAATCCGGAATTGCGTCATCAGAACTTCAAAAGCGATTTTGACAGATTTCCATGGATCTCAGACAGCGTTCGCTTAAAAGCCTGGCAAACGGGGCAGACCGGCTATCCGATAGTGGACGCCGGAATGCGCGAGCTTTGGGAAACCGGCTATCAGCATAACCGAGTGCGCATGATCACCGCGAGCTTTTTGATCAAGCATTTAATGATTGATTGGCGCGAAGGCGAAAAATGGTTCTGGGATACTTTGTTTGACGCTGATGTGGCCAGCAATCCCGCGAATTGGCAATGGGTCGCGGGTAGTGGGGCCGATGCCTCGCCGTTTTTTCGTATTTTCAACCCGATGACCCAAGGTCAAAAATTTGATCCCAAGGGCGATTATGTCCGGCGCTGGGTCCCTGAGCTTACTGCACTGCCTGATAAATATATTCATTCACCTTGGACGGCACCGGATAATGTTCTCAATACAGCGGAGATTAAGCTGGGGGAGCATTACCCCAATCCCATAGTTGATCATAAAACCGCGCGTTTACGAGCGCTCGAAGCTTATAAATCATTAAAAGAATAAGTCTTGGACTAAACCATCACCCTAAGGTCGACCTTACAAAAAGTGCCGTCTTTAAGTCTCTCGGCTTTTCGGATAGCGGATTTTACGGGCAGAAAGTAACACCCGCTTTTCTTATCCGGAAATAAAGACGTCAGCCATTCGCTATTGCCAATTTTTACGTTGACCCGCACGGAGCCGAACCCTTTATAGCTATGGCGGGTAAATGACTTGATATCCTGAGACATCTCTTCTGGCAGGGTTATGAAAAACCAGGATCCCTTTTCCCATTTCCATACAGGCCCCGAAAATGAAAACTCAAGATCAATCATATTAGCTTTGGTCGCGGTTTCGTGATTTTCTCTTGATAACAGCTTAGGCTAGTAGGCACACATGAAAAAACTAACTTTGTTTACGACAATTATTTTAATGGCGGCCTGTTCGTCGGCGCAAAGCGCAGATAATTCAGACCTCACTGAGCCGACGGTTCAAGCCAAAACAACTGATACCGCTATATTTGCCGGTGGATGTTTCTGGTGTGTGGAATCGGATTTTGAAAAACTACCCGGCGTGATCAGTGCCGTGTCTGGCTATACGGGAGGTCTGACCGATAATCCGACCTATAAGCAGGTCAGCTATACGGAAACGGGCCATTACGAAGCCGTGAAAATTACTTTTGATCCGACGCAGGTTTCATATGATCAATTGCTGGATCATTTCTGGGTGAATGTCGACCCGACCGATCCGGACGGGCAATTCTGTGATAAAGGCAGCAGTTATCGCACGGCGATATTTGCTCGGGACGACCAGAAAGAAGCCGCTCTGGCATCTAAGGCGGACATTGAAAATACCAAACCATTTGACGGCGCGATCGTAACCCCAGTCTTATCCGCCGCGACCTTTTATGATGCCGAAGACTATCATCAGGATTATTACAAAAAGAACCCGCTCAAATATAAATATTACCGCACGGGGTGCCGACGAGATAAACGCCTGAAGCAATTATGGGGCGAAAAACGCTAACGGGTTTGCGTCGGCTCATAACCATAGCCGATCCATAATTTAAGCTGCCGTCTCTTACCCCCACCCAAGTCAATATCTAATGGCTCGATCTGGATAAGCCGGACAAAATCCTCGCGAAGTTCGTCTTCATAAATGTCATAATAATTGACAATTAAGAACGGCCCGGGGCCGGCAGGCAGGTTTTCCGTCAATTCGGCATGATTTTCCGGATGAGATTTATACATCCACATTTTAACGGGGACGTCGTCTGAAAGACCATAATATTTGAGGTCATAAAAGGTAATGCGTTTATCCAGAGCCACCGCTTCGAAAGGCACATCCTCGTGCCCTTTGCGTACAATGTCCTTTAATATGGCGACCGTTTCAGGCCAGGCCCGAACCCGCTTAACCGAATTCGCCAGTCCCAAACTATCCGTCCAGCTGGGCACCAGTAATATGATGACAAATACCAGGCTGATCAGAGCCTGCAATATAACGCCGCCCTGCATCCAAAGGCAGTGACGCCGGGCGCTTCGCAGTCCAAAATGCGCCACCAGCAGCGATGCACCAATATAGGCCGTGACCGCCCAATTGGCATTGGCCCGGGATATGAGCCCCTGAAAAGAAATAATCAATAAAGGCGACAACACGAAAAGAGATAACCAAAAAGCCGAGCTATCAAGTTTCCCGCGCAGACTGGCGATCAGGGCCAGTATCAGTAAAGCAAATGTGACCGGGCCAAACACCGCAAATTGATCGATAAAGAAGGACAGAAATTCGTCCGGATGAAGTAGAAATTCATCCTGCAAATTCGCATTGGCCGCCGTATGCGTAACGGTGGCGAAATCATGGGTGTAATTCCAGTGGAGATTTGGCAGCACGCATAACCCAGCGAGTAAAACGACCCAAAACCCGGCTTTGTTTAAAAGCGCATCCCGGCTTGGGCGATCAAATATGACGGCAATGACCAGTGCGGGCAAAAAGAACAGCATGGCATATTTGGATAACAGGCCCAGTCCTATGGCCAGACCCAGCTGGACGGCACGCACCGTCCCGGCGCCTTGACGCAAATGCAGCCAGGCATTTAAGGCCACTGCCCAACATAGCAAAAGCGGCACATCCGTGCTGACAATCCCAGAGGACAGCCAGACAGCCGGCATTAATAGAAACACCAAACCCGCCCAAAACCCGGTTCGGGCGTCAAAAGCCAAACGGCCGGTCAAAAAGATCACAAAAGCGGTCAACGAATGCAGGAGGGGCGACCCTAACCGTACCGCCCATTCGGCGTCACCAAATATGGATGTTGTCGCCGCAATCACCCATGCAATCATTGGCGGTTTGGAAAAATAACCCCAATCCAGATCCTTGGACCAGGCCCAATATTGCGCCTCATCCCCATGCAATCCCAAAGGTGACAGTACAAGACCGATTAGTCGAAACAGTAAGACGGCCCCGATAATCAGCAATATTCGTTTTTGATAGGATATGTTCTTGAAAAACCCCATGGACGGGTCATGCCAAAGTGCAAGCGCCCTGGCTATCTCTTTTTACCGATTGCCTGTCCAAATTTTAATTCCCAATTACACCCGCAAATGCTAAATATTGACGGGTTGTTAACCATGGGAGATCAGGGTTGGGGTTGCCATCATAAAGGATTACGCCATGTCGACCTTGAAATTGAAACATCTGATTTATTCCGCGCTCGCCGGAGCCGCTTTGGCATTAAGCGGGTGCGCGACCAATGATACCGCCCCGTCTGGATATCCTCAGCAACAGCAGCAGAAAAACCAGAATCAGGGTTATGAAAGAGACGAAATCGTAGACGCCATTTCGGTGCATATGGGCGTAACCGCAGAATCAGCCGCCACAATGATTGAACGCCTGTTTAAGGACCAAGGTCGGCCTGTGGGCTATATTACCGGTGAAGAAGGCGGCGGCGCGCTTACTGTCGGTGTACGCTACGGCAAAGGTACACTTTGGATGAAAAATGGCCAGACCGCCAAAGTTTATTGGCAGGGCCCGACCATAGGATTTGACGTCGGGGCGGATGCGTCCAAGGTCTTCACGCTGGTTTATAATCTCGACAATCCAGATATGATCTATCGCCGCTTCCCTGGGGTGGATGGCAGCGCCTATCTGATCGGCGGCATGGCCGTAAACTATCAAAGGGCCAATGGGATTACTCTGGCCCCGATCCGAACCGGTGTCGGCCTGCGCCTGGGCGCCAAGGTCGGTTACACCGCCTATTCCCGCAAGCGTAAGATCATTCCGTTTTAAATCTGTCTGATTTGTCACTGGGGATTTGTCTCCGGCCAATATAGGATCACGCCATGAAACGCCGTGACCTTCTTAAAGCCAGTGCCTTTGGGGTCGGCCTATCCCTGGCCGCACCCGTCAGTTTTGCCCGCGAAAAAATTCTGCGCCGTACGCCGACAGATTACGAAGGGCCGTTTTATCCCGTAGACCCCTATCAGGTCAGTGATGGGAACTTATTGGCGCATATGAAAAAGCCGCGCGGTGATCTTTTGTCCTTTAAAGGTCATGTTAAAAACGAGTTTGGCGAGGCCCTTTCAGACACCATTGTCGATATCTGGCATACGGACCCGTTGGGCCGGTATAAACACCCATCCGATGGGCGACGGGGTGATCGTTTTGAAGATTTTGCCTATTTTGGAAAAACCACGACCAATGCCGAGGGCGCCTATGTATTTCAAACCTATGTGCCCGGACATTACGGATTTCGCCCTGAACATATTCATTTCAAAGTCTGGCGCGGCGATGAAGCGATCCTCACGAGCCAGGTCTATTTTCGGGATTTGGGCGGCGCGCAAGGGGCATCCCGTTATCGCGGCCTGGAAGACCGTCAACTGGTTGATCTCAAAGATGATGGCTCGGGCAGATTTATTTCGGAATTTGAAATAGTTGTGTGACCCGCGAATCCGGTCTTGAGCCAAACCTGACTGCCGCCTAAGCTCGCCAAAGAAATTTCATTGGTGAATGTGACATGTCTCAATCCGGTCAGGGTTCAAACATCCAGCATTGGCAAGACCGTGTTGATCTCGCGGCGGCGTTTCAATGGACGGCCCATCTTGGCCTGCATGAGGCGGTGGCCAATCATTATAGTCTCGCCGTCAATGAAACCGGCACCAAGTTTTTGATCAATCCCAATCAGCGGCATTTTTCGCGTATCAAGGCCTCGGATATGCTCGAACTGGATGCCGACGACCCGGACGTTCTGAATAGTCCCGACGCGCCGGATCCGACGGCCTGGGGTCTGCATGCCTCTATACACCGGCATTGCCCGCAGGCCCGGTGTATTATGCATCTGCATTCAAAATATGCGACGGTCCTCGCCTGTCTGGCGGACAGCACCCTGCCCCCGATCGATATTAATACGGCGACATTTTTTAATCGCTATGTAATTGATCATGGCTTTGGCGGTCTGGCCTTTGAGGCTGAAGGGGAACGCTGCGCGAGATTGCTGCAAGATCCAAAAAAGAAGATCCTGATTATGGGCAATCACGGGGTTCTGGTGATCGGGAACTCGGTTGCGGATGCATTTAACCGGATCTATTATTTTGAACGTGCGGCAGAAACTTATATCAGCGCCTTGCGGACCGGGCGTGAGCTTCGCATTTTACCAGACGAAATTGCCGAGAAAACAGCGTCCGAAATGGATGATTATCCCGGCCAGGCTGAACGCCATTTTGCCGAGATTAAAGCGATATTGGATAGTAAGAACAGCGATTACGCCTCTTAGAACATTTTCAAACTGTGACAAAATTCGAAATGGATTATTGACTGCAGGGTCCGCTAGTCTGGGCCAAGGAGGTCGTCATGTCTCATAAGATCTATCAGGTCGATGCTTTTTCCAAGGTCCCGTTTAAGGGCAATCCGGCCGCCGTTATGGTGCTGGAACAGTTTTTACCCGATGATCTGATGCAAGCCATCGCCATGGAAAATAATCTGGCGGAAACCGCCTTTGTCGTACCGCGCGAAAAAGCCGGCCATTTTAACCTGCGTTGGTTTACCCCCACCTTGGAAGCAGATTTCTGTGGTCATGCAACCCTTGCCACGTCACACATATTGAGAACGGAATATGGATTTGAACCCCCATTTCATTTCCATGTGATTATTGGTGAACTGATTGTCGATGCCAAAGACGGGCTTTATCACATGGATGCACCGATCACGGAATTAGAGCCCGCTGAGATCACGCGGGCCATGCGCCGGACATTTAAAGGCAAAATATCTGAGGCCTATTGGGCCCATAATAACCTGATGCTGGTGATGGAAAACCCTGACGATATTAAAGCAGACGATCCGGACATGGCAAAAATTCTGCCGCTCTCAGAAGACGGGGTGATCATAACGGCCGAAGGGGGCGGCTATGATTTTATCTCCCGCTATTTTGCCCCCAAGGCAGGCATTCCCGAAGACCCGGTGACCGGCTCCGCCCATGCCGCCAGCGCCCCTTATTGGGCCGGACGGCTGGGCAAAAATACGCTGCATGCCTATCAGGCGTCAAAACGTGGCGGTGAATTATTTATTGACGTCGGTGAGACGCGCCTGACCATTTCGGGCCATGCCGTGACGTTTTTGAAAGGCGAGATTGCGTTATGAAAACATCAATTCAACCTAAAATAATCGCGGGGCTAGGCGCTTTGATTTTGCTCGTAACGGCGGGTTTTCACATGACCGGCCTGGAAGGGTTCAAGGTCGCTGTATCTGAGGCCGAAAGCCCGTTTATGAAATCCGCCGCGCCCGCGATTTGGACGCTGATGTCGCTGCATATGGTATTTATCGCCTGCCTGTCTTTTGGTCTGTCCTTTTACCGATCAAAGGCCGGTGCTGTCGTATTGATCGCTTTTGGGCTTTGGCTGTTTGTCGACGCGCTGACCATCTTTTTGAATGTCGGTCCATTTATGGCGATCTATATGCTCGCAGCCTCCGGCCTGTGTTT
>JAHDDX010000092.1 GCA_020629135.1 Hellea sp.
CCCGTTGATCCATAAACAATGACGTCAAATTCGCGTTCAGACATAGCGCTCTCCTTTATTTATGCAAATTATTGCATATGGTCGTGACTGTCACAAGTCCGCAGATAATTTTAAGGAAATGGCCGGCGCCCGAGATGATCCGCCCCCAGGCTTGAGATATACATCCAGCCATCGCCAGGTGTGATAGCCCCGGTTGTTAACGGATAGGCGCCGGAAGGATCCTGCCAGGTCTTCACCACATTTCCATCCACATCCATTTGAATGATAAATCCATAGTCCTGCGCCGCGGGCTTCATAAATGCTGGCAGTCGCCAGATCAGCTTACGCCAGAACGGTTTGGCCGAAAGTCTATCCAGTATCGGCGAGCGTTTACTGACCAGTCCAACAAAATAAGTTCCATCCGGTCCACGGTTGATATTATCCGGAAATCCAGGAAGGTTATCGATGATGACCTGCTGCTCCCCTGCCTGGTCGCCTGACACCCAATACCGAATGATGCGATAACGGCCGGTTTCATTGACCAAAATAGAATGACCCTCCGGGCCCATGGCCACGCCATTAGCAAAAGAAAGATCCGTCATAATCACGCGGGTTGTTTCGTCCGCCAGGTCATAGGCCAGTACCCGGCCTGTTCGGCCATGCTCCATAATTTCAATCAGGCTTGCGGCCATGCTCGATTTATACGCCTTGGCGCCAAACTTGGTCGATGCGTCAGAAAAGTAAATCACGCCGTCCGGCCCGATATCCAGATCATCCGCATAATCTATCGACGTGCCTGCGACTGAATTGGTCAGGGTTTTGACACCTCCCTTTGGGTCAACGGACAAAAGCCCTTCAAACGCATCCGCAACAATCAGATTGCCGTCACCGTCAAATTCCAGACCCAGCGGCACGCCGCCGGTATTCGCAAAAGTCTCGGATGTGCCTGTGGCCGGATCAATCTTTCGGATCAAACCATCTTGGGATGACACAAACAGATAAAGTCTTTCATCGATGATTTTAGCCGCGATATCTTCGGGCCCGTGAATATCGCCAATCTCCAAACGCTCCAGGTCCGCCAGCTCCGTATTGGGCGCAAACTCCCCGACATAGCCTTCATCTGTCGGCGCATCCCAGCTTTGCGGATCAAGTGGCACCGGCCAAAGCGTCAGATAGGCAACCAGCAGAAAGAAGGTGAAGATCAGAGCTTTGAAAAACTTTTTCATATTTCAGCCTTCAAAAATCAGCGCCTTTCCAGCCAGTGCCGATATTGTTTGGTCAGCTTGCCCTGTTTGATCTGCCCCTTAATCACGGCCAGCAACGGACTCATCTTGGATTTGGGGGCCTTGCCATTCCCCATGGCATAGAGATTGGCCTTAGTCATACCCATGCCGGACAGGACCCGAAACACCTTATTGTTCGAGTTTGAAAGCGCCATGGCGACATTGAGATTCTCGCCCGCCTTCCAGTCTTTGGCAAGGTGTGGGCTAAACCCGAAGGCCCGTGCTATACCAACGATTTCAACGGCTCCGCTTTCCAGCGCCTGTTGCGCGGTTTCAAGGCGTGTAATTCCGCCGGTCACCATAAGCGGCATTTTAGCGGCTGATTGAATATGCTTGGCAAACTCGATAAAGTAAATTTCGCGCAGCAGTGTCGAAGACGGATTATCCTCCTCCGCCGCGCCGGCCATGGCCGCGCTTTCATAGGACCCACCGGACAATTCGACGAAATCCAAGCCTTCCTTATTGAGCCATTTCACGACCTGTAAAGCGTCATTTTCATCATAGCCGCCTTTTTGGAAATCCGCCGAGTTCAGCTTGACCGCAACCCCAAACCCTTTGCCGGTCCGCGCCTTCACCGCCCGGACAATTTCGAGCAAAAAGCGCGCGCGGTTTTCAAGGCTGCCGCCCCACTCATCGTCCCTGAGGTTTGACAAAGGCGACAGAAACTGCGCCACCAGATATCCATGGGCGGCGTGAATCTGCACACCGTCAAATCCGGCCTGTTGCGCGGCTTCGGCGGTATCCGCAAAGCGGGTGATCATGGTTTTGACTTCATCCCCTGTCAGCGCCCGCGCGTCGGTAAACATTTTCGCGGCTGCGCCTTCCATATTGAGCCTGGTGTTGGACGCGGAAACCACATCGGTTTTCATGGCCGCATAGACCTGCCGACCTGGGTGGCTGATCTGCATATATAGCGCGGAACCCCCGGATTTGCCCGCCGTCGCCCAGCGCTCAAACCGCGCTTTAACGGACGGATTGCTCAAGGTCTCTTTACCCAGATACACCCCACCCGGCCCGGTCATGGCGTCCGGCGCGACCATAACATTACCGGTGATGATCAGGCCCGGCTCACCTTCAGCCCAGCGCGAATACAAATTAAACAAAGCCTTGCCCGGCACCTGGCCATATTCGGCCATGTTTTCTTCCATGGCGGCCTTGGCGATACGGTTAGGCAGAGTGTGGCCCGATGCGAGCTTAAGCGGTGAAAATAATTCGGTCATGAGGGCTCCCCGGCCTGATCGTTTTTGGATTTCCATAACCCATATAGGCTGATCGCCAGCCAGGCCAGTTCAATGATGAAGGCCGAGAGATTAAATTTGAATAGAAGCGACACCAATATGGCCGCCGCCCCAACCGCATTAAACACATTATAAAGCCTGGAGCGGGCATTGAGGCGTTCGGTCTGCAGCGCCCAGAACGCATAAAGGATCAAAACAATCCCGATATTGCCGATAAAGTCATAGAGCGTGTAGGTCATGTCATCACCCGCCTTAAGGTCAGATTGATCCGCCCGCCTTTGGGGACAAGGGCGCTTTCGCCGTAAAAAATTTTGCTTACCGAATGGTAGCAATGCCGGGACGCCCCGGCCATCACGACCACGTCGCCGGAATAAAGCTTAATCCCCTGGGTCGGGCCGCCGCGCTTTGGTCCGCCGATCCGAAACAAAGCCGGATCGCCCAGGGACACTGAAACCACCGGAGCCGAAGCGGCGTTTTCGTCATTATCTATATGCGCGCCCATTTTCGAACCTTCCCGGTACCAGTTGATCAAGCAGCATTCCGGCAGGTCCGGATAATCGGTCACGTCTCGCCACAACGCTTCAAGGCGTTTGGGCATGGCCGGCCAAGGCGCGCCCGTTTTCGGGTGGGTGGGCTCGTATCGATAGCCTTTATCTTTATCCGTGACCCATCCCAGCGTGCCGAAATTGGATAAAACCACCGACATGGGCGTTCCGGTCCGCGGCATGCTCGGCCTGAAAAAAGGCGCGGCCTGTACGCCGTCGCGCACGGCTTGGATCAACTCCGCCTGTTCGGCTGGCGAGAAGTAAAGCGGATAATGAGCAAACCCTTGGGGGAAATCAGACATAAGATATGTTTCATCCGACATTTTTAATCAGGTCAAGGCTCGAAGTTCTCCGAAATTTGCCTGTAAAAAAATGCCTTGTTTCCCTTGCGCCATTTGATTCGGTCCCCATATGGGCTCCAAGCGGAAATTTCCGTTGAAATTCAATCAGGATTATTTGCCCATTTCAGGGGATTTCGGGCAAAAAACAGGAGACCAAGATGACTAAAGTTATCGGCATCGACCTGGGGACAACCAATTCATGTGTCGCCGTTATGGACGGAGATAAGCCCCGGGTAATAGAAAACTCTGAAGGTCAACGTACAACACCCTCGGTTGTTGCCTTCGCTGAAGACGGGGAGCGCCTGATCGGGCAGACCGCGCGCCGCCAGGCCGTCACAAACCCCGAGCATACTTATTATGCGATTAAGCGTCTGATCGGACGCCCTTTCACTGATCCGACAGTGAAAAAAGATTCCAAGCTTGTGCCTTATAAAATTGTCAAAGGCAAAAACGGCGACGCCTATGTCGAAGGCCGCGAAAAGTCTTTCGCCCCGTCTGAAGTCTCCGCCATGGTTTTGCAAAAAATGAAAGAAACCGCCGAAGATTTCCTCGGCGGCGAAGTCACCCAGGCTGTGATCACGGTCCCGGCCTACTTTAATGACGCCCAGCGTCAGGCGACCAAAGACGCGGGTAAAATTGCCGGTCTCGAAGTTTTACGGATCATCAACGAGCCAACCGCTGCGGCACTGGCTTATGGCATGGACAAAAATGACGGCAAAACGATTGCTGTTTATGACCTCGGCGGTGGTACCTTTGATGTGTCCATCCTTGAAATCGGTGACGGGGTCTTTGAAGTGAAAGCCACAAACGGGGACACATTCCTCGGTGGTGAAGACTTTGACATGCGCATTGTTGAATATTTCAGTGACGAGTTCAAAAAAGAAAACGGCATTGATCTGAAAACTGACAAAATCGCCTTGCAGCGCCTTCGCGAAGAAGCGGAAAAAGCCAAGAAAGAATTGTCCACAGCTTCAAATTATGAAGTTAATCTGCCGTTTATCACAGCGGATGCGACTGGCCCGAAACACCTGAACATGAAGCTGACCCGTGCCAAGCTTGAAAGCCTGGTGGGTGATCTGATCAAACGCACTATCGCGCCTTGTAAAAAGGCCTTGTCTGATGCGGGTATGAAAGCCGCTGAGATTGACGATGTAGTTCTGGTCGGTGGTATGACTCGTATGCCAGCCGTCCAAAAAGCCGTGACTGACTTCTTCGGTAAAGAACCGCATAAAGGCGTGAACCCGGATGAAGTCGTGGCCATGGGTGCTGCGATCCAGGCCGGTGTTTTGCAGGGTGACGTTAAAGACGTCTTGTTGCTGGATGTCACACCTCTATCCCTCGGCATCGAAACCGAAGGCGGCGTGTTCACACGCATGATCGATCGCAACACAACGATCCCAACCAAAAAGAGCCAGGTGTTTTCTACCGCCGCTGATAATCAATCGGCTGTGACCATCCGGGTCTCTCAGGGTGAACGTGAAATGGCCGCGGATAACAAACCTCTGGGTCAATTTGATCTGGTTGGTATTCCACCCGCGCCTCGCGGCATGCCGCAAATCGAAGTGACCTTTGATATTGACGCCAATGGTATCGTCAATGTGTCAGCTAAAGACACAGCGACGGGTAAAGAACAGCAAATCCGTATTCAGGCCAGCGGTGGCCTGTCCGATGATGACATCGATGCGATGATCAAGGACGCGGAAGCCAATGCCGATGACGACAAAGCCCGCCGGGAACTGGCCGAAGCCAAAAACCAGGCTGAAGCTCTGGCGCATAAAGCTGAGTCTGATCTGAAAGAACATGGCGACAAAGTCGGTGACGATGAGAAACAAGCCATCGCAGACGGCATCGTCGCAGTCCGCGAGGTTGCCCAGGGCGAAGACGCTGAGGCGATTAACGCCAAAGTGGCTGAACTGACAGCGGCAGTTATGAAAATGGGTGAAGCGATTTACGCCAATTCAAGCCCAGAAGACGACGCCGACGCGGCTTCATCAGATAATGACGATGAAGACATTGTCGATGCAGAATTTGAAGACGTCGAAGACGACGACAAATCCGCTTAATCCGTCTGGATTCTCAATGGCCGATCTTCAACCGCAAGTCGGATGTGGGGCGGCCATTTTCAATGAGGAGGGGTCGCTCCTCCTCATTAGACGTCTAACCGAACCGGAAAGCAAGGCCTGGGGCCTGCCCGGTGGTAAGGTCGATTTCAAAGAACCCGCCCGCATAGCCGTAATTCGTGAAATCCAAGAGGAGCTTGGCATTGTCATCGAATTAACCGAGCTGGCCTGTATCAGTGAAATCATTGATAAAGGCGATGGACGGCACTGGGTGTCTCCGGTCTATTACGGTCAGATCATTTCAGGCGATCCTGACCTTAAAGAGCCTGACAAACATGGCGGTTGGAACTGGTTTGCATTAGATGATCTGCCAAGCCCTCTCACAACCCCGACTTTGGATTTATTGCAAGCCTATAATCGGGAAGCCAAATAAATGACCCGAATGCTGGATCCAGATTTCGGTACCTATGCCCTTCCTCCGGACAATGAAGCCTGGCGCCAAAAAGCTTTGGGTTATGATGCAGGGCGCATGGGCCGTATGAAAATCTCCCGTGCCCGCAAGAAAGCCTTAAGGGGCGTCAGCGAACCTTTTGATGTTGAGCTCGAACCCGGCCTTAAGGCGCGGCTTTATCCCACTGGCAATCGGTGTGAAAAACGCGCATTTGCTGGTGTACAAATCTGGGATGCTGAGGAACGGGCCGCGATCAAAGCGGCGGTGCAAACCAATTCCGACCAACCCTTTGTGTTTTTGGATGTGGGTGCCAATGTCGGACTATATTCCCTATATGCAGCCCATTATTGCCAGCAAGTCGGACGGGATTCACAAATTATCGCGATTGAGCCAGGCCTAGAAACCTGCGCCCGGCTAGAAGCCAATATCGCGGCCAATGCATTTGACATTGTAATTGTGCGCGCCGCAATCTCGGACACGCCCGGAACCGGCTTTCTGGGCGGCGGCGGTGACAATCGCGGCGAAGCCCGGTTAACGGCGCAAAACGCCGGATCTGAAACCGTTATCATTGATACCCTGGCCCGGATATGCCGGGTGAATGGCCTCACGCATATTAATGCCCTCAAGCTCGATATTGAAGGCCATGACCTTGTGGCATTGGCCGGGTTTTTTGCCGATGCCCCCAAAGCCCTTCATCCCGAACTCCTAATCCTGGAAACCGGAAAATCTGAAACCTCGCCCCTGGTTGAACTTTGCCAAAGTCATGACTACATGGTGTCCAAGCGATCGGGGCTCAACACTATTCTGGGGAAGTCATCCCATGTCTAAACGTGATTATTACGAAGTGCTTGGCGTTGACCGAGGCGCCGACGACAAGACATTAAAATCCGCCTTTCGCAAAAAGGCTATGGAATATCACCCGGACCGCAATCCGGATAATCCCGAGGCCGAATCCAAATTTAAAGAAATCAATGAAGCTTACGGCATATTGTCAGACGGTGACAAACGCGCGGCCTATGACCGTATGGGCCACCGCGCCTTTGAACAAGGCGGTATGGGCGGCGGCTTCCAGGATTTTGGCGACATCTTCTCGCAGATTTTTGGCGGCGGCGGAGCCGGAGGCTTTGCCGATATGTTTGGCGGGGGCGGTCGACGCCAGACCCGAGGCCAGCGCGGCTCTGACCTGCGCTATGAGATGGAAATCTCCCTTGAGGAAGCATTTGCCGGTAAAGACCTCGAGATCAATGTGCCGATTGCGGAAAATTGTGACCGCTGTGACGGGCTTGGTGCGGAACCGGGGGCTTCTATCGAAACCTGTTCAACCTGTGACGGCGCAGGGCGCGTACGCACCCAACAGGGCTTTTTCACCATGGAACGGGCCTGCCCCACCTGTGGCGGCCAAGGCGAATATGTCTCAGATCCCTGCCGACAATGTGACGGTTCAGGCCAAAGCCGGGTCGAAACGGAACTGGATGTCAATATTCCCGCCGGTGTCGAAGACGGCACACGTATTCGACTATCCGGTCAGGGCGACGCCGCCCCACGGCGCGGCGGCACCGGCCAGCGCGGCGATCTTTATATATTTGTTTCCGTCAAACCCCATGACCTGTTTGAGCGTGACGGCGCCAATCTTTATTGCCGGGCGCCTGTGCCTATGACCATTGCCGCGCTTGGCGGCGACGTAGAAATACCGACCATTGATGGCGGTCGTTCCAAGATCAAAATTCCAGACGGCGCCCAGTCCGGCAAGCGTATGCGCCTGCGCGGCAAAGGCATGAGCGTGCTGCGCTCGCCTCAACGCGGCGATATGTATGTAGAGCTGGCGGTTGAAACCCCCTCCAAGCTTAATGCCCGGCAGCGGGAACTCCTGGAAGAATTTGCCCGTGAAGGCGGCGACGAGATCAGCCCGCAAAGCAAGAACTTCTTCGACAAAGCCCGGGCATTTTGGGATGACCTGGTGGATTAGTGAGCAAGCGAAACCAAAAACTTTGGGTTGCAGTTTACGCGGTAATCTGGCTCATCTCCGCCATAATTACTTGGGCGCCCATGTTTCGCCCTTTTCATTTAAGCATATCGGACGAGCCCGAATTTTGGGTTAAGTGGATATCGATGAGTGACTACATTTATTTCATTTGGTTTATTTTGACCGCTGGCGCCGGGTTAATTGTCTTTCTAAACAAAAGTGCTGATCCACTTCTCCGGTATTTTTCACTCGTCGGCGCGGTGCTATTTACTATTCTTGGGATTGCTATCCTAGGCGTGTTATACTCCTGCGGTGTGCATTATGATTGCCTTTAACTAGCTCAACTAATCCGCCCGCCGAAATTCACTCGCGCCGGCAATAATCGATCCCCACATATCGGCCTGTTCTTTGTCATCGGGCACGTCCCGGGTCAGATGCCAGAGCGTTCGGATATAGGCCCCTTCCGCGTCTTCGCTCATTTGTCCGGTCCAGCTGGTCATGGAACCAAAGCCTTTGAAATTGACGGTGAAGGTGATCTGATCGCCTTCGGCCCAACCGGTCAGGGGAAATTTTCGGCTTTTGTCGGGCTGTCCCAGATTGGTTTGATAGGTTCCGCTGACCAGACCCTCATTCACGGTAAAGGTGACCGCGGATCCCCGGTCATTTTGCCATTGTCCGGAAATCAGCTCAACCTGTTCCGCCTGAGCATGGGCGCAGGCCGCCATGACCATCGTAGAAAAAATCAGAAATAGCTTTCGCGTCATGATATCTCTCCGTTTACCCCACAATCAGCCCTTGATTGACGGGACTTGGTGCCCTTTGCATAATCACAGCCCCATTAACCCACGGAGCGCATTATGCCACTTAAAAAACATATCGGATTCTCAATTCTTTTCCTGTCCTCTCTCGCTGTCAGCACCTCAGCTCAGGCTACAGATCGCTATCTGGCCGAAATATTCATGACGGGCGCTAATTTCTGTCCGCGCGGCACAGCCGAGACCAATGGCCAGATTTTACCAATTAATCAAAACCAGGCCTTATTTTCCCTGCTGGGCACCACTTATGGCGGGGATGGTCGGACGACATTTGGCCTGCCAGATATGCGCGGGCGCTCACCCCTTCATGCCGGGCGAGGACCCGGTCTCTCGCCGGTTAATCTGGGCCAGAAAGGCGGCGCCGAAACCGATGGCGGTCACACCGATATAACAGGTCAGATCAATATGGATGACGGCAAAGGCAAAAAACCAACGACAAAAGGCGGCGTCAAAGTCCGCAGCCCTTATTCAGCCGTAAAATTTTGTATTGTGATCCAGGGTATTTTCCCGTCTCGCAATTAGACGCTTAAAAACCCGAAAATAAGATAAAGGATCGTCGCGCCTGTCGCGGCGACCATGGCATATGGGATCTGCGTACGCACATGGTCGATATGGTCATTGGCGGTCGCGAGCGAGGTAATAATCGTTGTATCTGAGGTGGGTGAGCAGTGATCCCCGAAAATGCCGCCGCCGAGCACGGCCGCGATTGCGAGCTTCACATCGGCGCCGAGGCTCTCGGATAAAGGTACGGCCACGGCCAGCATAATCGCAAAAGTGCCCCAGCTGGTGCCTGTCGAAAATCCGATGAAGGCGGCTAAGAGAAATAACACCGCAGGCACCAAAGCGGGCGTAAGGAAGCCCTGGGCAATTTCTGCCATATATTGCCCGGTTCCGAGATCCCGGCACATATCATTGAGCGCAAAAGCCAGCACCGTCAAAAGCGTAATCCCGACCATGCCCGACATGCCCTTTAGACAGAGCTCGGTCATCTCCCGAATACCCATCAGGCGTTGGGATTTATACATGACCATGGCGATCAGGATGGCGCCGCTGACCGCATAGAGCACGGCCGATGATCCGGACCCCTGGGTCATGGCGGACCAGGCTTTGGCCAGGCCTGTGCCCGTCGCTTCGTCCCAGCCCGTATAGATCAGGAAGGTTGGCATTAAGAGAACCATGGCCGCAACCGGGATAATCATATTCCGCGATTTTAGCGGGATACCATCCTTGGCGGTCAGCATGGAGACACTATCATCCATCATGGGTACAGCACCGTCACGCAAAATCTTTCCGGTTTCGCGTGCGCGGATTTCCGCCTTTTTCATTTCTCCGATATCTCGGCCGCTCCAGATCACAAAAAATACGAGAGCCAAAGTCAGGATGGGATAAAAATTGTAAATAATCGTGCTCATCAAAAGTTCAAACTCCCCAACGCCTGAAGCCGACAAAGTCGGGCTGGCCGCAATCTGAGTTGCGAGGAGCCCCATGATAAAAGCCCCCCAGGCATTAAACGGCATCAGGATACAGGTCGGGGCACAGGTTGAATCTGCAATATAGGAAAGTTTTTCACGCGGGATCTCGAGCTTATCATAAATCGGGCGATATAGCGTTCCCACCGTCAGGACCGAAATATTGGTTTCAATAAACAAGATCATACCGGTCAGGGCGGAAATGGTTTCGACCACACGGCGATTGCCTTTATCGGCCTGTTTGGTCCCGACTTTGGTCAGGAAGTTGAGCACGCGTTGTATGAAACCCTCAACCCCGCCGGAACGTTGGATCAAAGCAATCAACGCGCCCATGACCAGGGTGAATATGACGAGCTTGGCATTGCCTTCACTGGTCATGACCCCGACCTGGGCATCAATGGCCCCGAGCGTGCCAGCCACCGGATCGCCGCCGGCCAGAATGACATAGCCGAGCCATATCCCGACTGCGAGGGCGATGAAAACCTCCCGCGTCCAGAGCGCCAGTCCAATTGCCAGGAGCGGTGGCAAAAGCGAGAGAATTCCGTAAGTCTGATCTTCCATGAAATCTCTGTGGC
>JAHDDX010000093.1 GCA_020629135.1 Hellea sp.
ATGCTTTCATATGGGCCAAGTAACGCGCCACATAGCGCGCGATGAGATCAATTTCTAGATTTACTTTGTCCCCGGGCTGAAGTTTTCCGAGTGTTGTTATTTCGGCTGTATGCGGAATGATGTTCACTGTGAATGTATCTGCTTCCACTTCATTCACGGTCAGCGAGACGCCGTCCATTGTTACGGAGCCCTTAGGGGCTATTCCGAACATAAGCTCATTGGGCCCCGTAATCGTCATTTTTAATGAACCCGCTATTGATTCCACAGCTTTGATCTTACCAATACCGTCAACATGACCCGTGACCAAATGGCCGCCAAGTTCATCTGCACCGGTTAGCGCCCGCTCTAAATTGACGCCCGACCCGACCTGCCACGCTCCCATCGTTGTCTTGGACAGGCTTTCATCCGATACATCAAACCCGTACCAGTTTCCGGTGGCGTCCTGTCCTGTTTCTACGACTGTCATACAGGCGCCGGAATGGCTAATTGATGCCCCAATGTCGATCGTCGTTACGTCGTAAGCGCAATAGATTTCCATGCGGGTGTCCCCCCACTCTCCGCCTGTTTCACGACGAATGTCTTTTATGCGCCCAATATCAGTGATTATGCCTGTGAACATGCTAACTCAGCCTTTCATAGGTTTCATGTAGGTCGGACCCAAGCTCTTGCAAGCCAGTTCGTCTAAAATGATAGGCATCGATTAACTGACTTAATCCTAAATCAGCTATTCCGCTTCGACCGTCACCCCCTAAAATGACTGGGGCACGAAACCATTCAATCACATCAACAAGCCCCAGGCGAATAAAGCTGGCGGCTAGCTGACCTCCGCCTTCAACCAAAAGCTTTTGAATGTTACGACGACCCATGACGTCTATCGCAGCTTCGACATCAAGGCCGTTATCGTAGGGAATTTTGAGAAGATCAACGCCGAGTTTTTTGAGGTCTTTGGCTCTTTCCCCGCTATCTTCCTGACAAAACACCCAAACAGGTGTTTCGTTCGCCGTTTGCGCCAGATTGCTTTCAGCCAGCATTCGCAATTTTGAATCAAAAACGATCCGCACAGGGTCGGATTGACCATCTAAGCGCGCCGTCAATTGCGGGTTGTCTAATACGGCCGTATTTGCGCCAACCGCAATCGCGTCATGGATCGCACGCAATTTCCGACCCGTACTTCGAGATTCTTCGGATGTGATCCATTCAGACTCGCCATTGGCCAGTGCGATTTTGCCATCCAGCGAGGTGGCGAGTTTTAATGTGACATGGGGGCGCGGCAGTGGTTACTCTTCCTCGCCCTTTTCGACGAGCTTTTCTTCTTCGATGAAATTCTCAAAGTCTTCGGTCGCGCGAAAATCTCGGTACACAGAGGCATAGCGGACATAGGCGACCTTATCGAGTGCAGCCAAGCCCTCCATCACCAACTCACCAATCCGATCTGATGTGATGTCAGAATTGCCGCTACTCTCCAATTGGCGGACAATGCCGCTGATCATCTGTTCGACTCTCTCTGGATCTACTGGGCGTTTTTGAAGCGCGATATTGATAGACCTGGCCAGTTTTGCCCGGTCAAATTCCACGCGGCGTCCGGTTTTCTTGACGACTGAGAGCTCACGAAGCTGCACGCGTTCAAAGGTCGTAAAGCGTCCGGCACAAGAATTACACAAGCGCCGACGGCGCACAGCCGTCCCGTCTTCAGCCTGACGGCTGTCTTTGACCTGTGTATCTTCGCTACTGCAAAACGGACATCGCATAACGCGGTACTATATGGACGAGTTTACTCTGCGTAAATGGGGAAACGGCTTGTTAATGCGATTACGCGGTCCCGCACAGAGGCTTCGACTTCCGGGTTCCCTTTAGGATTTTCAGCCAACGCATCTAGGACTTCCGCCATCAGCAAACCAATTTCACGGAACTCAGCCGGCCCGAAACCACGTGTTGTACCTGCCGGAGACCCGACCCGTATACCAGAAGTGATCGTGAACTTTTCCTTATCAAACGGAATGCCGTTCTTGTTACAAGTTATATAGGCCCGCCCGAGCGCTTTTTCGGCGGCATTCCCTTTTACGCCTTTAGGCGATAAATCGATCAAGGCCAGATGGGTGTCAGTCCCACCTGCGACGACAGCGTAACCTGCTTCGACAAGAGCGCCAGACATTGCCCGGCAATTCTCTATGACCTGTTGCGCATAGGCCTTGAATTCAGGTTTCAGCGCATCACCGAAAGCAACGGCCTTTGCCGCAATCACATGCATTAATGGCCCGCCTTGCAAACCTGGAAAAATCGCTGAATTGACTTTCTTGGCGATGGTTTCATCATTGGTTAGAACCATGCCGCCCCGCGGTCCACGAAGCGTTTTATGAGTTGTTGTCGTCGCGACATGGGCGTGTGGGAACGGGCTGGGATGTGATCCGCCTGCAACGAGACCTGCAAAATGTGCCATATCGACATGAAGGTAGGCACCGACCTTATCCGCAATCTCTCGGAACCGTTTGAAATCGATGATACGCGAATAAGCCGATCCGCCACAAATGATCAATTTCGGTTGATGTTCAACGGCCAGGCTCTCGACCTGATCATAATCAATCAAATGCGTGTCTTCTTTGACCCCATAGGTCACGGCATTAAACCACTTTCCAGACAAATTCGGCGGCGCACCGTGGGTCAAATGCCCACCAGACGCCAGATCCATGCCCAAAATGGTATCGCCCGGCTGTAACAATGCCAGAAAAACACCTTGATTGGCCTGAGATCCCGAATGCGGCTGCACATTTGCGTAATCGCAACCAAACAATTGGCATGCTCGGTCTATGGCAAGCTGTTCAGACACATCAACATGCTGACAACCTCCATAATAACGGCGGTTTGGATAACCTTCCGCGTATTTATTCGTGAGCACCGAACCCTGGGCTTCGAGTACAGCCTTTGACACAATATTTTCAGAAGCAATCAGTTCGATTTCGTGTTGTTGACGCTCAAGTTCTTTTGACATGCTTTGCCAAAGTTCCGGATCACGATCCGCCAGATTTTGAGTGAAATAGTTAGCCAAATGATGTGTGCTTTGATTGGTCGCGGTGCTCATTGGAAATCTCCGAGTCATTTCGCCGACGTGTTATCGACTCTCCGTCAACGGGGCAATCAAATATGCGACAAAATCAGGCGACTTTTTGTCGTTTTAGTGCAAATTCATCCCAAACAACATTAAGCGCCGCCATTAACTCATCCATCATAACATCAGAGTGGAACGGGCTTGGCGTAAATCTCAACCGCTCAGTCCCGCGCGGCACAGTTGGGAAGTTGATGGGTTGGGCGTAAATCCCAAATTCGGAAATTAGCCGATCAGATATTGCCTTACATTTCACGGGGTCCCCGACCATGAGCGGCACGATATGTGTGTCACCATCAATAAAAGGAAAACCGGCATCCCGAAATCTGGCTTTTAATGCGTTTGCACGTTCTTTGTGCTGGTCGCGTATTTCTTGCGAAATTTTGAGAATTTTCACACTCCGCAATGCACCTGCTGCCGTGCTTGGCGGAATTGAAGTGGTGAAAATAAACCCGGCCGCAATGGAACGAACGGCGTCAATAATAACGTCATCCGCCGCCACATACCCACCGATCATGCCAAACGCTTTTGCTAGCGTTCCCTGAATAATATCGACCCTGTCCATGAGTCCGCGTGCTTCACAGACGCCGCCTCCTCGTGGTCCATACATGCCGACGGCGTGAACCTCGTCGATATATGTCAGCGCGCTATATTTATCTGCCAGATCACAGATTTCTTCGATAGGCGCGATATCCGCGTCCATAGAATAAACGCTTTCAAATGCAATCAGCTTTGGCCTATCGTGCGGATAAAGCTTAAGCTTTTCCTCTAAGTCACTCAAATCATTATGCTTGAATATGACTTTTTCACATCGAGATCTCTGAATACCGGAAATCATCGACGCATGATTCATTTCATCAGAAAAAATCACCAGATCCGGCAAAATTTTACGCATAACGCCCAATGTCGCTT
The DNA here is from genome assembly GCA_020629135.1 of Hellea sp. GTDB lineage: Bacteria > Pseudomonadota > Alphaproteobacteria > Caulobacterales > Maricaulaceae > JACOMS01. Next base: position 4,013 of record JAHDDX010000093.1, read on the forward strand.
CATTGGCGACAAACCCTGACGTAAAAATCAGCGCTCGGTCTTTCGCGTGCAGATCAGCAAGTTCTCTTTCGAGCTGAACGTGATAATGGGTGGTCCCGGAAATGTTTCGTGTTCCGCCCGATCCTGTGCCTGCCGCATCAACGGCCGATTTTACGGCTTCAATGACACATTCATTTTGGCCCATACCCAGATAGTCATTAGAACACCATACGGTGATTTCGCGCTCATGGGTTGGATCTGAATACCATGTCGCTTTAGGAAAGGCCCCACGTTTGCGACGAATATCCTGAAATACCCGATAGCGGCCCTCTTCACGCACATTGTCCAATGCGCTTTGAAAATATGATTTATAGGACTTCGTCTCAGACATGTGAGATTCCTTATGAATTCGCCAAAATTGTAACAAATTTCCGGTTAAAAAACCATGACATAATCGCCGCACTATTGCCCCCTGTCATAATTTTCAAAATAGGTTATAAGTTCTTGAAACTAAGGAGTTTTAATTGTCTCAATTCCCCCAGTTAAGAATGCGTCGCAATCGACAATCAGAATGGCAAAGACGTCTTACCCGTGAAACCCGCTTGAGCCGTGATGATCTGATCTGGACAATTGTGGTCACGGATCAAGACACGGATCGACAATCTGTACCCAGCATGCCCGGCGTGGACCGCATTGGATTGTCGCAAATCGTATCAGAAGCCAAGAGAGCAAAAACGCTCGGCATTCCAGCGATAGCCCTTTTTCCGCATATTGATCCCAAATTGAAAGATTCAGTGGCCAGCGAAGCTTTCAATCCAGCCGGGTTGATACCTGCAGCCGTGCGCGCGATCAAAGACAGTGTATCCGACCTGGGCGTTATCGTTGATGTGGCCTTGGACCCATATACAGATCACGGACATGACGGCTTGATGAATGATGGCCGGATAATCAATGACCCTACGGTGGACGCGCTCGCTGATTGTGCTGTTATCCTGGCCGAAGCCGGTGCTGACATCGTCGCCCCTTCAGATATGATGGATGGTCGAGTTGGAGCAATTCGTCAACGAATGGATAGTACCGGCTATCAGGACGTAGCAATTATGTCTTACGCCGCCAAATATGCCTCCGGCTTTTATGGTCCTTACCGCGACGCCATTGGAACCGCCTCTTCCCTGATAGGTGACAAACGCACCTATCAGATGGACCCGGGAAACTCAGATGAAGCCCTTCGGGAAGTTGCGTTAGATATCGCAGAGGGTGCGGACATGGTCATGGTCAAGCCCGGTTTGCCTTATCTTGATATTATTCGACGTATCAAAGATGAATTCTCAATGCCGACTTACGCGTTCCAGGTCAGCGGCGAATACGCTATGATAAAAGCCGCCGGTCAAAATGGCTGGATCGATGAAGAGCGGGTGATATTGGAAAGCCTGACAAGTCTTAAGCGCGCCGGTTGTGACGGAATACTGACCTATTTAGCACCGCAGGTCGCCGAATATCTTTAGCTTATTGGCTTTCAGACACAAAAGACTTTGGCGAAATACCATACCATTTTTTAAACGCCCTATTAAATGCAGCTTGATCATGAAACCCAAGCTTTTGGGCAATGATATACATTTTGCGACTTCGTGAGAGCTCGAACTGACAGATTTCCTTTCGGACCATTTCGACCAATTGACGAAATGTCGTTTGCTGAAGTTTCAACCGGTATCGCAGGTTGGAAATAGATATCCCGACATCGTTAGCCGTCTTTTCAAATTCGGGCGTACCGTCATGAAGTTGATCTCGGATCGACGCGCAAACTCGATCTACAATGGCCTCATTCTCTTGCACTTTGATCAGCATTCGGTCTAGCGACCGGCTCATTTTCAAAAGTCCCTCGGGATTGCTACCAGGTAAGGGCATGTCGAGTAAATCTCGGCTAAAAACCAAAGCATCCCTGTCGTGATTAAATAAGACGGCACACCCCATCGCTTCTTCATAGCGTTGTGTTATCGACGGACAGTCATGACGAAAGGATACGTGCGAAATGGTTTGATCTATATTCCAGAGCAACCATCGCGCCCCAGCGGTTATGCCCGTAAAAAAAGCTTCGGTTGCTCTATGGTATTTTTGATAATCCGCAACGTTTAAATACCAAACAATCGCCGCTTCATCGCCGTTAATCTCGAGTTTTGACACGGCAAAAGACTGTGTGAGCTTGTGATAGCGCTGCAACATCGACACGGCCTGCCCAAAGGTCTCACACATCGGCAAGATTTTCCCCGTCTGATTGAGGACGGATGTGTTAAAATATGACCCGGCCAGCATGCCAATACTTGGGTCACTGATAGCGCGCGCACCGACCTCATAAATATCCAGAAGCACCTGGCAATCATGGCGCATCATAGGATCTGACAAGCCCGCCTCGCCGCCGGGAACACAAGAGATCAATTGCTTGCGTTCCACACCGGCGGAGGCACTGCTGTCGATAACCTGAGACAGGTAATGCGCTGACACCATATTCATTCAGGGATCATGGCATTATTTTCAAAAATGACAAATTAAATTATCAAAAAGTACAAGGTCAACTCGTCAACTACAGCTATGAGTCCCTAAGCAATTCGCACGGGGCATCTGGAGTGCACTGGACATAAGTCCGGTGCATTCTTCATTTTGGGTTCGTCAATCGCTTTAGCAAACTTGATGTATCCCAGCGGTTACCGCCCATGTCTTGAACATCCCCGTAATAGCCATCAACCTGTTCTGTCAGAACAAGATTGGCCCCAATATCCGCAGCGGTTTTTAATGCTATACCCAGATCTTTTCGCATCCAGTCTACGGCAAATCCAAATTCATACTCATCCCGATTCATCGTAATCGCGCGGTTATCCATTTGCCAGCTTTGGGCTGCCCCTTTTCCAATGGCCTCTAAAACGTCTTCCATATTCAGACCGGCTTTTTGCGCGAAGTGCACGCCCTCGGCCAGGCCTTGTAGCGTTCCGGCAATACAAATTTGATTGACCATTTTCGTGAGTTGTCCGGCACCTGACGGCCCCATAAGTTTGGTCGCTTTGGCATAGGCAGAAATTATCGGTTCAGCCCGTTCAAATATCTCTGTGTCTCCACCACACATGACGGTCAATTGCCCATTTACCGCACCGGCCTCACCGCCTGATATTGGGGCGTCGATAAAACCGATCCCTGCTTGATTTGCCAGTTTGTAAACTTCTCGGGCACACTCGCTCGAAGCCGTCGTATGATCGACTATGATTGCCCCAGAACCCAAGGCAGCAATTGCGGGTTTGGCGACCTCATAAACATCCGGGTCGTCTCCCACGCAAATCATGACAAACTGCGCTTCGTCGACGGCCTCCTCAATGGACGCACAGGCCTTTCCGTCAAACTCACCCTGCCACTGATCAGATTTACTTATCGTCCGGTTCCAAACAGATACCCTATGCCCGGCTTTAACCAGATGTCCGGCCATTGGATAACCCATTACGCCTAGCCCTAAAAATGCGCATTTTGCCATGAGTGCCTCACTTTACGTTTAATTGATTATTCGCTTTGAATTTTCCTATGATTTCAAAAAATTGCATGATAGCCTTCATGCAGGCGAAGAGAGATTTTCTGGATGATTAGCGAAGTAACCGCATCATGGCAAATGTGGGCAACGATGGCAATCGTCGCTGCTGCTGTTATCTTGTACTTTCGCGAACGGTTTTCAATCGAATCCATATCGGTCGGCATTATTGTAGTCCTGCTCTTGTTTTTTCATTTTTTCGCTCCGCCAGAGAGTTCCGGCTTGAATAGTGGCAGTCTATTATCCGGATTTGCTGCCCCGGCCCTGATTGCGATCATGGCCCTCTTAGTAGTCGGGCAAGGCATGTACCACACAGGCGCCCTTGAGAGCCCTATTTTACAAATTAATAATGCGCTGGAAAAACAACCGCGTCGAACTTTAGGGCTTGTTTTTTTAATTGCTTTTGCGACCTCAATGTTCATGAATAATACGCCCGTAGTTGTTATGTTCATTCCGGTTTTGACGGCAATGGCATCTCGCCTACGCACCAACGCTTCCGCTTATATGATGCCGCTCAGCTTCATTTGTATTCTGGCCGGCATGACGACACTGATTGGCAGTTCAACAAACCTTCTGGTTAATGATGTCTATACCCGTGTCAGTGGCAACTCTCTTGAGTTTTTTAGTCAATTTGGCCCGGGCATTGCGCTGGCCTTTATAGGCGCAATTTACATCATCATTTTTGGCCCAATCCTTCTGCCCAAAAGGCAAAGCCTGGAAAGCGAAGTCAGCGACGCCGGAAGACAATATATTGCGCAGATACATATTACCAATAAACATCCTTTGAATGGTGCCAAACCAAAAGCAGGCCTATACCCCAAATTAAAAGACGTAACTGTCCGAATGATCCAGCGAGGCGACTCAAGCCTTCTTCCGCCGTTTGAACACACTCTTGAGCCCAATGATATTTTGATTATCGCCGCAACGCGAAAATCACTGTCAAAGCTTCTATCGACCGATCAAAACTACCTCGAAGGCATGTTAAGTATTGCTGGCTTTCATGATGAAAGCGAGTCTGCAAATACCTCGCAACCCATTGTTATCAGCGAAGCGGTCATCGCACCGGGTTCGCGAATGATTGGTCGAAATATCGAACAAATCGGGTTTCGTCGGCAAACGGGTTGCCTGGTGCTTGGCATTCAGCGTCGTACACGCATGATCCGAAAACGTATGCTCGATATACGTCTCGAAGCTGGCGATGTTTTACTCTTGTTTGGATATGACGAGGACATGCGTTCCCTGCGAAACAATCGTGACTTATTGCTTCTGGACTGGTCAACGCAGGAATTACCGGACATCCGCAATGCGCTCGCAGCCCGTATTATTTTCGGCTTGGTTATTTTACTGGCGGCGACAGGCACTTTGCCCATTGAAATCGCCGCCCTTTGTGGTGCGATTGGCATGATTGCGACCGGGTGCCTGAATATTCGCCAAGCGGTGCGGGCGTTGGACATGAAAATTTTCCTCCTTATCGGAGCGGCTTTCGCAATGGGTCTGGCTTTGGAAAACACGGGCGGCGCGGCCTATATGGCGCATAAAACCGTCGAAACATTTGCGCCCATGGGGCCTCAGGTCTTAGTCGCAGCTATGTTCCTTATGGTCGCTGTCCTGACAAATTTGATATCCAATAGCGCGACGGCGCTTTTATTTGCTCCAATCGCTATATCTGTCGCCCAGCAAGCCGGGATCGATCCGATCATTATGGTTTTAACTGTAATCTTTGCCGCCAATTGTTCTTTTGCGACCCCAATAGCTTACCAGACCAATCTGCTGGTTATGGGCCCCGGTCGGTATAAATTTAAAGATTTCACCAAATTCGGCGTTCCACTAATTTTAATTATGTGGATCAGTTTTAGCCTGTTGCTACCTTTGTTCTTTGACATATAGGTCAAACGATTTGATAGTAGGATTATGACTCGCCCGTTCAATACACAGCGGCTACAATTTTATATGACTATGCCGACGCCCTGCCCGTATCTGCCTGGACGGCATGAGCGCAAAATTTTCACGCAGCTTGATCCCTTGTCCGGCCCCCATCTGAACGATTTTTTGACCCATTCGGGATTTAGACGGTCGCAAAATGTGCTCTATCGACCCGCGTGCGAAAACTGCAGGGAATGTAGATCTTTGCGCGTTTTAACTGACGAATTCATCCCGTCAAAATCGATGCGACGAATTACAGGTAAAAACAAGGATTTAATTCGGGTCACCTGCCCGCCCATTGCGACAAAAGAACAGTTTTCTTTGCTTCAAACCTATTTAATCAATCGGCATGCGGGCGGTGGCATGGCGGAAATGGATTTCTACCGTTATGAAATGATGGTTGAGGAATGCGCTAGTCAAACAGAAATCATTGAGTATCGGGACCCGGACGAAACGCTTGTCGCTTGTGTTTTAATCGACCGGCTCTCGGATGGCTTGTCCATGGTTTATAGTTTTTTCGACCCGGCTCTATCCGGTAAAAGTCTCGGAAAATTCATGATACTCGACAATATATCCGCCTGTCAGACTGACCGTCTTCCCTATTTGTATTTGGGCTATTGGGTCCCCGCGAGTCCGAAAATGGATTACAAATCAAGATTCACACCCTGCGAAGTTCTAGGCGTTAATGGATGGGCACGACTGGAGGCTGACGATGAAACGACGTAACATTCTCCTGGGCGCCGCAGCTTTGGCGACGGGTGGCGGCGTGGCAGCCGTTTTAGGCGGCGAAAAGAAAACAGACAAAACGGCTAAATCAGAGCCCGGCGTCGCCTCACCCAATATCATCAAGAACCGTCGTGAGTTTCGCATGGCGACATCATGGCCAAAGGATTTTCCCGGGTTGGGAATTATGCCAAACCGTTTCGCGCAGGCGTTACACGATATGAGCGATGGACGCCTAAATGTAAAAGTCTTTGCCGCCGGTGAATTGGTCGGCGCCTTGGAATGTTTCGATGCGACATCGACCGGCGCGGCCGATATGTATCACGCCGCCGAAT
>JAHDDX010000094.1 GCA_020629135.1 Hellea sp.
ACTGAACGAAGACGGATCAATTGATGAGGTGCGCACCGCCAAACGTATTGCCAATTTGGGTATGGATGCGCGGCTCTGGGAATATCGGATGAATGTGACAACCGGCAAGGGCACTGAGCGTTGCTTAAACAGCGAATTTAATATTGAATTTCCGGGCTATAATAGCGGCTATACGGGTGTGAAGTCCAAATGGGCCTATGTGGTTGATCATGATCCCGATATTTTAAAATGGACCGGGATCCGCAAGTTTGACATTGATACAGGTGAATGCGTCGGCCATTGGACAGATGGCCCGGAAGAAAGCTGGTATAGCGAGCCCTGGTTTGCGCCGGCGGATAATCCGAAAAGTGAAGACCATGGCTATGTGATCACACTGGTCTGGAACGACAAAACCCAAGCCCAACAGTTTCAGATTTTTGACGCGCAAAATATGGATCAGGGACCGATCGCCCGGATCGCGCTTCCGCACCGTATCCCGTCAGGTTTTCATGCCTGTTGGATGAAGCCGGATCAGATCGAAAGCTGGAATCCACATCAATAGAAACTAACGGAAATGAGCTCCCAAAAAACATGATCATTTCAGCATGTGAGCTCCAGCCCTACGCGACATTCGAATTTCGTAATGCATTGCGAATTTCAACCAATTCAGGAAAATTATACATATAGAGAATTTTCTGTTCTGCGATCGTTCGGCCTCTTGGTTTGTCCCTTTCTACAAATTCCGCGAAAGTGTCAGCAAAGTCCTCCGCCAGATTTGTTGACGCATATTCCGAAACAAATGCGGATGGTGCTTTTTCATATTGACTAAAGAATGCGTGCTGCTTGAACTGACCGTTCCAAAAGGCATTGTAAAATGGATACAAATAGGAGCCTGTGTTTAAGCAGCCTTCGTCTAACTCTAGAGTATTACAATCGGCAAATTTGTTGGCTTGAAGTTGGCTTGAGTTTAAGCTCAGAATATGAGCCACTTCATGAATCGCAGTTTTTTGCAATTCTTTCATGTCACCTTCATGTGAGCGGATATCGATCACAATTTCCCAATGGCCTTCGTCATTCATTTCGCCAGCAAATGCCTCACCGTCGATATTTTCAGTCAGAATAATGCTTCTCAGATATTGATCCGAAATCGCTTGCGGCAATGCAGTTTTAATCGTTCGAATAATGTTTTGATCCACGAGAGTTTCGAAATCATTTGAATAAATACGATCATAAATTTCGCCGGGTGAAACGCTGTATTCGTGTCGAACATCACCGTAATCCGCATCATATTCATCGTAAAATTCAGAAGGAATACTGGCGCTGCTTATAGTATGGATTGCGGCAAAGCCGAGTAAAGCAATAGCACTGATCTGGGCGCCGCTTTGTAAAAATCGTCGGGTCATTTTGAGCTCCATTATTGTCTTTCATAATGGAGACGATTGAGCGGGCTATTTTATTCCAAATTAATCGCTCCAACCCGCAGAAATAAGGTTGGTTTCTTCTTCCGAACTTAACACCTCGCCCTCCATCAATCTATCGATCAATAGATCAAAACCCGCTTGAGATTGTGCACTGGCCGTCGCATATCCGGTTTCGGATCCATTCGGGGCCTCATAAATTTGAGATAAAACGACCCAGCCTCCGGATTGCAAACATGCGAGACCTCGCGATTCCGAGGCCGTAAACTCGCGGCAATATTCGCCATTGGTCGATTTGAAACTCAATATGGGTTTAATGGTGTTAACCTCATTTCCGCTAGGTTGAGCGCTCAGGGCCGCGTAAAGTGGATTGTTTTTGTTGACTGGGCCGGTGATTAGCAAGCCGTCTGGATTGGGTGTGGTGGATTGCAATAAATTTGCCGCCATAAAACCGGCGATAAGAGAGGCTGCGATTGCGGATGGAAACAGCCAGGATTTTCGTTTTTCTTTTTCATCTGCGAAATTAACGATGTTGGGGGATGTGTCCTTCGCCGAATTATCGCTTAGCATATCCATGATAGAATCAGGAATTGGTTCTTGTAGAATGGGATCGTAAGTATCCGACAAAGCCTGATCGATTTTGGCCAATCGATCCAATCTTTGAGCGAGCTCCGGATCTGTCTCCATAGCTTTTTCTAATGCAAGGCTCTCATTTTCCGAAAGCTCTCCATCCAGATAGGCCGATAACTGTTCGTCTGTAAATGTCATACGGGTCTCTATGATTTGATCAGTAGATTAACGTCAAATTGGGCTTCAAGGGCCTTGCGGGCCCGTGATATTCGGCTCATGACGGTTCCAACCGGCACCCCCAATGTCTCTGCTGTTTCACTATAGCTAAAGCCTTGCAAAGCAACCAGTGCCAATGCCTCACGCTGATTTTCCGGTAAGGACTGCATGGCTTGGTGGACTTGTGACAAAGTAATTTTTTCAATTGCGGATCTCTCCCCGTCCTCACTCAGAGCAATCAGATTGTCATTTTCGCTATCCGGTGCTTGCCTTATTTTTCGATATCGGGTTTCGTCAATCCAGATATTGCGACAAACTCGGAAAGCCCACTTTCCCAAATGTACGTTGGCTGGAACGCCCTTTTTTAAAAGACGCTCTACAGTGGCCTGTAATAAATCATCCGCATCCGCGATCGAGCCGGTCAGCGAAAGCGAAAACCGTCTGAGCTTCGGTAGAAGTTCAATAAGTTCTTCTTTCAAAACACTAATCCATTTTAAACTCCTATCTGTTTTACCTTATTGACGGATGAGCGCTATAGATTATTCCAAAATATTCACGTTACTTATGTCGATGATTTTTACTGTTCGAATATCTCTTTGCTGGCTCTTAGCTTTCAGTTTCTGTCTGGCCCAAATTTCACCGGTCAGGGCGCAGGTGGAAGATGAAATTGATGTCGTGTATGAAGAGCTGTTTGAGGAAGACTTTCTAGATGATTTCACCTGGATCGATAGTCTGGACGCTTTGGACGGCGTGAATGAAACGGAATTGCTGGATGATTTCGAGATTGAAATCGAACAGAATAGGCTGAGCGCGGTTTTAGATGAATGGATCATAATTGCCTCGCCTGGCGACCTTCCTGCCATAAGAGGGTTGGGGGCATCGATAGACCGGGTTGAAAATTTGGTGGGGCTGGATTTGATAATAGCCCGCGTGATTACGCCTGCTAATCAAACGCTTGCAGAGTTTAGAGCAGCCGTATTAGCGGTGGCACCCGAGGCAGAAGTTGACCTCAACCATGTATATCGTCCGCAATCGAATAAAAACGCAGCAAATGGCATGAAGCCTCGCGCGCTTTTAACCATGCCAAAAGGCGTTACCGGAAGAGGGTTGCGGATCGGGATTATCGACACCGAAATAGATCGCTCCCATCCGGTTTTGAAAAATGTAAATTTGAAGATCCAGGACTTTGTTAGAGGAAAGCTGTCACGTCCGAATGATCATGGAACCGCTGTTCTTTCAATCCTTGCTGCTCAAGGTGAAACCTATTTAGGGCTGTTACCCGACGCGGAATATTTTGCTGGTTCTGTTTTTTTTAGTTCAAAAAAAGGTGGTCGAACGGCAACAACAGACAGCCTGATTAGAGCTATCAGCTGGATGAAAGAGAATAATGTTCCGGTTATTAATATGAGCCTGACGGGGCCGCCGAACCGGGTTTTAAAAAAGGCGATAAAAACAGCAGTGAGCAAAAAAACAATTGTAATCGCCGCAATTGGAAATGACGGGCCGAATGCGGCGCCTCTTTATCCGGCCGCCTATACCGATGTGATTGGCGTAACCGCGGTTTCCAAATCCCGGAAAGTCTACCGTCTGGCTGGACGGGGTAATCATGTTGATTTCTCCGCGCCTGGTGTGGGGGTATTGCATGCAGGCAGAGAGGGTTTGTTTGAAACATCATCCGGCACCTCTTTGGCGGCACCCTTTGTAACCGCAGCTATCGTCATGCAAAATTTTGATAGCCCAACAACAATGCCAGACATATTGCTAAATCTGAAGTCTACAGCGCTGGATTTGGGCGAAAAAGGATTTGATACGACCTATGGTTATGGGTTGATCCAGCTTGAAACAAGTATCGTCAGAACGACTTCGTCAGATGTAGACTGACGACTGTTTTGTCATAATCAACCAATAGCAAATTCGAATTAAAGTTTTTCAAGCTAATATCCAAAATGCTTTTAAAATCGTTGCCAAGCGGGAGTTCCAAACTTGATCCAAATGTCCAACGGTCATCTTCCCGGATATCAAAAATGGCGAAATTCAAGTCATCATATTTGCGAGCCTCATACCGCCCATATAAGGCCAAGGTTGTGTCGCGTTGACCGATTGGGATTTTCTGTTGAAATTTGGCTTTGACTCGATGGCTATCATAAGCAAGCTGAAGTTCGGTCGCCTTAACGCTCTCATACTTGTACCCCGCACTTATAAACCGTCGGGTGCCGTTGAAAAAGTGATACAAATCAACCCCTAGGGCTTGAGTGTCCCCATCTCTTTCCGGGCGAAATTTATAAGATTTGTCGGTCCAGGTATAATAAGCGCGACCGAAATTTTTACGGCCGAAATAATGACTGATATAGGGTGAGACCTGAAAGGCTTCTAGATATTCGGATCCATCTAAAACAGCGTGAATATAGCGACCGGAAATTCCAATTCGGGATTTGTTGAGCTTCTGGCTAAGATCTAAACTGCTAAACAGCAGTGTCTGATCAAATTGCGAAAACTTGTCATAATTTTTTTGCGTCAAAGACAGGTGACCTCTCAGACGAGAGTCTTGGGATGGTCGATGATCAAATCCTAATCGGCCCTTCAAGATAAAGGCCAGATCATCCAGTCCAGACGCAAGATCAATATCGGCAACAGTAACATTAGAATCGATTTCGGCGCCAAGCGTCAAATCGAGAGAAAGGTCTAGCGTTTTACTCGCAGATTGATCTATCAATTCGGGCGATTGGGCAAAAACCTTGTGGCCGACCGAACAACATAATCCCACCGAGACACAAATTAAATTTCGAACCATCATAATATCGTTTAATCCGCTGGGAAGAATGCCATTACGATTTCAGCTATCAGTTTATGATTATTTTAGCAAACATAGCCCTCCATCAAAATGATTTGAAACACATCGCCGTGTTTCGAGAATTAAGACAAGACTTGCGCCGCAACCATGGGTGGGGGAACGGTGCGGCGCAAGCCAAGCCTGAAAATGATCTGATTTTCAATTTTGGATCATTTTCGATTCGTCAAAAACCATCGATGCTACGGGTTGGGTGTAGACAGCTCGCAGCAATGATTTCTATTTAGAGTGATTGGTCTTAGTTTTTGAATTGAAAACATCCCGAATGCACCAAAGACAATCCCGAAAGTAAATCCGTAAAAATGCGCATCGAGCACGACAGCGCCGCCCGATAGTTTTTCAGTCATGGGAACGGCGCCGATAAACTGCTCAAAGATTATCTTGGCGCTTAACCCGATCAAAATAATGGAATCTTCAAGGCGTGTCAGATCGACATCATCCTGCCATCCTCGCAATAGAGAGCGCATCGCTGCGGCCGCCATTAAGGCATGCAACATTCCGGATAATCCGACATAGGATTGAATTTGCGGATTTAGGATAAAAAGGCCGAGGCTGATGAAAGCCACGCTGGCTAAGCTAATCGAAATCCACTCCGAAGTTTTTAGCTTGTTTCCGTACAGGCTCCAAATTCCCAAAAACCCTGACAGGTTCAGCCAGAAATGAGACCATCCTAGATGGGTTAGGTGCCCGGTAATCATCCGCCAGACTTGGCCCATTTCTACGGCCGAGTATGAATAGGAAAATGTTTCGCGGCCAGATGAACTCAATAGGGCCAATGCAAAGCAAAGTAAGAATAGACCGAAAGGAAATGACCAGGTCCTGATTAACTTTGGCTCGAATTTGAATGTGTGTTTCATGAGGGTTTCAGTCTATAATGGGTTTGCCTGTCAGCCCGGTGTACACGGTCCGATTATACGCTTTGGCATAAGTTTTAAGTTTTTGCCTCAAAGCTTTATGGTTTGGTCCATATAACACGTCACCAGCCCCTTTGGCATAGCGTGGTTTGGTGCGCTCGGATATTTCCAGATATTGTTCGGGCCTAAGGCCCGGATATGACTTCGAACGCGAGGTGAAAACAAATATTTCAGGCGGCGTTTTCGCTGTTAAAGCAGCATTTGCGTCAACATAAGGATCCGCGTCATTGACCCAGATCATTTTGGCCACGATTTCTTGTTCCTTCTCTGACATCTCATTGTGGTTAAAGGTCGGGGCCTGATTAGAAGCAGATGGTTCGGTTTCTTGGGCGCCGGTTTGCTGACATCCCATAAGGATGCCAGCAAAAATTAAAGTGGTTGTTAAAAAGATCTTTTGCATGATCGGACTTTCTAAGCTGAAATTGACGAATGAGAATCTTCACGTCTACGAAACAGTCGACCCAGTCCAAGAAGCAATAGAGAGAACAAGCCCAAGCTGCCACCTCCACCGCCGCCGCCGCTGACGGGCGCCACCAAGGGCGTGCTAGTTGGCGCAGGAGTGGTGTTTCCGCTTGTTGTACCAGAGCTAGAGGATTTAATGCTTATAGACACCTTTGCTTTGGAAACGCCGCCTTTGCCATCTTCAATTTCATAGGAAAAGGTCTCCGTTCCACTAAATCCAAGAGCGGGTCGATAGTCGATAAAATTACCGTCTATCTCGGCTTCGCCGCCTTGATCTGGTACGTCTACAGTTCTCAATGTGATTTCATCATTGTCGGGATCCGAGTCGTTATCGAGGACAGGGAGCCGGGTAAAATCACTATCCTGATCAATTGAAAAAGTGTCATTTTGGGCTACGGGGCTGTTGTTTGTGGTGGTGTTAGCCTTGACCGTAACTGTGACTAGCGCGGACGCGGCTCCGCCTTTGCCGTCACTGACTGTATAGGTGAAAGTTTCCGTGCCGCTAAATCCTGTCGCGGGTTGGTATTGGATAGATTTATCCGAAACGGTAACGTTTCCGCCATCGCTAATGTCACTCACAGACGTGATCGTCAGAGTGTCATTGTCAGCATCATTGTCGTTATCCAAGACAGCAAAATCAGTTGTACCGCTATCTTGATTAACCGAATAACTATCCGCTATTGCCGTTGGCGGGGTGTTTGTTGACCCGCCACCTCCGCCACCACCTCCGGAGCCAGCCTGTACCGAAATCGCACCTGAATTGACGTTGAAGAATGGTTGATTGGCACACTTAACGCGAATTCGGCCAGAGGATGTATTTGAATCCGGAACGGTAATTTGTGCGGTACCATTATTCGGGGCCGAGTTAATGAGCGTCGTGCCAAATGATTTGCCGCCATCCGTCGAAAAACTGATATCGACATTGGCGCAATTAATTGGCGCACGATCCGTATTTGCGACATCCCAGCTAACGGTTTGAACTGAACCGGCATTCCAGGTTTCTGTACTTGGGGCCGTCACTTTAAACGGTCCAGAATTCGCGTCTACTTTGAGAACGCGGTCATCAGACGTAACCCCGCCTTTGCCGTCTCGGACGGTAAATCTGAAATTTAAATCTCGTGAGGTTGTCGGTAGAGCTTCGGCAAAATTCGAGGTGCCACTCAAAACATTGGAGATTTGCGGAAATGACCGTGTCGGGTTTGCCGTGGGGCTGAAAGATCTAAACAATGGCCGTTTTCCATCATCCTTATAGCTGGCCTGACCATTTGTTTCAGCACCCAGGTCATATTGTTCCCAGACATAACTGAGCTTGTCATTGCCATCATTATCACTCGCGCTGCCGGTTAAAACAAATGGTGTTTCTTTTGGAATATGTCCATCTTGACCGGCTTGCGCCTTAGGGGCTGAATTCCCGAGTTGTTTGACAACGCCGCAGCTTCCTCCTGTGGATGGGTTTTCAATAAATGCGCGCATTTCATTTATGGAATGAATATGGAAATAAGCATCAGAATTTGATTGTAAATCTTCATCGTCACACAGACTGGCATAGCCCATGATTGTTGAACCACTGCCGGGTTCATAGGCGGCTTCACCGGCACGATTGCCGCCGCAACTGCCGGCAGCACCATTAAAAGTGTGATTGGCTTCGAATTGATGCCCAATCTCATGCGCGACGTAATCGATGTAAAACGGATCGTTTACTGGACTGTCACTGCCGGTCATTCCTTCAGCTTTACTATTTGAACACACGACACCAAAACCGGCAAGGCCGCCAGCCCCGCCGCCCGAGACAACGTGTCCGATATCATAATTATCGACGCCGATTTTGCCATTGATATCGTCGCTGACCTGGTCAATTTCCTCGTCTGGTGTGTAGGGATCAGAATTCGCATCAATGTGAATGATTTTGTCGTTATCGGCTACGAGTTCAAGTTTAATGGCAAGGTCCTGTTCGTAGATCTGATTAACACGGTTAATCCCGGTCACGAGGGCGGCAAGGGCTTTCTCTTTTGTGCCACCATGGAAGGCGGTGAACTCGCCTGTCGCCGCAACGGCCAGGCGATAAGTCCGAAGTTCTGATCCGAAGGATACCGTTTTTTGACGGTATTGAACCGGCTTCGAATTCAGTTTGGAGTGATTGTGATCTTTGACATTACACTCGAACTCTTTTTGATTTGGACCTGTCTCATTGACATAATCCGCTTTGTAATAACTTTGATAGGTGTTGGAGGTTCCTATCGGGTCGATGAAAATTGTGTCTCCGTCATGATCCAGCATGCCGTGAAATCCATTTGGGCCGACATCAACGCGCCCTGTATTATAGGGGTTTTCACTATCCACAATGCGGAAGGTTTGAATGGTTGGGTGTTTTTCGGCCAGTGCAGGCGCCATAATCGGGGAGTTGTACAACCGATAGCGTGCCGTATCGCCATTCGGCAGTGGAATATCGAGCAGGGTGTTGGATTGGCCATAAACTTCTGACGGGGCCAAGCGTAGCTGGTAGTCGAGTTGATTTTGATCCAGTTTTAATTGGCGCGCCTTGTTTATGGGAATAACCTGACTGCTTAATGAAAGTGACTTCGCCTTTTTATTGTAAGGGGATTGGCCTTCCACGTCCTGCCAGACCTGTGCAGCCGCAGATGAAAAGGTTACGAGTCCGATCGACAAAGCAGTTGTGATGGACAAAGATTTTCTTAGGACGGATTTCGTCATAATCGTCTCCAATTTGTTCAATTCTGTCCCAAAACATTTGGGTCAGTATGGAGGTAACGATTGAGGGACGGATTTTATTCCATGTTTTTTTCAGACGGGTTTTACGCTTGGTAAAGCCCGTTTCGGAAAATCGATTTTACCATGATCTACCGTAAAAATACATCTAGGTAATGGAGAGCGCTTTAAATGAACAAAATTATGCTGACGATTGGGGCTGTAGGATGTGGAAAGAAAAGCTATTTAAACAGTATCCATGCTGAGGCTGGGATTATATTCGATTAAAATTTTCTCGAGTTAATATAAGGCGCCGTCGACGGATGTTATGGGCGCGGGTAATTCCGTTTCCCCAAGCGTCAGTGCGCGAAGATCGCGTTCCAACTCCCGCGCGATGGCATCGGTCGGAACCACATTCCGATTGTCCAGCCAAGGCTCTTCCATATAGCGTCCAATGCCTTCGATCATAAAAAACACCCAACCGATTAATACGGCGAGCGGCACGGCATAAAAGACTAATTGTTCTTTCGCGGGCAATGACAAGGATAACAAAA
>JAHDDX010000095.1 GCA_020629135.1 Hellea sp.
GGACTGTCCTTTTTGGTGAAAATATTTTTGACGCCAGGCGGCGTAAGTCGAGTGAGCCAATTCATAGGGCGGGCTTTTGCCTTATTTTACCCAGCGGGGCAAGACGCAGGTTAAATATCCACATCCGCGTCAAGCGCATTAGAAATAATAAACTCGCGGCGGGGTTCAACGACGTCGCCCATGAGCTTGGTGAACAGATCATCTGAAGCATCGGCGGCTTCGACTTTGACTTGCAAAAGCGAACGGGCATTGGAATCCAGCGTGGTTTCCCAAAGCTGGTCAGGGTTCATTTCACCCAGTCCCTTATAGCGCTGAATTTTGAACCCTTTGCGGCCACCTTCGAATATGGTTTCCAATAGCTGCGCAGGACCGAAAATTTCGACGGGATCATTTTCACCGCGCCGGAATTGGGCGATCCCGGCATAGGTTTCCTGGAGACCACCGGCCAGACGGTGCAGACGACGGGCGTCTGAACTATCCCGGAAAGCCGGACGTAACACCACACGTTCGGTCACGCCGCGCACATCACGTTCAAACACTAATGCGCCGTCGTCATCAAAGCGGCCCGCCCAGCCATCTTCGCCTTCATCGGCAATCCGGTCAAGCCGTTGAGCTGCGTCCGTAATCTCTTTGTCGCCAGCATCCGGGCCGAGGGCTCCGGCAATGGCGAGCTGTGCAATAATAATATCAGAAGCCTTGGATTTCAGGCGGTCAATCAGGCTTTGCGCGGTTAATGCTTCGCGAGCGACACGTTTTAAGTCTTCACCTGCGATAACAGCGCCGCTTTCCAGGGTAAGAGTTGCATCTTGAGACCCGGCCTCGATCAGATATTCATCCAGTTCGGATTGATCTTTGAGGTAGCGGGCGGACTTGCCCCGCTCGACCTTATAAAGCGGTGGCTGAGCGATATACAGATAACCCCGGTCGATCAGCTCGGGCATTTGCCGATAGAAAAACGTCAGCAACAAGGTCCGAATATGAGCGCCGTCGACATCGGCGTCCGTCATGATCACGACTTTGTGGTAACGCAGTTTTTCAATATTGAAATCATCGCGTCCGATCCCGGTGCCGAGTGCCGTGATCATTGTGCCGATTTCCTGCGAGGATAGCATACGGTCAAACCGGGCTCGTTCGACATTGAGGATTTTACCCTTGAGCGGCAGGATGGCTTGATTATGGCGGTCACGGGCCTGTTTGGCAGAACCGCCCGCACTATCCCCCTCGACGATGAAGATTTCAGAAAGAGACGGGTCCTTTTCCTGACAATCGGCGAGCTTGCCGGGCAGGGAGGCAATATCAAGTGCCGATTTGCGCCGGGTCAGATCGCGGGCTTTGCGCGCGGCTTCACGGGCTGCGGCGGCCTCGATAATTTTTTGAACGATGTTTTTGGCTTCGGCCGGGTTTTCTTCAAACCATTCGCCGAGCGCCTCATTCATGGCGCTTTCGACCACTGGGCGAACCTCGGAAGAGACCAGCTTGTCTTTGGTCTGAGATGAGAATTTAGGATCCGGGACTTTGACCGAAAGGACACAGGTCAGACCTTCACGGGCGTCATCGCCGGAAATGCTGACCTTCTCCTTTTTGGCCGCGCCGCTCTCGGCCGCATATTTATTGATCGTACGGGTCAGAGCCCCGCGAAATCCGGCGAGGTGAGTTCCGCCGTCCCGTTGAGGGATATTATTGGTGAAACAGCGGACATTTTCATGATAGCCATCATTCCACCACATGGCGGCTTCGACTGTAATCCCCTCAAGCTCTTTAGCGACTGAAATAGGGGCCTCAAGCAAGCCCTGTTTATTGGCGTCCAAATGTTTGACAAAGGCCGTGATCCCGCCCTCATAAAACAACTCGGTTACGATATCGTCTTCCGGGCGCTCATCGGTCAGAATAATCCTCACGCCTGAATTCAAGAAAGCCAGTTCGCGTAGACGCCGTTCCAATGTGTCCCGGTCAAACTCGATCATTGAGAACGTTTCTTCCGACGGCATAAAGCGGACTTCAGTGCCAGTCAAAACCCGCTCCGATCCGTCGCGCATTTCATTCGGTGCGTCGCCGACAACTTTGAGGCTCTCAACCGTTTCGCCGTGAGAGAATTTGACAAAGTGTTCCTTGCCGTCCCGCCAGACCGTCAATGTCAGCCAGACAGAGAGCGCGTTCACAACCGACACACCGACGCCGTGAAGGCCGCCGGACACCTTATAGGAATTGCTGTCAAATTTTCCGCCAGCATGGAGCTGGGTCATAATCACTTCGGCGGCGGATACCCCTTCTTCTTCGTGAATAGCGACCGGGATACCTCGTCCATTATCGCGCACGGAACAGGACCCGTCCGCATGCAGGGTGACGCGTACATGATTGGCGTGTCCGGCCAAAGCTTCGTCAATGGAATTATCGACAACTTCATAGACCATATGATGCAGGCCGGATCCGTCATCGGTATCACCGATATACATGCCAGGACGCTTTCGAACCGCGTCCAGACCTTTCAAAACTTTGATACTATCGGCGCCGTATTCCGGCGTATTTTCGGCAGCTTCGGCCATAGGATAATTCGCTTCCCGAATCAGGTTTTTTTGACCTCGGAAATATAGGGGAGTTTGCACCAAAATGCACGGGAAATAAGGCGGATTTCGCTTGGAATCTCAGATGCAAAAAACCCGGCTCGAAGGCCGGGTTTGAAACAATAATCTGTTTTGGATTTGACTAATAGCCAGCCTTGGAGAGTTCTTCATCCAACTCAGGCAGAGCCTTGAACAGATCTGCAACCAGACCGTAATCCGCCACTGTAAAGATCGGGGCTTCTTCGTCCTTATTGATGGCGACGATGACTTTGCTGTCCTTCATTCCGGCCAGGTGCTGGATCGCGCCGGAAATGCCGACGGCGATATAAAGTTCAGGCGCAACGGCTTTACCGGTTTGACCGACCTGATAGTCATTGGGGACAAAGCCCGCATCGACGGCGGCGCGGGACGCGCCAACAGCGGCGCCAAGCTTATCCGCGATCTTGTCAATCATAACAAAGTTTTCGCCTGACCCCATGCCGCGACCACCCGAGATCACGATCTTGGCGTCGGTCAGCTCTGGACGATCAGACACCGTCAGTTCTTCGCTGATAAATTCGGCTTTGAATGGGCCGGATGGATCCGCGATGGTATCAACAGAAGCACTTCCGCCTTCACCGGCGCTATCAAAGGCCGTGGTCCGAACGGTCACAACTTTCTTGGTATCTGATGATTGAACGGTTGCCATAGCGTTACCCGCATAGATCGGGCGCACAAAGGTATCGGCGCTTTCGACACCGGTGACCGAGCTGATCTGCTGCACATCCAATTTGGCCGCAACACGTGGCATATAATTTTTATGCGAGGTTGTGTCCGGTGCCAGAATGGCGTCGTAATCACCCATTAGAGGGACGATCACGGCTTCCATGGCTTCGGCGAGCTGGCGACGCAGGCTTTCATGATCGCAGGCGATCACTTTGCGCACGCCGTCAATCTTGGCCGCTTCTGCGGCGACGTCTTTGACGCCCTTTCCGGCAACGAGGACATCAACGTCCCCGCCCATGGCTTTGGCGGCAGTTACGGTTTTATGGGTCTGATCCTTCAGACTTTCATTGTCATGTTCTGCAACGACGAGAATGGCCATTAGATCACTCCTGCTTCGTTTTTAAGTTTATCGACCAATGCGGCCACGTCTTCGACTTTGACACCGGCTTCGCGTTTGGGCGGCTCAGTTACTTTCAGCACTTTCAGGCGGGCGGCTGTATCAACGCCGTAATCACCCGGGGTCTTGGCATCAATCGGCTTTTTCTTCGCCTTCATGATATTGGGCAAAGAGGCATAGCGCGGCTCGTTCAAACGCAGGTCGGTCGTAACGACCGCTGGCAAAGAAACTTTGACCGTTTGCAGACCACCGTCTACTTCGCGAGCAACTGATAGGCTATCACCATCCTTGGCGACAGAGTTAGCAAACGTGCCTTGCGGCCAGTCCAGAAGGGCAGCCAGCATAGAGCCGGTCGCGCCGAAATCATTATCAATGGCCTGTTTGCCAAGAATGACCATTTCCGGGCCTTCGGCTTCAACAATGCCTTTGAGGATTTTGGCAATCGCAAGAGGCTCCAGGTCGTCATCGGTTTCGACATGAATACCGCGGTCCATACCCATGGCCAGGGCCGTACGAATTGTTTCCTGGGCTTTGGCGGGGCCGATCGAAACAACGATGGTTTCAGAAGCCGTGCCAGCCTCTTGCAGGCGGACCGCTTCTTCGACGGAAATTTCGTCAAATGGGTTCATTGACATTTTGACGTTTGAGAGGTCAACGCCGCTTTGATCCGCTTTGACGCGGGCCTTGACGTTGTAGTCAAGCACGCGCTTGACGGGGACAAGAACTTTCATTTTTTGCTCCGGTTTAACGGGAATTCTTTAGGTTGGCGACATATGCACGCAAGCATTTAGAAAGACAAGCCTAGAAGCTGCGTCATATGCGCATTATTGCATATGATGTGGCTGGTATGATGGTTTTTAATGTGGGGCTTAAGCGGGCCTTTTAATGGCCTAACGATTAGCCCCTGGCACCCACTTAACGTCTTCCCGGCCTTTATCATTGCACCAGCGCGCGGCAACAAACAAAAAGTCTGACAATCGGTTCAGATAGGTGACTGCATGGGTATTGACGGCGACGTCGTGCATTAAGGCCACGCAATTCCGCTCGGCCCGTCGACAGACCGTACGGGCTTGATGCAAATAGGCTGCGGACTTCATCCCGCCCGGCAGGACGAAGCTGTTAAGAGGTTCAAGATCATCATTTAGCTTGTCGAGTTCTTCTTCTAGTCGATTTGATTGTTCGGCAACCATGCGCAGGGCATATTCGCTATCGTCTTCACCTTCGCTCGGTAACGGTGTTGCCAGGTCTGCGCCGAGATCAAATAGATCATTTTGAATTCGTGAGAGCATGGCGTCGAGATCCGTGTCTTTAATGTAAAGACGCACAAGGCCGATGACGGCATTGGTTTCATCGACATCCCCATAGGCTTGCACCCGCAGGTCAGCTTTGGACAGGCGGGACCCATCGACCAGTCCGGTCGATCCGTCATCCCCGGTTCGGGTGTAAATTTTATTGAGTTTGACCATTAGCCGCCGGACTGCTTGCGGACGTAAAGGGTCAGGATCAGCAAAATGATTGCTATGGCCTGAGCCGTGATCCGGCGCATCATCCAGCGATTGGATTTCATCCGGTCACCTTTATCTTTGCCGCCCATGGCGACAGCCCCCATGATCAGGGTCAGCACAACTGCGCCAAAAGAGATGAACGTCAAAGCGTATAAAATCGTCAGCATGAGAATTCCTTTTTTATGCCTTTTATCGGCTTAAACGCGACGCGTCTATGCGGCGATTTTTCTTTTGCCATGTTACTGGCTATCATTTTGCTGCCTCTATCGCTTCGACCTTATATAATCGGCACAGCGGGTGTTCCGCCCCGTCCCAGAAATAATCCGATCCGGCCCAACCTTGTTGCAAAGTATCAGCGCAGACCGGATGATCCAGAAAGCTTGCATCATCTTCGCTGCCACCCATTGATATCCAGTGTTCAACCAGACCCGGATAATCGAGTGAATAGGCGTTATAGGCCTGCCAGTAATATTCGGATTTGAAATTGGACGGTGGGGCGTCTGTGCCATAAGAGGCATAGAGCCGAGACAGATCCTGAGCGTGAAGGTCGCAATCGGTGATTTCGGATTCGCTGATTTGCGCATCAGCGCGCTCATGCCAGTGATTAAAACAATGCTCCGCCGGTTTATAGTCCGGTTCAACTTGCCACCCCAGTCGTGCAAAGGTTTGTTGTGGCCCCAGGGCTTCAATGAGAACCTGCGCTGAAGCATCAGGATTTCCATCTGAGGTAGCGCAACCCGCGAGCCCGAACAGTAAAATTGAGCACATTAATTGTCGCGGCATACCGAGCCCTTTCATTTTAAGCGTTATATCTTTGATACATCATCTTGGCGAAATTAAAGGGAGTCTATTGAAATCCGATTGCAGCCGCAAATTTGCCAAGACGCGCAATGCCGGATAGGCTGTAAACATTCGAATCAGGGGACGCGATTAATTCAGGGGGAACTGAATATGTCAGACCAAGACAAAACCGAAACGTCGGAAACCGAAGACATTACCAAAGCCTGGCAGGCGACACAGGACCAAAAAGGCAAAGCCAAAAAGCTCAGAATTTTTGCGGGATTGTCCTGGCTGGCTGCCATTGCAGGCGAAATTTACGGTGTGTTGCAGGTGCTGGGCAATAAGTTTGACTCCGGTAATATCGCGCTACTGATTGGTATTCTTGTCTTTATTGCTGTGTTTGCCATTGCAGGTAGCTTTCTTTGGAAGGCCGCCAACAAACATGATCCCGCCAGCCGCGAAGATCAGGCCCGCTTCTTTTTCCAAAACCAGCTGGGTGCGATCATAACCGTCATCGCCTTTCTGCCCCTCTTGGCCCTTATCTTTATGGATAAAGATATGGACCCGCGAACTAAAAAAATCGCCGGCGGTGTCGGGGTTGGTCTGGCGGCACTTGCGACTGTTCTGGGTGTGGATTTCAGCCCACCATCAGTCGAGCAATATACTCAGGACATGAATGCTTGCGCGTCTCAGATTAAATCCGGCGAGCCGACCACGGCCTGCTCACCCGAAGTGGCGGCACAAGCTCAGGAAATCGCTCGCGACTCTGAGGCCGTAGCCGAAGCGACCAAAAGTGAGGCCAATCCCAATGGTCAGGACATTGTTTATTGGATCGCGCCCAAGGACGGGGCGGAAAAATCCTCACATGAGCTGGTCTTTCACCTGTGTCCGGATGTCAGCACCTTGCGCGGTAAAACGGTGGTCAGTGGGTCCGTAACCGAGGCCTATGCGCAAAACGCCAAACGTCTGACCAAGCAGATCGCCATGGAACAGCGCCAATGTGGCTTTGCGGAAGCGGCGGAGTAAAACTGGATTCCCGCCTGCGCGGGAATGAGCGGATAGAGAAATTTCAAAGTCAGAATATTTGTCGTTAGGACGGCGTGGATTGCCGGGACAGGCCCGGCAATGACGGATGGTGAAAATCGGCTATCAATAAGTTATATGGCTATCAACGCCCGGTGACTTTCTTCTATTTTGAAGTTGGCATTTCAATATGACCCGGTTGTAATTGGGCGGGAACGGCTCCTCACCCGATCATTCCCGCGCAGGCGGGAATTCAGCATAGTTCAACTTAACTTCGCCATCTCAGTGTTCGGGCTTTAACCGGGTTTTTGAACGGGCGTTGGTCCTGGCGGGATTTGATCCATTCTTTCCTAAGGGCGTGATACCATTTGGCCTGGGTGTCGGCGTCTTCAATCAAAAGTAATGTCGGATCATAGGCGAGGCCGATTTGTTGCAGGTCGACCATATCCGCGTCCTGGCGCAAGAACCGCCGGGCGCCAACTTTTAAAATCGGCGAGAGTAGTTTGATCAGCCCCATATCCGTAAAAAATACCTGACGGATACGGGTTTTCGTGTCGTTGACCGGTGTGACGGCCGTGAAAGATAACAGGGTTTTATCGCCGACCTTGATCTCTTCGGTGCGAATGCCGGGCAGGCGGAAGGTGATTTCGGTGACCGGCTTTCCCCCCAGAAGTTTATAGGCAAAAGAATTGGATGAAGGGGTATGGGCGGCCATGGCAAAGCCGTGCTCACGCGGTTCAAAGGCTTTGGCTTTTTCATGCATGCTGTGCTCAGAGCGCCACCACCACTGCGCATGGACATAGGGCCCGTGGGCCGGATCCATCAGACCGACCACGGCATGATCCACATGGCAATTTAAAACCAGTCCGTCGTCCATGATCGGTTTGCGGTCGGCGAATGGAAAGGCTGGCGGGTCCACATCCGGCGTGCCGGAAAAGCGCTTATCCGCAGACATAAATATCCAGACGAGCTGCCCGATCTCGCGGGTCGGGAAATGCCGGACTTTGATCTTTTGGGTGTCCATGGCCTGATCGGCGCAAAGGGCCGGGATCTCGGCGCAGGCCCCGTCATCGGCGCGAAAACGCCAGCCATGATAAGGACATTCCACCGTGTCGTCTTTGATCCGACCCGCCGACAAAGGCGCGGCGCGGTGCGGGCAGATATCGCGCAGGGCAAAGACGGTGCCGTCGCGTTTGCGTCCGATCGTGATCGGCTCCCCGGCAATTTCAATCCGGCTCAAAGCCCCGGTTTTGAAATCCCCGGACAGGCCGGCAAAATACCAGATATCGCGCAAAAGCTCGCTCATGGTCTTGCCATATCCAATACTTGCGCCGGGGTGAAGCCCTGATCGCGTAAAGACCGGATCGTTGTGTCATGATTGCGCTTGGCGAGTTTCTCACCTTGCGCATTGGTCAGCAATTCATGGTGAAAATATTCGGGCTGCGGCCAACCCATCAGCCGCTGTAACAGGTTTTGAAATCCGGTGAGCGGCGCGATATCCATGCCGCGTACCACATGGGTAATACTCTGCAGGGCATCATCATGACAGCAAGCCACGTGATAGCTCGTCCCGATATCTTTGCGGGCCAGAATTTCATCGGTAAAGGGCAGATCGGTCTCCCCCAGATGGGCTTCGACCTCGGCGATGGATAGGCGCCAGGCAAAGGCCTCATGATCCGAGACGCGTCTGGCTTCGTCCGGATCGGGCGTGCCGCGATAAACCCCATCAGGCAGTTCTTTACGGGTTTTAAAGCAACGATAGAGCAGACCCATATCATTTAACTGGTCGATGACCTTTTGGTAGTCCATCAAATGCTGGCTCTGAACCCGCGCAGGCAGAGGCCAATCAAAGCCCAACCAGTCGAGGTCCTCGTAAATGGCTTTGGTATATTCCGGTTTGCAACGGGTGTGGTCGATATCTTCAATCCGCAGCACGCAGGTTCCGCCGCGTTCCTGGGCATAGGAAAAGGCCTGTTCCGCCGCATAGGCATGACCCAGATGCAGATAGCCGGTGGGCGAGGGGGCAAAACGTGTCATCGGTTTCGAACGAACACGATTATTGTCAACTTCGGTGGTTCCACAACTGGAGCACCACCAATATTCTTTGTTCGAATCCCTTAAATGCGATTTAGCTGATTGCGAGCAATTCCCACATTGAGATTCCAGATTTTCGTCCTCGTAGGCAACATATTTACAGTTTGAACAATACCAAATCGTCAACGTTGTTTCGTCCTGCAAAGACCAAGAGAACGATTTGTTTTGACAATTTGGACATACCTGCTCGGTCAAAATTAGACCCCGTAAAAATCCCGGTACCAGGCGACGAAATTCGCCAGACCTTCGGCAATTGGGGTATTCGGTTTAAATCCGGTTGCCGCTTCGAGTTTGGACGTATCCGCACTGGTCAGATGGACATCTCCCATTTGCATGGGCAGGAGATTACGCTTGGCCTCAAGGCCAATGG
>JAHDDX010000011.1 GCA_020629135.1 Hellea sp.
CTGCGCCCCATACCCAAAAATGTTTACAAAATATAGTACAGAATCTATAGCCCGTGGAAAAAAGAGAGGGACTATGTCCAAAATGATGCAAATTTGGCGCATAATCTTATTATGCTTGGCAACCGCAATGCTGAGCGCGGCTCTAACAACGACCGGGTTGGCGCAGACGTCATCAGATAACCAAACGCAAGAGGCGGTGGAAGAGAGCGTTGCCGCTGAGGTTCAAGAGGCAGCAAGCAAACCGAATGAAACCCAGACATCTGTAGAAGACGCTTTTGAGGCGCTGTCTGAGGCCGAGCGCAATTTTTTAGAGGCCGCCAAAGCTGATGCAAAAGCTAAGCTTGAGTCCCAAAACCCTGAAGAAACCAGTATTGAGGACGTTACAGAGGCGCCAAAGAACAAGTTTACGGACCCTGTTCAACTCAAGGAAATGGCGCAGACCTGGTTGGCTAAAATTCTGGAATGGCTGACCAGCCTGCCATTTCTCGCTCAGATCGGCGCCGTTATCTTGGCTGTTTTTCTCTCGCCGATTTTTGCAGGCGTCTTGAAAAAGAAAATTTTTCTATTTCATGAAAAACCAGCGGATGACGCCAAGCTGAAAATTGTCCGTGACTATGTCTATCGGTCGGCCAATTTCCTACGCGCCTTCATGTTGGTCGCGCTTTTGGCGCTTTTTGCGCTGATCTTAAAAGCGGTCCCGACTTTTGGTGAGGACTGGTTGGTCAAGCTCGCACAGGGCGTGGCCGTTGTCTTCCTGCTTTATAAGGCGATCAAAGAATTTATTACGCATGATTTGTTCCAGCGCATTGCTATCTGGACAATCATCCCGACGGCTTTGCTGGCCGTGTTTGGGTTCTTTGACAGTTTTATTGCCTTCCTGGGCAGCACGACCATTATGTCGATGGGCGACACACCCATCACGCTGATGACGCTGATCAAGTTGGCAATATTTGGCGGCCTGTTTTTCTGGTTGGGAAATCTTTCCAATGACCGAGGACAAAACGCGATCCGGTCTCAAGAAAGTCTGGACGTCGCGACACGCGAAGTCGTCGCCAAAATGTTCCAGATCATATTATTTGTTATTCTGTTTGTTTTAATTCTGAGCTTTGCAGGTATTCCTCTCTCGGGCCTCGTCGTAATTTTTAGTGCGATTGGTCTGGGTATAGGTTTTGGTTTGCAACCTTTGGCCGCCAACTTTGTTTCGGGATTGATCATTCTTTTTGATCGGTCAGTCCGGAAAGGTGATTTCGTGGTTCTGCCTGATGGGCAAGAAGGATTTGTGGATGCCATAAATATGCGTTCGACCACGGTTGAAACCACGGACGGCAAAGATGTTATGGTCCCTAATACGACTTTTATTGAAGGGACTTATGAAAACTGGACTCATAAGGACCCGCGCCAGCGCTATGAAGTGCATTTTATGGTCGCCTATGACACCGATATTGATAAACTTGAAGATATTTTGATCCCGGAAATCGCGGCCTATGACAAGGTCTTGATGGAGCCCGAAGAACCCGATTTGGAACTCCGTGAATTTGGCGATTTCGGTATTCATTTCGCCATTGAATTCTGGGTGTCTGGTATTGATGACGGCCCCAATAAATTTACATCAGATTTGAATTTCATTGTTTGGCGGGCATTGAAAAAGAACGGCATCAAAATGCCGTTGCCGCAACGTGAAGTTCGAATGTTGAAGGACTAAGCCTTATTCGATCAAGCGGGCGCCTTCATCAGACCTGGGAAGTAAAGGCGGGATGCCCCCTTTTTCGTGATCTACATTAACCTGCAAATTAGCTTTGCCGGCAATTTTGATCCGGTAGGCAATGAAGGATGTCGCCGGCGCCTGAGAGGCGACCGAG
Source organism: Hellea sp. (assembly GCA_020629135.1). GTDB lineage: Bacteria > Pseudomonadota > Alphaproteobacteria > Caulobacterales > Maricaulaceae > JACOMS01. The sequence goes on from JAHDDX010000011.1 coordinate 1,860, forward strand.
TTTGAACTGGTGATGATCAGTTCATGATGAGGGAAATAGGCCGTACCGATAATTTGCAGCCCACCACCCGAATTGATTTCTGATCTTGCTACGGCCCCTTTAGGGGGTTTGGTTTCCTGGCCACGAACATATTTTTTTAAGTCCAAATAGGCCTGCCAGAATACGATACCGGCGGTTAAACCTTCGGATGGCGCTCTTAGGCGTACGATCGCGCCGTGATCGATTTTCAGGCGATTCTTCTTACCCTTAAGGATAAAGGTAACGCCGTCGCCAACTACATTGGAGCTTTCGGTAAAATGTAAATCTCCCCAAACGTGATAAACGCCGGGTTTGAGACGGACATTGGCGCCTTTGATCTTGATGCCCTTACAATAAATTCCCGGGCTCATAGTAGCATTTGACGGGACGAGCTCTAATGCACCATTATTGCCGTTCCCATTACCGTTACCGTTACCGTTACCGTTCCCGTTCCCGTTCCCATTCCCTTGAGCAAAGGCAATCTCTCCCCAATCGCCGGCAACTTCGTTCTCGCCACGGATTTCGATTTTCTTGTTTTCATCACATTTGTCGGCCGCTTCAGGTACGACAAGATCTTTGTAAGGGTCTTCCACGGGCCGGCAATTAGCTTTGACGTAAGGGTAGAAACTGCCCTGGCTGCCACCGCCTGTACAGAACGACTTAGCAGAAGGCGGGCGAGGCGTTGTAGAACGAAGCGCGATATTGTGTGTTGAATTGGCCTGAACCGAACAGGCTGGTGAAACAAACTGAGCTGCGTCTTGAAATTCAATGGATTTGGGGCCTTTGGGGTCCAGGGCCAGAACGCAAATTACATCTTCCCGGGTTACAGTCGCTGACGCATTTTCTACGACACCGGCTTTATCTTTGCCGACTATGCCCGAAAACAGGGTCGGAATATGACTCTCCGCCACAAGATCTACGCGTTCAGGACCCGCTTTGACGTCGAGCTCCACCGGGAATTCTGACTTATAATTTTGATAAAACATTTCACGGGCATAGGCCTCGCGTTCAATTTCGTTCATCTGGGCCGGCATAACGGCAGCCAAGGCCGCAGCGTCAACGGCTGAAGCCAGCGCCGATCTTTGCGAGACCGCTCTTGACTGATCAACTGCATATCCGACCCCGATTAAGACCGGAATCGACAATATCGCCGTCATCAGCGCAAATTGACCGCTTGTATCGCGTCGCAGTCTTAATAACTGTTTCGACAATTTATACATTTTCCCACCACAGCAACCCGTGTATGTCCGAAAATGACATCTACGTCTGAATATTGGGTTTCTAATTGAAGTTAGCGGTCTCTTAATAGGTAAGTCTCTTCGGACCTGATTTTGGACTGATAGGCTTTATTCGATGAGCCGCGCACCGTCATCAGAGGTGGGCTCCATAGGCGGCAAGCCGGCCATAGCCGCATCAACGCGAATATTGGCCTCAACATCATCAGAAAAGGTTACTTGATGAGCGATAAAGGATGTTGCCGGTGCACTGGCACCCAATTCGCTATCGCCAAAAACGTCGACCGCTTGCGTTGGAAAGTACAATGTGCCCACGACATTTAATGAACCGCCGCTATGTATAAGGTTTATGCCATTTGGATAGGTTGTCGAAAACGGATTTCGCACTTGATAAAAGGCAAGGCCGCGCATTTCACCTCTATTGGGGGCTTTCACATAAACATAGGATCCGGTTTCCACCGTTAAAACCGAATTTTGCCCGTTCATAACAAATGAGACACCTTCAGCCCGCGCCGTCGCGCGATTTTTAAAGGTCAATGGGCCGTCTAACATCGTATATACGCCGGGCCTGAAAACGACGTTTTGACCATCAATGGTCAAGCCTCCGCAATAGGTTCCAGGATTGAGCGTGAGCGAGTGCCCTGTATAGTTTTGCGATTCTTCGACGCTCAGGAGCTTATCATCATAATCGTCAAGCAGTCGGTTAAATGTTCTCGGGCTCGCCCCTAGTTCGGTCAAGCGCGGCATCGGAACCCGGACATGGTGATGAGTTTGATCGGCCAAATGGGCATGGGTATGAGACCCATCGGCGCCATGACTGTGTTTATGGTTGTGTGATCCAGGTGGTCGCTCGCCTAAATCGTCCACATGAACGGGATTAAACATGCTGCCAGGCTTACAGGGGCCCGGCGCCGGGGGTTTACGGTTTACAAATGGGTCTGTAATTGCAGAGCACTGACTTCGAATATAGGGATCAAAGGGTCCGCTAGCGCCACCAACGGCGCAAAACGCTTTGGCCGAAGGCGTTGTCAATGAGTTGGATAGAATGGCCGTGTTGTGTGAAGAATTAGATTGTACGGAACAATTCTTAGCACTGAATTGAGTCCCTTCAATAAATCTGACACTTTCAGCCAAATCCGTGGCAAGCGCCAATACACATATAGTGTTGTTTTTGTCCATGACGGCGGTACTGGACACTGAGACGTTCATATCGCCTTTTCCGGAAAGCTTTCCCATTGTGGAAGATACGGCACCCGTCGCGGTCATTTGCACCCGGTCTGTTGACGGAAACACTTCGAGATCTAATTTGGCAGCACCCGTATAATTCTCCAAAAACACTTGTTCGGCAAAGGCCTCGGTTTGTTCGCTCGATAGCTGTCGATTGGAAACGGCCGCCAGAACGGCTGTATCCAGAGCGTTTTTGATTGATGCTTTATTGGCTGTCGCGTTTTGCAGATCGACCACTATGCTGGCACCGATAACCAATGGTACAGCCACAAGCGAAAACCAGACGGCAAAATGACCGTCGCGATTTGTTCGCAATTTATGGCATGTTTGCATCAGCTTTTTTGTCACCGATTTGCCCCACATCAATACTCATTTAACCAATGAATATTTTGGAATTGATCCACCATCGGAATAGGTTCATTCCGACCCCAGATATCAATCATCCTAACAATGTCGTAAGAAACTATTTAAACACGGCGTTAACCGCCCGTAAATTTTGACAAGCATCGACGTGAATATCTAAGGATTTTAACCCCGCATTTACGCCTATCCTTCACAGTCTCTTAACGAATTTTATGAGTGAGGATACATGCCGCCCAGCGCCAATGCGGATTATGACGCCAATTATGCGCAGTCACTAATGGATGATCTGGATAATCCATCATCTGGCACGTTTCGTCGGGCCGCTATGGCCCTGTTTTTGTGCGGTGTCGGGACCTTCGTGTTACTCGCTGTATTGTCTTATAACCCCTTTGACACAACAGGGGATACGGCAGGGATTGGATCCACTCAAAATCTTGTGGGTGGACCGGGCGCGGGCCTGTCTAATTTCCTGATGCAGTTAATCGGTTGGAGCGCACTGGTTCTGGGTTTTCTGTGGTTGTTTTCTGGAGTCAAAGGAATTTTCCGTCCCGGACCCACGCTAGGACGTACAGATCGTTGGAAACGCAGAGGCCTTGCGCTTTCGACGGTTATGCTGGCTTCGATTACGTTATCTGCATTTCCAATCCCTCAGAACTGGCCCATGGCAACCGGGCTGGGCGGATGGATTGGCGATGGTATATTTCTAAGCGTGCAAGGGTTTTTGGATCGATTTAATATTCCAATGTCGGGCGCCGTAATTGGACTGCTGACATTTCTGGGTTTCGCCTTTTGTCTGGGCCGTTATATCGGCGTGGTCAGCCGCGACCTATTAGATGTCTGGGATGCGGCTGGTCTGGTCTGGGCCACAATCCGTGTCTGGATTGACCGATTTGTGCAGTTTGTGCGTCGCCAGTTTCAACAAAGCTATGGGGCCGAAGTCGGCGCGGGCGACAGCCTGTTACGTGACCTGCCGGACGAGGCACCGGTAAAGCCCAAATATCGCCGGGCAAAGCCGGCAGCTAAAGCCCCTGCCCCGAAACCGGCCCCTAAGAAAAAGCCGCGCAAGCGAAAAGCCAAGGCGCCGGAATTTCATTTTCCAGAAGGCTCACAATTTGTGCTGCCGGGTCTCGACCTGTTAAAGACCCCGCCCGCCCGGAAATTACTTGCGGATGAAGGCGCGCTGCGACGGACCGCACAAAATCTGCATCAGGTTATGCAGGATTACGGCATTAAAGGCGAAATGGGTGACGTACGTCCTGGTCCCGTTGTGACGTTGTTTGAATTTGAACCGGCTCCCGGTGTCAAAAGTCAGCGCGTGATTAATCTTGCCCCAGATATTGCGCGAAATATGAGTGCCGAAAGCGCCCGGATTGCGGTCGTGCCCGGGCGAAATGCCATGGGTGTCGAACTGCCAAATCGCAGACGCGAAACAGTCTGGTTGAAAGAAATGTTGTCTTCTGACGCTTATACCCACGCTGACGCAGCCCTGCCGTTGATAATGGGCGAAGATATTGGCGGGACGCCTTTTATCGCCGATCTTTCAAAAATGCCGCATTTGCTCGTCGCGGGTACGACCGGTTCTGGTAAGTCGGTCGCGGTCAATGCCATGATTTTGTCGCTTATGTATAAGCTGACCCCCGATCAATGTAAGTTCATCATGATCGATCCGAAAATGTTGGAATTATCGGTTTATGACGGCGCGCCGCATTTGCTGGCCCCTGTGGTGACCGAACCCAAGAAGGCGGTTGTAGCCTTGAAATGGACGGTTCGGGAGATGGAAGACCGCTACCGGAAAATGTCTAAAATGGGCGTTCGCAACATGGCGGGCTATAATGAAAAAGTCAGTGAAGCCAAAGCGCGCGGCGAAGTGCTCACGCGAACGATAATGACTGGTTATGACAAGGAAACCGGCGATCCGACCTATGAAACTGAAGAGCTCGACTTCGAACCCATGCCATTTATCGTCGTGATTATTGACGAAATGGCCGACTTGATGATGGTGGCTGGTAAAGACATTGAAGGTGCCGTGCAGCGCCTGGCCCAAATGGCCCGAGCCGCTGGTATTCATATGATTATGGCAACCCAACGACCTTCCGTCGATGTTATCACGGGCACGATCAAAGCCAACTTCCCAACCCGCGTTTCGTTCCGGGTCGGCTCATCCATCGACAGTCGTACGATCCTTGGCGAGACAGGTGCCGAGCAATTGCTTGGCAATGGTGACATGTTGTTTATGGGGACGGGGCGTCCGCGTCGCTTGCATGGGCCTTTTGTTTCGGACGGCGAAGTCGAGAAAATTGCGGCCTTTGTCAAAGCTCAGGGCACTCCAAGCTATCTCGAAGATATTACCGCGGAACCCGAAGAAGAAGCGGGCGGCGATCAAGCCGGTGGCGAGGAAGGCAATTCCTTGTTTGATCAAGCCGTGGCTATTGTTGCCCGGGACCGCAAAGCGAGCACGTCTTATATCCAGCGCCGTCTCAGCATTGGTTATAACCGGGCCGCCAATCTTATCGAACGTATGGAGACCGAAGGTATGATCGGACCCAGCGGCCCGGGGGGTAAGCGCGAAATATTCCTGCCAGAACATAACGCTTACTAATTGTAATTATAAATCCAGACTTTCATTTTTTCAGAATTCTGCTATAACGGTATTTGCGGGGCTTCTCCGCCGGGGCGCTGAGTGACCGATTGTCCCCCACTTCACAATTCGGTCTCAGCGTCCGTGCGCGCCCTTTTTCTAGAAAATTGAAATCATATGGATGGCTGATCCTCAAAAGGTCCGTTTGGGATAGTAAAATGAGTGCAAATTTAATAGAACCGGAATACCGCCAAAAGGTTTTGCAAGAACTTCAGCAAATCGAACGGCGGCATGATGTCCGAATATTATTCGCCATTGAAAGTGGAAGTCGGGCCTGGGGTTTTCCGTCACCTGATAGCGACTATGATGCACGGTTTGTCTATGCGCGTCGCCCGGACTGGTATTTGTCCATCACTCCGGGGCGGGACGTGATTGAACTGCCGATTGATGATCTTTTGGATATTAATGGATGGGATATCAAAAAGGCGCTTGGACTATTGTTAAAACCAAACCCCGTTTTGCTGGAATGGCTCGACAGTCCAATCCGCTATATTTGGAATGACGTGGTATGTGATCCATTGGTCGGTTTTTCGCGCGAAATTTCCCACGCCACAGCGTGCCTGTATCATTATCGGAACCTGGGTATCCGGCAGTATAAGTTGCATCTGGAGGGAAAAGCTGACATCAAGCTCAAGAAACTGCTCTATGTTTTACGACCTGCCATGGCTGTACGCTGGGTACGCCTTAACCCCGAACGGTTTCCTCCGATGAACTTTCATGAGCTGATCGCTGGATGTGATCTGGATGCAGTTCTGCACGCCGAGATCGATGATATTCTCGAGCAGAAATCCAAAACCAAAGAGCTTGGCCTGTCTCCCGCCAGACCGGATATCAATGCCTTTTGTGAATCCGAGTTTGAATGGGCCAAGGCCCATGCCAGCGACTTTACCAGTGATAAAAAGAACAAGCTCGAACCGGCAAATGTGCTGTTTCGGCAAATTCTTTCTAAGCTTTGGTCGGATCAGGCCTAGCGGGCCAGTACCTCAAATGCGGCCTGTTCTGAAATATTGCGCTCATGCACGCTAAGATAGGTTTCACGATAAAGCTTGTCGATCTCAGGGCCGCTCATAAAGCCCTCTGAAAATCCGGGCACGCTTGGATCTATGGTGGCGCGGGCCGCTTGTTGCATATGCGCAATCAAACGGCGCGGATCTTCAAGTCCGATCGAAACGCGTACGGTGGTTGGCGTGATGCCCGCGTCGCGAAGCGCGGATTCGGACATCTCTGAATGGCTGGTCAAAGCTGGACATAATGCCAAAGTATTGGTTTGACCCAGGCTTACCTGCAAGCCAACGCTGGGTTCAAGGCTGTCAAAGAAGCGTTTAAACGCGGCGGTCGGCAGGCCGGGTGTTGTCTCGTCCCCTTCAAAATCAATAGTGAACAATCCGGCGGGCAGGCCCATAACCATATTGTCTTTAAAAATGGCATGATTGGGATGGCGCTCAAGCGCCGGGCAATTCACATTGATTTGCGGGTGAGCCTCCAGAATTTTTGCTAATGTCAATGTATTGACGGCTTTGGCAATCACTCGAAGTTCATAGGTCTTAAGGCCGTTTAGAACTTCATAGGCTTTGTCTGAGTCGAGAAACGCGCCTTTGATGTAATAAACATTCCAGAACATGGTATGTTCCCAGGACAGAGTTTCCATTTCACCGTTATAGCCGCGCACCTGGACCGTCTCGCCTTTGGGCATGAACATCCGTTCGCCGCGACCGATTACAACGCCCGCCGTGGTCGCACCGCCGCCGGTCATTTCTTTGGTGTAGGAATGAACCACGTAATCTGGTCGGGCGAGGGGGTCTGGATGCTTTAAGACCGGCGATAGGAATGGCGTGCCGACCGTACTGTCACAGGCCACGCACCAATTGCGCGCATGGGCGATCTTTGAAATGGCGGCGACATCCAACACATTGCCATGCGGGTTACACGGGCTTTCCATATAGACGTAGATCTGACGCCCTTTATCCAGGCGGTCCTTGTGTTTGGCCTCGCAGGCATTCAGCGCGGTTTCAAAACTGTCGCCGTCAAATCCATCAAACCATTCAATGGCCACGTTAAGATTAGAGGCCTTGCCATACCAGTCCTGCAAAAGCTGATAAACGCCGCCGTAAACATTGCGCGACACCAGGATGACATCTTCATAACCAACCAAGTGTGACAGCAGGCCGTCAATGGCCGCCATGCCGGAGTTGTAGTTCCAGGCCAGATACTGGCTGGCCTCTTTGCCGCATTCCAGGTCGACCACATGATTGGCGAGGCTGATCGATGTCGGGTTGAGGAGGCGGGAATAAATTTCGTGCAAAGGCTCGCGCCCGGTAAATGCGTCCTCGACCCATTCGGTACAGGCAAAAAGATAGGTCGCCGTCCGGGTAATTACCGGGGTCGAAGAAAACAGGGCCGTGACATTGTCAAAAATCGGATAGGGACCCTTGGACGCAAACTGTCCCTGATGGGTCATCAGGGATTGATAAGTCGCCCGCATGGGATTTTGCAGCGTGTCCAATATTTTGGCGAGCTGGAACGACATAAACCGTTTAGCGTTAAACCAGGCAATACGGTCAGACCGATCAAGTTCGGAAAGCCCGTCCATAGTGACTTGCCACAAATCATGGGCGTCTTGATTGACGGCGTATAATTTCTCGGTGAGCTTCCCAAGGGCCTTTCCATAATCGGAATTCTCATCAATACCAAAATGCGCCAGTTGTTCACCGGTCAAGGCTTCGGCGCTGTCAGATTGGGTTGTGTTGCGTAAGGGGCTGAGCTGTTTCATCATGACGAGGCTCCGGAAATGTCGTGGTTTTGCGCTGAATACGGACAATTTCGTCGCGTTTTCTGTCAAAATCATCTGGAAAATAGATGATAAGCCGCAGAAAATTTGGTAAAAGGCGGAATGGACCGCATAGACTTTCAAATAATCGCAGAATTGCAGCGCAATGGACGTCTGAGTAATCAGGCCTTGTCTGACAAAATTGGTCTGTCCCCGTCTTCTTGTCTCAAGCGTATGCGTGACCTTGAAAAAGAGGGCTTGATAACGGGCTATACGGCCCTGATAGATCAAAAAAAGTTTGGGCTGCCTGTCACAGTGTTTTTACGTATCCGATTGGATGATCATGCCGAGGAAACGGTTGCGGGTTTTGAAAGAGAGATAGAACGCCTTGATGAGGTTCAGGACTGTTTCCTGATTACTGGCGATGCGGATTATCAGCTTCGGGTTATTGTGCGCGATCTGGATGATTATGAGCTTCTGGTGCGGCGTCGCCTGCAACGCATTAAAGGCGTGGCCTCTATCGACAGCTCGGTCGCCTTTGGCACCGTGAAACGCGCCCATACCTATCCGAGGCACCGATAATGGCAGAGGATCAGTTCGCTGCCTTTCGGCACCGCTCCTATCGGCGCTATTTTACGTCCCGGTTTTTAACCGCCTTTTCCATACAGGTTTTAGCGACGGCCGTGGCCTATCAAATCTGGGATGAAACCAAAAATCCGATCTGGCTGGGCTGGATTGGTTTGGTGCAGTTTCTGCCCGGATTATTATTGGTGGTTGTGACGGGGATGACTTCGGATCGTTATAGCCGCCGAAATGTTATGGCCAGCGCCATCATTCTTTTGGGCCTGTGTGCGGCGACCATTTCCGCAATGGCGGCGACCGGGTTTTTTAATCCGCTCTGGGTGCTGGCCGTGCTGACCTTAGTGGGTGTCGGACGGGCCTTTCACTCGCCGGCATCGTCCTCGCTCGCTGTTAATATTGTGCCCAAGGAAGATTTTGCCAATGCGGTAGGTTGGATCACCTCATCCTGGCAGCTCGCTCATATTCTGGGCCCAGCGACAGGCGGCGTGCTTTATTATTTCTTTCCAGCCTTGGCCTATGGCTCAGCCGTATTGGCGTTGATGATTTCGGCTTTCCTGATCTTATCGATCCCGAAGCCGTCCCAGAAAATGTCAAAGGAACCGACCAATCTCAAAACCCTTTTGGGTGGTTTTGAATATATCTGGAAAACCAAAATTGTTTTGGGCGCGATTACGCTTGATTTGTTTGCGGTTCTGCTCGGTGGGGCCGTTGCGCTTTTACCGATCTATGCGACGGATGTGTTAAATATCGGGGCCATTGGAAATGGTCTGCTGCGGGCCGCGCCCGGTATCGGGGCCATTGCCATGGTAATCTTTCTGACCCGTTTCCCGGTCAAAGATCATGCGGGGATGATATTATTAGTCTCCGTTGCGATGTTTGGGGCCGCGACAGCCGTCTTTGGCGCCTCAACTTTGGCGTGGGTGTCTATCGCCGCGCTGATGGCCGTTGGAGCCTTTGATATGATCAGCGTTTATATTCGGGAAATTTTACTTCAACTCTGGACACCGGACGAAGTCCGAGGTCGTGTGAATGCGGTCAATTCAATTTTCCTTGGCGCGTCAAACGAGCTTGGCGAAGCCCGCGCCGGCTTTATGGCCGCGAAATGGGGGGCCATTTTCACAGTGGTTGGCGGCGGTATCGCCGCCATGGGGGTGGCCGCATTGTGCGGCGCGCTATTCCCCGAGCTTCGAAAAGCCCGGAAACTGGAACGCGATTAAGCTTCCGGCGCGACCATGGCAAAGGCATTGATCTTATTGCCGTCCATGTCACGGAAATATCCACAGTAAAAACCCTGATCGCCGCGGGGGCCCGCAGGGCCTTCACATTGCGCACCAAGCGCAATCGCTTTGTCATAGATCTTGTGAACGGTTTCCTTATCGGGGCAAGCCAGCGCAATCATAGTGCCATTGCCCACTGTGGCCGCTTCGCCGTTATGAGGGTTGCAAACAGCAAACATAGGCTTGTCCATACCTGGACCATAACCGACAAAATTATCATCGGCCCAAAGTTGGCTGACACCAATTTCGCCAAATAAGGCATCATAAAAGTCTGTTGCCTTTTTCAGGTCATTGGTCCCGACTGTTGTGTAAGTAATCATCACGCTCTCCTTTTTAATTGGGTATATGTCCTATCATTTGACCAGGAACAAAGCAAGAACAATTATAGCGAAATTTAGAAGCTGTGGCGAGTCACATTCCTGAATGACATCTATTCTTGTGGATTGGCGGAAGTCTCTGCCAGGCGTATTGCTTCATTGATCCGCCCTCGTAAAAGCGCAGTTTCTACACTGGTCGGATCAAGCTCAAGCGCTTTTTCAATATCGGTCTTAGCGTCGTTCAACTTTCTTTGCTGATGGCGGGCATCCGCCCGGTAACGCAGGGCTTCGGCGTTATCAGGGTCAAATACGAGGGCCGAAGTCAGGTCGATTTCCGCATAGTCATAACGCTCAAGCAGCGCATAGGCCCGCGCCCGCGCAATGCGCGAACCCGTATGGTTTTCAAGTGTGTCCAAACCATGGGACGCCGAAGCATAGGCCTTATGGGGTTTATTGGCTAACAGCCAGAAATCAGCCGCCTCAGCGGCAAAATTGGCTTGCAGGTCTTTACTGCCGGCCTCTTTGGATTTTGATAATTTGTCCAATCGCCTGGCGGCTTCCTCTTTATGGCCCAAAGCAAACAGGGCCATAGCTTCACAATGTTTGGCCCTGCGGCCGCCACCATCAGAGCGCCAGACCATAGCGTCTTCATAGGCCAGGTCCGCGTCCACGGCGATCTGTTCCAGACAGTTTTTGTGCTTGGCGTCAAACTCCGCAGTTAAATCCGCCGCATTGGCCGAAATTGCAAAACCTGTTGCCAGCACAGGCAAAATATATAGGACTGATCTAAATCTCATAAGGGGCCTTTTATAAGGGGAAGGGCGACGCCGCAATGCCACCAACTGTTAAATCTCAGACAGGACGCCGCGCTTTGTTTTTGGGGGTGGGATATACTGCGCGGGCTATTATTTTGCAGTTGAAAGCTCGAAATTATCGGATATTCGGTACGGCGCGTACGGCCGAGAAAGCCCAAATGCTGGCCCAAAAACTCGATATTGAGATGTGTGTGTTTTCCGGGGAGGCGGGGCCTGCCTTGAAAGAGGCCATGTCAGCGGCTGACATTTTGATTTCGTCTATTCCGCCGTCTGACGATGGGCGGGATCCGGTCATCACGGCATTCGGGTCTGACCTTTCATCCTTATGTCCTAAACTGAAATGGGCTGGCTATCTTTCCGCGACCAGCGTCTATGGCGACCGGCAGGGAGGATGGGCTTTTGAGGAAGAATTACTGCGTCCAAAAACTCAACGAGGCCGAAACCGGGTTGAAGCGGAACTCGCCTGGATGGAATCTGGCTTGCCCGTACATATCTTCCGCCTTGCCGGGATTTACGGGCCGGACCTGTTCGGCCAATCACGAAATCCATTTGCCCGACTGCGCAGCGGCAAAGCCCGCGCGGTTATTAAAGTGGGTCATGTGGTTAATCGTATTCACGTTTATGATATTGCCACGGCGGTTATGGCCTCGATTGACCGACCTCACCCGCTGACAGTTTACAATATTTCTGATGGGCATCCGGCCCCGCCGCAGAACGTACTGGCCTTTGCCGCGAAAATAAGCGGTCAAGAGCCGCCGCCTCAGGTTGATTTTGAAACAGCGGATATGTCCGATATGGCCCGGTCTTTTTATCTGGAGGCTAAGCGCGTCGACAATTCTAAAGCCCGGCAGGAGCTAGGCTGGGCGCCGGAGTTCGCGTCTTACGAGGAAGGCCTTGAGGCGATTTTTAATGCGCAGGAAATCCCTGAAAGTTTGCCTGTCGTTATTGCAAATGTAACAGGTCAGGGCACAAAGCATTTGCGGGCCGGTGCGAAAGTTTATGTGATCGATGGGTTTTTTGGTACCTGCGATAAGGTTCATGTCGTCGGGCAATACCGTAAGGGTGGGCGGATCTTTAAAATTATTATGGCTGCAAAAAATTTGGAAAAATTTCGTGCGGGGTTTTGTTACAGTCCTCGGATCATCGAAATGATGAAAACTCATTATAAAGGCCACAAATTGCCTGACACGAAAAGAGTTGATGAATTGGCGGTAACTTTCAAAAACTGGGCGGACGCTGATTAGGTCGGAGTTGAAAATATGAAATTTACTAAGATCGTTTGTCTGATGATGGGAGCGCTTACTCTAAGTGCATGCCAACAAGAAAGCTCGATCAATGAATTATGCGCCGACACGATCCACGACTATGCTCGACTGCGAGACAATCCTGAAACCTCTGAGGCTTATGCGGCTTTATTTACCGAAGACGGAACATTTACTTTGGCCGGACAAGTCACGGCGGGGCGCGAAGCTCTGGCGGCGCGGCACAGGATCGCGAATGAAAGTGCGGTCTGGCGACATAATATGATTGATGTGGAGATAACCGACACGGTCGGTAAGCTAAGCGGGCAAACCCGCTTTATTGTTCAAACAGGTCCACGCGGTCAAAGGCCGGGACCTGTGACCCGTGAAATCGTTGGATCCTATAGCGATATTTTTGAAATTACAGGTGATAAATGTCTGATCAAAAGCCGGGTTGTCAGTATCGATTTTGATACTCATACCGAGGTGCGAAAAGATTGATTTTGCACTTGGAGCTGCGCGCCAACACGGTTTATAACGCCTCTTCGAATGGGAGGCATCATGTCTGAAACACGGCTGGATAAGATCAAAAAAGCAGCAGAAATCTACGGCGAACGTAGTTTTGACAATTATGTACAGGTTCGTTCCGTGGCCGAACAGCTTCGCGAAGGCTTGTGCGAATGGCTCGATGACCGCAAGCAATGTGTTTATCTGGTGCCGCCGCAGGGCGCGTTTACCGCGCAAAATTACCGGTCCGCCGCCTATTCCGTGTCGGGCAAAGGGTTTTTACCTCTTGAGCCGATCAGTTTCGGTCTGGCGATCAATATTTCCGGCGAAGGCGATTATATGCGTCTGGTGCTGACTTGCCGCAAAGAGGGCAAGCGGATGTTTATCACCGTCGAAAACGCGAATGAATATGATATCGATCTCCCGGTGACCAAAGAAGATCTGAGCGGGCTCTATGAAAATATCTATGAATATCTAAATCACTGGTTTGTTGATCGTGTCGAGCAATATGATCACGGCAGTTACGGATCGAGCGATATCGGATTTGATATTCAGCGTATAGAAGATTAGAACATTCACAATTTACAACTCGGGATAAATTATGGCTGACGCGGTTCATCATGTCGCAAGCATGTTGCCTTTTAAAATCGCTCTGATCGGGGCATTGGGGATTGGTGCGCAATGGCTGGCCTGGCGCCTGCAGCGCCCCGCCATTGTCTTGATGGCGATTGCGGGTTTGATATTCGGCCCATTGATCGGCTGGTTTTTGACTATGCATCCTCCTGAACCTATACAAAATTTCCTCGAAATGTTCTGGCTCGATCCGATCAATGATTTTGGCGACCTCTACCGCCCGATGATTGGGATAGCGGTGGCGATTATCCTGTTTGAAGGCGGCATGAATCTCAGGTTCAAAGACCTGGGAGATGCTACCCATGCGGTGGGCCGAATGGTGTTTGTGGCCGCGCCGATTGCCTGGCTATTGGGCACGCTTGCGGCTCATAAAATCGTTGGTTTGCCGTTAGATATCGCCGCCATGGTCGGCGGTCTGTTTGTTGTGACCGGCCCAACCGTGATTATGCCTTTATTACGCCAGGCTCATTTGAAATCGCGTCCGGCCAATATTTTGAAGTGGGAAGGGATCGTCAATGATCCGCTTGGCGCCTTGTTTGCGGTGGGTGGATATGAGTTTATCCGCTTCAGCCTGCAAGAAGCCAGTATGGCCTTGGTATTTGGTAAGCTGATCTTTGCCGCCGTCTTGGGAACCGTGGTCGGGATTTTTTCAGGTATGGGCCTCGCTTGGGCATTTAGGCGCGGTTATATTCCGGAATATCTCAAGGCTCCCGTCGTTCTGGCCTGGGTTTTGGCAATTTATGTGTTGGCCAATACAATTGCGGATGAAACAGGACTTCTCGCGGTAACGGCCCTCGGTATGACCATGGCAAATACGAAATTTGCGTCCATGGTTGAGATGCGCCGGTTTAAAGAAAACATCGCCATTATTCTGGTCTCCGGTGTGTTTGTGATTTTGACGGCGACATTGACCCCCGACATATTGACAGCTTTCGTTACAGATTGGCGGATTATCCTGTTTGTTCTGGCCATGATGTTCGTCGTTCGCCCTGTGGCTGTTATGATTTCCACCCTTTGGTCGGGTATTTCCTGGCGCGAAGCGGCACTGGTTTCCTGGATCGCCCCTCGCGGTGTTGTCGCCGTGGCGGTGGCCGGCTTGTTTGCGGCGGAGTTGCAGGCTCTGGGTCGTCCCGAAGGGGCAATTTTTGTGCATCTGGCCTTCGCATTGGTTTTCGCGACTGTGCTTTCAGCCGGCTTTACAATTGGTCCCGTCGCGCACCGTCTCGGTCTTTCTGAAGGCGGCGGGAACGGCGTCCTGATCGTCGGGGCCAACCCATGGTCACTGGGTCTGGCGAAAGCGCTCAAAGCCATGGATGTAGGTGTTCTTGTGGCCGACACTAATTGGCGTCGTTTGCGCGGCGCAAGGCTTGAAGGGCATGCGACGTTTTACGGGGAAGTTCTATCAGAAAATGCCGACCACAGACTGGATCACTCGGCCTTTAATCACCTTATCGCGGCAACACCCAATGATGCCTATAACGCGCTTGTTTGTGTGGAGTTTGCACCAGAGCTCGGCCGGCACCGTGTTTTCCAAGTGGCCAGCCAGGACAAAGATGATGGGGATGCAGATATGATCGCCTTTACCTCTCGTGGTCGAACGCTTTCGTCGCGAGGGCGCAGTTTTGATGCCTTGACCCGTGACTGGTGGGGCGGCTGGCGGTTCCGATCAACCAATGTCTCGGAAGAATATACGATGGCACAGCTCGTGGAAGATCGTGGTGAAGATATTGATTTCCTTCTCGTCAAAAAATCTGACGGTTCCCTTGATTTTGTTCAGCCTGGACAGGAATCGCGCATTGATAAAGGTATCGTGCTGAGCTTCTGCCCGGTCAAAGACCGCTCGGTTAAACAGCGGGGTGAGGGGGCACGATCTGAGGGTCTGTCAGGTCCGGCTTCGCCGCTACCTAAATAGATTTTACATCAGGATTCACCCCTGCTTAATTAAATTCCGTCACACAGGGTTATCAACTTATTAACCCTGTGTGAGGCCATGTCCGACGCGACATTAAAACCCCCAAAACGCCGACTAAACTGGCGACGCTGGATGAAACCAGCCTCAGGATTTGTGGCAGTCAGTGCTTATCTGACGGGCATGGGTATTATGGCGTTGATCACCCAGGCCGGGTGGGACCTGCCATCGGTCGACGGCCTGTCAGATCGTACACGTCCTGTCAGCATTCAGATTGTCGATCGGCATGGCAAAGATGTCTTAGTGCGCGGCGCGGCAGAAGCCCAATATGTCAATGTTTCGGGTTTGCCCGATAGCCTCAAACAAGCGGTTTTCGCGACTGAAGACCGCCGATTTTATCACCATGCCGGTGTCGACCCAATTGGTCTTGGCCGGGCGGTCTATACCAATTTAAAAGCCGGTCGATTGGTGCAGGGCGGTTCTACAATTTCTCAGCAATTGGCCAAAAATGTATTTCTAACCCCCGACAGGACGCTTCGTCGCAAAATTCAAGAAGCCATGTTGGCGGTCTGGTTGGAACGTAGTTTTTCAAAGGACGAAATTTTAGAAAAATATCTAAACCGGGTTTACTTTGGGAGTGGGACCTGGGGGTTGGAAGCCGCGTCCCAAACTTATTTTCACGTCAGCGCCTCAGACCTTAACCTTGAACAATCCGCCCTGCTGATAGGCCTGTTAAAAGCCCCCAGCCGGTTTAACCCGGCCTCTAACCCATCGGCTGCCGGAAAACGCACGGCCGTTGTTTTAGGGGCCATGCAGGATGCTGGATATCTATCAAAGTCAGAACGGATCAAAGCTTTGACCTCACCTATTGAGATCAAACAGCCCGCTCAGATGGCGGGTAGTAATTATTTCGTCGACTGGATCTGGCCAAATATTGAAGAGGCTATTGGCGTGCCTCAGCAGGATATTATCGTACAAACGACCCTCGACATGACGGCGCAGGTGGCGGCTGAAGACGCGATTAAGGCTAATCTCGATCAAGAGCGCGGCGCAAAACAAGCGGCTATCGTCATGCTTGATGGCGATGGGGGCGTTCGGGTGATGGTTGGCGGTCAGAATTACCGCGAGACCCAGTTCAATCGGGCCGTTCAGGCGCGCCGTCAACCGGGGTCGGCGTTTAAGCCTTTTGTATATCAGGCGGCGTTTGAAACCGGATTGTCACCTTGGGATTGGCGAACAGATGAACCTGTAAAAATCGGCGACTGGGAACCGGGTAATTTTAACAATCGTTTTGACGGGGTGATGACCCTTGAACAGGCCTATACCCGATCTGTGAATACGGTGGCTGTAAAATTGTCAGAGGAATTAGGGCGAGAGCGGGTAATAGAGACGGCAGACCGAATGGGAATAAAGGGGCTAAAGTCATTGCGCAGCTTACCCCTCGGGGCGCAGGATACATCTTTGCTGACACTCACCGGGGCCTATCTACCTTATGCCAATTGGGGCGACCGGGTGGCTCCTTATGGCATTCAGTCAATATCAACGGCCAATGGGCGCCCGTTATATGACTTTTCCAAACCGGTACGGGCCCGGGTTATTGCCTCCGTGCCTCTTGGCCATATTAATCGGGCTATGCGCGAAACTGTTCGAGTCGGGACCGGACGGGCCGCCAATATTTCTAATTGGGATGTGGCCGGTAAAACTGGCACGACCAATGATTATCGGGATGCCTGGTTTGTGGGCTATGTCCCGGACCTGGTCATGGGGGTCTGGGTTGGCAATGACGAAAACGCATCTATGCAAAGGGTAACCGGAGGTCAAATTCCGGCCCGTATTTGGAACGCTGCCATGACTCCGGTTCTGGCAGACCTGACGCCGGCTACCTTGCCCGTCTCAGAGCGCCCGCTCCGCGCTGACAGCCGTGATACTTTAGGCGTCCTGTTGGATGACCTGGAAACGGCGTTGCCTTAGGGCTTTTCAACGTCGCCAAACCTGATTACCAATTGCACATGACCCAAAACCTATATCGTCAGGAAGCTCTGGATCATCAAAACCGACGACTATTCGGCGAGGTCATTTTACGCTCGCCGCCCAAAGTCTGGTGGGTGCTATTTTTACTTCTTGCCCTGATTATTATTGGAGGGGTCTTGTTATTTGTGGTCGAAGTTCAAACGGCCGACGGTCCGGCGCGATTGTTTGACTGGCTGCTCAACAGGTCTTCAAACTGATGGCGCGTCGTCTCCCGGTCATTTTGCAAACCGAGGTTACGGAATGCGGTCTGGCCTGCGTGGCAATGGTGGCAAACTATTGGGGTCATGACATTGATCTTAATATTTTAAGAAAACGGTTTTTGGTTTCATTAAAAGGGGCGACCTTAAAATCCGTCATGTCAGCGGCCGCGTCTCTAAGTTTGTCACCACGGCCTTTGCGCCTTGAAATGGAGCATTTGCCGGATCTGAAACTCCCGGCGATTTTGCATTGGGACCTGGATCACTTTGTGGTTCTAAAAGCGATCAAAGGCAACAAAGCTCATATTATAGATCCTGGGGTCGGTCTGAGAGTCATGCCTCTTTCAAAACTGTCACGTCATTTTACAGGCGTTGCGTTGGAATTGTCACCCAGTGCGGAGTTTGAACCGATTGAAGCGCGACTGCGTGCGCATATTCATTTGTTATGGGAGCGACTGGTTGGTTTAAAGCGGGCTATTTTTCAGACGCTGACGCTTTCGATTATTTTGCAATTCGTCGTTCTGACCCTGCCGTTTTATCTTCAAATCGTGGTCGACGGTGTTTTGCCCCAAGGAGATCATCAATTATTGTGGGGGTTGTTGCTGGGATTTGGGGCTCTGGCTATATTGCGCGCGGTTGCAGAGGCGACACGGTCCTGGGCTATTCTGGTCTATGGCAATCAGATGAGTGCGCAGATGATCGGCAATGTGTTTCGACATCTCATCCGCTTGCCAACCGGATATTTTGAGAAACGCCATGTCGGGGATTTGATCTCGCGAATGAACTCGACAATCCCGATCCAGGAGGCGCTCACCCAATCAATCGTCGGAGTTCTGATCGACGGAATCATGGCGGTGATCATGCTGATCGTCATGTATTTGTATTCGCCGATATTGGGTAGCATAGTCTTGGGGTCTGTCCTGCTTTTGGCCCTGATTACTTTTCTGATTTATCCCCATCTCAGGCGAACCCAGGAAGAGGCGATCTATGCCAAGGCCCTTGAAAACACCCATGTGATTGAAAGCATTCGGGCCAGCACGACCGTGAAATTGTTTGGCCGCGAAACGGCACGAGAGGCACATTGGCGAAATCTTTATACGGATTTTATAAATGCCAATCTGGATTATGGCCGGATTCATATTGCTCAGAAATTTGCGCAGACTTTAATTGTCGGTCTGCAATTGGTATTTGTGGTTTATGTCGCCGCAAAATTGATGCTGGGTGAAGGTTCGACTTTTACTGTGGGTATGTTGGTCGCCTTCCTGGCCTATCGCCAATATTTTACCGATAGTGTGACGCAGCTTATTGAAAAGGGAATAGAATTTCGCTTGCTATCGCTTCACCTGGACCGGCTCGCAGATATTATCTTTGCAGAAACTGAAATTGATCGGACCGGCGCACAAGAGCTCGCGAATTTTAAAGGCAAGATCGAAATTGAAAATGTCTCTTTTCGGTATAGCCCTCAAGACCCGTTCGTTCTTGAAAGTTTCTCGCTCAAAGTCCCAGCCGGTAAAATGGTGACCCTGACCGGAAAATCGGGCGGCGGGAAAACGACCCTGCTCAAACTCATACTGGGATTATATCGCCCCACGTCCGGGTCGATCCAGATTGACGGTATCGATCTTATGGATTTATCGCCGGAAAGCTGGCGGCAACATATTGGCGTCATAATGCAGGATGATCGGCTCCTATCGGGATCAATTGCAGAAAATATCAGTTTTTTTGATCCCGAGATTGATATGGACAAAGTGATCGCGGCCGCGGAAAAGGCGCAAATTCACGCAGAAATCATGGCGATCCCGATGAATTATAATTCCCTGGTTGGAGATATGGGATCGATCTTATCAGGTGGGCAGAAACAAAGAGTGTTATTGGCCCGGGCGCTTTATCATGATCCAGACATTTTATTTCTGGATGAGGGGACGGCCAATCTGGATCAGATCACAGAAAAGCAAATTGTAAAAGTGATTTCCGATATGAAAATGACCCGGATTATTGTGGCCCATCGTCCGGCATTTTTGAATAAATCGGATAAGGTGGTGACAATTTAGTAATGTTATGTAATAACAAAATTATGGTTAATTAACTATAAACCTAGAATTTTTTCAATTTGTTAACTTTGAATCGTTCCATTTTCTGACATTTTCTATTGAATTTCATCGCTGCATTTATTTTTCTAGGCCTTCGGCACCAATTAAGGTGCTGAAAAACATAGGGGGTTTTTCGATGCGTGAACTAACTCTCGAAGAAATTGAAGTCGTAACTGGCGGTAAAATCGTCGTCGACTAAATTCAAAATAGATTTTACTACCCGCCAACTTGGCGGGTTTCTTCATATTATTTGTTAATAATATTTTGCCATAACTGTTTCAGGCAGACTGGAAAATGTTGTGGCGACAAATATAGATAAATTCGTATCTTGGTGCTATGCGGCAATATTATTGATCGTAATAGTTGTTAAGCCAATAGATGTCAGCGCCAATGAACTGGATTCGTCTATTGGCCAGGCAGCCATTTTGATTGCAGAACAAATTGAGGCCCAAGATCTCGTTCCCAGCGAAGACTGGATTGGGGTTTCTTTGGCGCTGGACAACCTTTCGAATGAAAGAGATTTGTCGCTTTTACGTCAAGTGTTTATGGTTTCGGTTTCGGAAGTTGGTCCCGCAGAATTAAAAAATATATCAAAGAAATACTCGGTATTAGCGTCTTCTGCAGGGACTGAGCAAGACGTAATAGTCGGAGAGTTGTTTGGAGTATTTTCTGAAACCTATGACATAAACTCCGTTAATATCTCAGAGCTAGAGCAAGCTCTATCGATTTACTTGAATCATGAGAATTGGTTTGTCCGTCACAGAGCAATGAATTTGATTGTAGGTGCTCTTCAGGGTTTAGATGGCGCTGACTGGGCGATGCAAAAAGCCCAAGAAGCCATCGAAATAATACCAAAAAAGGATACGCAATATACATTAGAGGCGCGGATTTTGTCTGCGGAAAACATGGCTTTTCTGCATAACATAATGAAAAATCCAGAACTCGCAGTAAAAGAAACTCGTCAGCTTATCAATTTGCAATCCTTGACGAGCTGGCCAATCAATGGTCCCGCGCTAATTAACAATTTTATATATTCTTTTTCTCACTGGCGGGATCATGAAACCGCGGCTGAGTTAGGCAAAATTTTGCTTAACATCGAAGAAAAACATAACGTTGGAACGCCGGGGTTAACCGCCATGCGCATGGCTGTTACTAAAAACAATCAAGCGGATTTCGAAGAAGCATATCAGTATGCAAAGATGTCACAAGAGAGTGCAGAACACGACCTTATAATGGCTGCCGCAACGAAAGCAGAGTTTATTGCTTTAGCTGGACTGGGAAACGTGACTGAGGCTAAAAGTCTTTTGGCCAAATTTGAAGCCGACGCTGGTACGGATGTATTGACAAAGCCAAATACAATCGATGATGTTCTTTATGCCCAGTTTCTAATCGCTTTAGCACAGGATGATTTGTCATTAGCTACGTCATTATATAACAGTTCGCTGGATCATAATGCACAATCACTGCTTGCTAATGCCGTCGCGGAGACAAGTGCGAAGTTAGCGGAACTTCAGAATACTAAAGACCGCGTTGCCGAGCGCGAAGCCGCATTGAAACGCGAAACGGATCTGCGTCAGCAAGCTTTGGACAATGAAAAAGAAACCAACCGGCTTTTGAGGATATTACTGGCTGTCCTGGCCTTCGCTGTTTTGGCGGCCCTGGCCTTTTCCCGATATCGTGTCATCGTTTCCAGACGTCTGGAAAAATCGGCTGAGCTAGCTTTGGCCGGAGAAAAATCAAAATCCGAATTTCTGGCTTTGATGAGCCATGAATTACGTACGCCTCTTAATGGCATTATCGGGCTGGCGGACTATCTGGCTGTGCAGGCCCCATCAGAAGATGTACGCGATAAGACGGGCGTTATCTTGAAGTCTGGACATGACCTTTTGGCCTTGGTTGAAAACATTCTGGACATGACCCTCATCGAAGCCGGTGAGCTTCATGTGTACCCTGAGGAAATCGATGTCCATCCTATCGTCGAAAAAATGGTGGAAAAATGGAACCAAGTCGTGGACCCTGACAAAGTCACTTTTACTTGGCATGTGGATCCGACTGTGCCACGTCAGATTATTCTTGATCCCAAACGGATGACGCAATGTCTGGATCAGCTTTTATCCAATGCCGTTAAATTCACAGAGAAAGGCCGAATTCACCTACATGTTTTAGGAGATGGATCGACCGAGGAACCGTCCGTACAATTTATCGTCGCGGATACGGGTATCGGAATATCTGAATCGGCCAAGCCCCGTTTGTTCAAGCCTTTTGTTCAGGCGGACACATCCATGACACGTCTTTATGGAGGCGCTGGATTGGGCCTCGCCATTACAAAAAATCTTGCCCAGATGATGAATGGGGATGTGATCGTAAATTCTAAAACCGGTCGGGGATCAGAGTTTGTCCTCACGCTTAAAGGCGAAAAAACGGTACCTGAAAATCTGCCGGTCGAAATACCAACTCGGGCAGTTCCGTCCCTGACGGCTCGTAAAGAACCTGTTCCAGATATGGAAACGGTCAAAATTCCCCGTCGAATTTTGGCGGTAGAAGATGATGTTGCCAGCCAGAACGTTCTGCGGTCATTGCTAGAACCCGCAGGATGTAAAGTCATTTGCGTGCCCAATGGCAATTTTGCCCTCGAAGCCCTCAAGGAAAATATTTTTGATCTTGTTCTCATGGATATACGCATGCCGGCGCTTAACGGTATTGAAACAACCCGTAGGATCAGAGCTATGGATAAGGCTTATGCCAATATCCCTATTATTGCCGTCACGGCGGATGCTTCACCCGAAGCCGAAGCGCGCTGTATGGCCGTTGGCATGAATAGTTATCTGACAAAACCGGTCAATGCTCGCGTATTGTTTGAGGCTTTTGATCGGGTAGGTCAGTCTATCGAACTACAAAAATCAGCTTAGTTTTCAAACTAGTTTGCGGCGATGAAGTCTGCAATGCCGCTGACAATTCCCGGGTCTATAGGGGTGTCTGGCGAGTTATAACTGGCAATGTTGGCCATCCGATCGGACGGCGCCGTTTTTAAAACATGACTTATGCCATCCAAGATGACCAGTTCGGCACCTGACATTTTGGACAGACGCCGAGCGTCTTCTACGCTGACTTGAATGTCATGGGAGCCCTGGATGACGAGATTTGGAACATCCGTCTTTGCAAGTGCTTCACCTGGATCGACTTGAAATAGTGAAATCAGATAGCCTTGAACTGTCGGCGCAAATAACTGCAAAAGGGCAGGGTGCATCGCTGAGACGTCAACTTTCTGCCCCGATTCCAACTGGTCGATGGCTTTTAGAGCGTCTTCTAAAATAGGTGCATTGGCTGGGTTGTCAGATAATTGTTTGCGCAGGACATCGCTCAGGGGGAACCCTGGCGAGGCGACCGTGATCACACCACAAACATTATCTTGCCCGGCCGCGGCGACAGAAACCATTAAGCCGCCTTCTGAATGTCCTAATAAATAAGCGCAATTCCGACCTGTTTCAGTGGTGACGGCTTTAACCCAATTCCGATAATCTTGGGCGTATATTTCAACACTCACCTCGTCGGCATTACCAGCACCCGAACTCGAATACAGGCCGCGCTTATCGACACGCACAGAAGAAATTCCCCGCTCGGCTAAGTCATGCGCCAGGAACTTGAGTGAATTTGAGGTCATGCCGCCATTATTGCCATCCTTATCCGTTGGACCGGAACCGGGAACAATAATGACGACAGGCTTATTCTCACCGGCATTAACATAAGTGCCACCTAGTTGGCCGCTTTGAATATCCGTTTCTGTCCAATTGTGTATTTCCGATATATCGGTGGTTTCGGTTTCTGTGGTTGCATTGGCGCAGGCCGTTGCCAGGATCGCAGTTGTTAAAATAAGGAGTTTTTTCATCGGGTTCTCTATTCGACATATTCGGGTGAAGTGTGGCGGTCGCTGGCATTTCGCCAGGCCAGATAAGAATAAACCAGCGAGAATGCTGTGATCAGAAGGCTTCCGCCGACTATGATCGGAATCTGCCAGCTTGTCGGCAGCGCTACAACGCTAATAAATCCCAATAATCCCAGTCCGATAAATAGGCGACCTGCAATTCGGTGGGTTTTTTCCCAGGCTTCATCGCTGGATAATGTCCAGGGTGTACGTATGCCAAAAAACCAGTTTGAGCGGGATTTTGGCAGGTAATTTCCCATGATCAATAAGAGCACAGACAAACCGCCGACAATTAACTCCGGCATGACATCAAGTGTCGCATCTGGTGAATTAGCACCTTTGACCATCGAATAGCATACGAGCGCCGTTACAAAGATCATTAATACTAATGTGCCAAACCAGATTGCCAGATAGGCCCGTCCAGAGCGCTGAATGTTTTTGTTTCTGGGATCAATTTTAATGCCCAGGGCTAAAATCAGACTGGTGAATACGGAAATGCCGGGGAGTAGCCAAAGGATGCGCTTCGCATTGCCAACCGGTTCAAACCTGTCAGCCTCGCCTTTATAATTCCAGTGCACCGGGATCTCGCCCGTATCCGGCAGGGCGTTCACGGTCCATATTACCATAATGGCCATCAAAATTGTAGCCATTAGGGTTGCGATTAATCCGTTCCTGATCATTCTGCGGCCTCTTCATAGTCTTCATCATTGTCGTTCTGGCTGATCCCGATAAACGCCAATAGCGCACCTGCCGTGTCTTCGACGACGCTGGTATTAATTCGGTATAATATCTGATTGCCCTGACGTTCTGCAGTAATCAGATCGGCATTTTTCAATACCGATAAGTGTCGACTGACGGTCGGCCAACTGCTTTCAAACTTTCCTGCCAGATCACCTGCCAGCATGGGTCCGGACCGCAACAGGCTAAGAATATTGCGTCTATCCGGATGGGCCAGAGCTTTGAAAATACTGTTTTGCATAATTGCTAATTAGCAAAAACGCTAAATAGATTCAAGTCAAAAACAGAAGATATAAACTTACTAAAAACACAGTATCGAATTCCTGAGTAAGCCTGTCGCGAAATTTAAGGCGTGCTGAGAGCTTTTTCAGTATGGGCCGGGCCGACAACAGAGCGCGGAGCGATGCGACGTAGCAGGCCTTTGGCGGTGTTCTGATCAAACTTGATGCGCATTTGAATGTAAACGCCTTCGCGGGAGTATTCCGTCGCCTCGAAGTCATCATCTTCAAAGCCTTCGACATTGTAGCCCGCGCTGATCCAGACATTGTCCACAGGTGAAACACCAATAGAAGGACCAAAACTATACTGGGTCTCTTTGCCATTTGTCAGTGCAGATCCGCGCAGACCGATATCGATTTTCCGAGTCAGGTCATAGCGTGTCTCACCACCAAATAGGTGGTTGGTACTTTTTAATGAAAGACCCGCAATATCCTGGCGTACATGTTTCACACCATAATTACCGGAAACCTGCCAGTTATCTGCCAGCAAAGTATTCACGGCCAGATTATTGACCAGCTTGGTTGATTTGCCAGTTCGTGAGTCGTTTTCGTGATTCACATCAAAGCGATTGAACACAATCAAATCATCGCTATTGCGTGGACGCCAGGCGGCACCTATGCGGGCGTCCATTGATTTTGTCGAACCGACTGTGCCTTTAGGCGAGCTCTCATAGGCCCGTGCGGCCGCGGCCAAGGATAGCTTTTCTGAAAGTTCGCGCGCAACACCGGCTGTCCCGATCCAGGTGACGTTTTGAGAGGTCTCCCGGGCTTCCAGGCGCGCTGACCCGCTCATTTTATCATCATGATAGGCCAGGCCCACATAAGCGGAGGTGAAGTCCTCATTGGTTTCAAGCGGCGAAACAGCCGCGTCACCGGCGACTTCGATATACTCACCGCTGTCATCTAGAACGTGGCGGTTTCGAACGCCAAGAGACCCGGACCATTTTTCATCAAACTTTACTTGCTGATCGACGCCGATGGTCGCGCCAAGGCGTTGACCGGAATCCTGAGTGATCAGATCAGATGAGGCTGTAATGGACGTGCCTTTCCAGGGTGTTGTTGCCAGGCCTACCACGGTGTTCTGACCGGAATTGTTTTCGCCATTAAGAATATCATGACGGACGCTCAGTGTCGTACTTTGACCAACGGTTTTGTCGACCCCTACGCTAATGCGCTGCGGGTAATTAGACACCGCATCCTTGCCGCCCAGCGGCTGTTCTATACTAGCGCTTACCGTGGCCTTATGCTTGGGAATGCGCAGGCTGGCTTGGGCCAGGGCCAATACAGATTGGCGATCGTCGCGTCCGATTAATTTGTCCTTGGCAGCTCGCACCCCACCACTCAGGGTGAGCTTGTCATCGCTATGGGTGACAAGTACTTCGCCGCTATCACGGGAGTTACCCGTACCTAAATTGTCTTCATGATAGGCGCTAGCCTCTACCAAACGCGTACCGCGTTTTCCTGTTTCTTTGTCTTCAAATTCGTCAAACTTATATTTGGCTGTCGCGCCGTACCGACGAATACCATTCGTGTTCGAATTTTGCTGCCCCAGACCAAACCCGCCGTCTTCTTCGCGGAAATAGGCCTGAGCGCTCAGGTTTTTGCTGGTATGAATAACCTCCGCCAGCATAGCCTTGCGGGCTTCGCCGCCGGTGGCAGAGGCGTCGTCTGTGATTGCATATTCGGCTCGTACTTCCGTATCGTCAGAAATATCGGCGACCAGATCAACGCCAACCATGTTTTCTTTGGAGCCACTGCTCAGCGCACTGCCATCCTGCTGAACAAAGGTAGACCCGATCCGGACTTTGCCGTCTGCCAGGTCAGCCTGTACGCGCCCGCCAAAAGTGACATTGCGCTCGGCCTCTTCGGACGTTTCGTAGTCCACAACGATTACATTGGGATTGAAGCTTTCATCTGAGACATCGACAGGCAGACGGAAGATCAATTCACCGGTCAGATAATCCAGCGTGTAATCAAGGTGGCGGATCATTTCGCGGCGATCAAGAACGATGTCCGGACGATTACGGTCTCGTGTCTCTACGACAATATGTTCAGACTGTGCGAGAATGTTACCATTCGTCAGCTGATAAGATCCGCTGGTCCCATCGGCGGCGATTTCATCTTTGGCAAAACCTTGATTGGTCTCCGCGGCAAAGCCCATGACCTGAAAGTTTTTACCGATATATTCGGCGCGCAGACCGGACAGGCGGCGATTATAGCTGGTCAGGCGGCCTTCGGTGATATTAGTGTCGAAATCCCCAAACAAGGCCGATGCCGTACGCTTTTCAAGCTTTACGAATAGGGGATAGCGGCTGAGCGCTTCATATTCCTGATAGGAACGATCCCCATAAAGCGTGTAATAAGCATTGGGGTCTATTTCACTTAGGAAGTCGCCGTCCTGATCGCCGCGACGTTTGTCGGTGTCGACCGCCAGCGTCATCAACCAATTGCCTTTGACCAGGCCTTTGGCAAAGAAGGCAATGCGACCATCACGGATTGTATCGTTTTCGCTGCTTGGATTTAGAGAAACGGCTTTGTCTTTAAGGGTCTCATAGCCCACTGATCCTTCAGCAAGACCCACGACAATCCAATCCCGTTTTTCTGGCTCCAGATACATATTTACCGGTACCTGACGTCCATTATCCAAAGTGACGATTACGGTGACTTTCCCGGTTTTGAGCGTCGGTTCGAGCTCAATCTCGACGACCCCATTTTGGCCGACTATGATATCCTGTCGGGCTGAAAGCGGGGCAATATAATCTGAAGCTTGCTCTACCAGGGTCCGCTCGCCGCTGTCATCATAAAGGCGGTAAGGGGCCTCCACATCAATTGTTGCAATACGCCCGGCATGGACCGCCTGTCCCGCCTCATCTTCAAGCCGGATAGCGATCGTC
Source organism: Hellea sp. (assembly GCA_020629135.1). Taxonomy (GTDB): domain Bacteria; phylum Pseudomonadota; class Alphaproteobacteria; order Caulobacterales; family Maricaulaceae; genus JACOMS01. The sequence goes on from JAHDDX010000011.1 coordinate 29,539, forward strand.
GGCACGGAACGGCCATCGGCTACAAGGAAGGACTGATCGGGCAGACCTTGCGCCCGGGCAATGTTTTTGGCGAAGCGAACGGTTTCTGTCAGGGTTTTTAAAACCTGACCCTGTTTATCCGTGATCACGGCTTCAAAACGGTTTTCGCCGTGGCGCAAATCGACCCCTTTATAACGGGTGAGTTGAACCGTACTCGCATCATTGATTTCTCGGCCAGACATATTACGGGCGGAAACTGGACGCCCATTCATAGTCAGCGTCAGAGAGGTTCCAACCGGATGCTTGATTCCCAGATTGATGGATGCCCGATCAGGGGTTCTGTCCATATCTGGATAGACCCAGGCGATTTCATCATCTTGCTTGTTCAGCCAATCACGGTCATAATTTTTGTAATCAACAGCTTCTTCGAATGATTGCTCGACAACAGCTTCCTCAACCTCGCCATTACGTTTGAGGTAGAAATTTGCCCGCCAGATACCGCCGCCCTGAACATCCACAAACTTGGATGTTGCCCGTCCGGCATAACGCGTGTTTTCTTCGCAAGTCATGATGTCAAAACCCTTTGGTAGGGTTTCTTCGTCGACTTGAACCACATGAGTACCTTCGCTTACACCTTCGAAGTGGAAGAGGCCGTCTGCGTCACTTAGCGCATAGGCGCCAGTTTCCATATAAATCCGTACGCCTTCGACACCAATGCCCGGCGTTATATCGCGGGCCCATTTCTGATCGGCGTCGCAGGATTGTTCGGACACGCGCCCGACAATAGTCGATTTGCTGCGAAACAAGTCTTCGCGCAATTTAATCGCAGCGCGGGCAATGTTTGAAATCTGATCGCCATTGGCATCCCGCAATACAGCCCGGTTAACGGCATCACCAAAGGCGGCTCCCGGGCCGACTTCCAAGGCATAGTTCAATGAAATGACTTCGCCAGGGTTTATCGTCCCAATCGGGAATGTCAGTAAATCTGCACGGTCCGAAACTTCGGGATCATCTATGAATTCTGCGTTTTCGCGGGATGAACCTTCAAGATAACGAAATCCAACCGGAAGCGTATCAAACAAACGGAACGGCGCTGGCGTTGTTCCTCGGTTCTCGATCGTGACTGTATAGCCAACAAAATCACCCACATCTGCAAAAGCGCGGTCAGCATGTTTAGAGACGACCAAATCCGAATCCGGATCTAACGGGATGTCAAATCGCAAGGGTCCAAGCGCATCCAGGCCGATAGGCTGCCCATAGGAAGCATCAATGATGAAATAACCCGCTCCCGTTGTCTGATTGATATAGTCCGGGGTTAAGATCGAGGCGAAGCGATAACCTTCTGGCGGTATAACTTCGACATAATATTCGCCAGGTTCAACCAACGGAAATGAGAATATTCCATCGCCGCTTTGATAGTTTAGCCCACTCTCATCCGTAATAGCTTCCCCGCTGATTACAGTGGCCGGAAAAATAGATTCTCCGTCTATGCCCCAAACATTTGCCATACCCCCTTGGGTCTGCATCAATGTAACCTGAGCCCCAGAGACAGGAGATCCTGTCACTGAATCAAATACGGTATTAAGAGGGTTTACGGCCGCGGAGTCGACAACGACTTGCGAGACCGCATTATCATAGCTGGCGACGATTTGTTGCTCGTTCTCAGTTGTCAGCTCGGGATCATATTTAGAGGTGTTTAAGCGCGTGGTCGGCGCAAAGCCCCAAAACTCGCCCGTATCCGGTCCGGTTTCGAACAACTGCAAAACAATCGCATCACCTTCGCCGATTTCAATTGTAATTTCGATCGTTTCGATTTCATTTGGATCATAATTTGCGGATGGATCGACGACCTGTACGAATAGCAGCTCGCCTGCCAAATAGGTATCAGCCGGTGCCAGGGGCACAGGCGCAGAGAAATCTACTGTGTTTCCGGTATTGGTCGGATTGTCAAAATTTGAAAATGGCCCGTTTAGGCTGCCGCTAGGACTATATTGCGATCCGTTGATCTGAACCAGGCTCGCATTATCAGAGTTGGGTGAGTACCGAAAAAATTCGATTGTCGGATCCACACGAGGTGGTCGAATGGTAAATACAGCCGCATTGGTTTCCAGTGAAAACTCCGTCTGACCGACGGTATAGGTCACCTCAGCTATATTGACGACGTCTTCTCCGACTGTCTCCGCGGCTGCCAATTGGGCAGGTAGAGACAAGGCGGTAGACGCGAGGGCGAAAGCCCCAAATTTATGTCGTGTGTCTTGTTTCACGCGAATACTGTCCCACACCAAATCGGAGACGCGCGGAAAGTATTGGTAGCCCGCCACCCCAATAAAGCGGCGGGCCGTCATCCAATACTTACTTTACGAGGGCCCGAATAGTGATCGTGCCTGTTGTCGACGTTGCGGGCGATACTGGAGCCGGCAATACGCCGTTCTCAAAATTCACCTCACAGGCGCCGCCTGTACAATCCGTATTTGCGGCCGGTAGAGCCGGTGTGCCAAAGGCACCCGCTGAGAAATCACCACCGGAAACGGCTGTGATAAACTCAAGATTATCGTCCAATACGTCATTGATGACGATCGATGTCGCATCGGCGCTACCGCTGTTAACAACCGTAATCACATATTCAACACAAGCGCCTGGTACAGGGTGAGCTCCCGCTGTTGGTGTTCCTGGAATAGTCGTACATCCACTGCCGTCTTCTGAATAGACAGACACAGCTTTCGCGCCGGTCAAATCAGCGGTAACGACGTTAAAGATAGCCGTGCCGGATTCAACACCGTCAGGATTTGTTCCATCATCGCCTGATGAGGCTTCACCAGAGGTTGGATCATCTGCAAAGACGTTTTCAACGACTGTCAGGTCAGCATCATTGCCATCCGTGTCTTCAGTAACAAGAACGCCGCTTGTATCAAGCGTTGTCGCAAGGAGTGAAATGCCGTCTTGTTGTCCATCTGTAGCACCCGCCGGAATATCACCGCGGATTTCAACATTGATGGTCTGATCAGCTGTCAGTTCAGGATAGTTAGAGCCTGTGAACTGGATATAACTACCCGGTGTAGTTGGGTCTTCATACCAAATTTCCAGTCCAGTCGCATCAAAGTCATTTAAGGCTTCGTCCAGAAGCGTCAGATCATATTGCTGCGTGTCGTTACCTTCATTGGTGAGGGTATAAACCAATGCCTGATCCGTGCTGCCGGGTGTGACGTCGGTATCCGTTGTAGAATCGACGTTCAAATCGATCAAACGGTCAACCGTAAACGCTGTCGGGTCGTCATTTCCGCCCGTTCCGTCATTGGTGATTTGTGTTTGATCAACACCACCTACCTGGTAATCCAGGGTAAAGATGTTTTCCACGCTTGTGCCGGCTGCGGTCCCTGCAGCGTGAGCATTGCCCACCGTGAATACTGACAGAGCGGTTGCTCCCAGCAGAACCTTTAAAAGTTGAGTTTTATGTTTCATTTCCCGATCCCTTTGTATTGGTACCGGGATTGGTAGCGAAAAACCGTTAATTTCGAGATGAGAAACAGGGTTAACAGCTCGTAAAAAGGCCGTTTACCCATATTAACCAATGGGTAAAAAACAACTAAAAAACAAATACTTAGAAGAATTGCTGGCTTGCGGTATTTACCTCTTATTAAGCCTTTGAGAATCCAAATAAAATATGTTGTTGACAGCTCAATTGTTAAGAGATTTTGCCGCCTTTACTCTTAGCATAGGCGGCAAGAGTGATTAGTCGAGTTTGCGCTCCAGCATTTCAACGGTGAAACATTCGATTTGATCACCCTTGCGGATGTCCTCATATTTCTCAAATGCCATGCCGCATTCCATGCCAGCCTGTACCTTCTCGACCTCATCCTTGAAGCGTTTCAGGGTTGAGAGGGTACCTTCATGGATCACGACATTGTCGCGAAGCAGGCGTACGCCACAAGCGCGTTCGACACGACCTTCGGTAATACGACAACCCGCTACTTTACCGACTTTGGAGATATTGAAGACCTCGAGAATTTCGGCGTAACCAATAAAGGTCTCGCGGCGTTCAGGCTGGAGCATGCCTTCAAGCACACCTTTAATATCGTCAATCAAATCATAAATGATTGAATAATAACGAATTTCAACACCTTCGCGTTCCGCCAGATCTTTGGCTTGACGATTGGGGCGGACATTAAAAGCCAGGACCGGGGCCTGAGATGATTTCGCCAGCAAAATATCAGACTCGCTGATTGCACCGACGGCGCCATGTATAACACGGGCTTTAACTTCGTCATTACCGGCTGTTTCGACAGCTGTTTTGATCGCCTCAACAGATCCCTGAACATCGCCTTTGACGACAAGCGGCAATTCATCGACGGTTTTATCCGCGAGTTTGGCCATCATCTGTTCCATGGAGGCCAGGGCGTTTGGCGTACCAGCGGCGTCCTTCTTGGCTTTACGTTGGCGATATTCGGTAATCTCGCGCGCTTTGCTTTCACTTTCAACGACAGCAAAGGGTTCACCCGGCGCAGGCGCACCGTCAAAGCCCATAACCGCGACAGGTGTAGATGGGCCAGCGGATTTTAACTGAGCATTACGCTCATCCATCATGGCCTTAACCTTGCCCCAATATTGACCGGCCACGATAATATCACCGCGCTTTAAGCTTCCGCGCTTGACCAGCAGTGTCGCGACCGGGCCGCGTCCCTTTTCTATCTTTGATTCAATCACCAGGCCATCCGCATCGCGATTGGGATTGGCTTTCAAATCCATAAGCTCGGATTGTAGATTGATGGCTTCCGCGAGATCATCCAAGCCGGTTTTCTTTAAAGCCGAGACATGAACGCTTTGAACGTCACCTGACAAAGATTCGACAATGATTTCGTGTTGCAGCAATTCGGTTTCAACCCGTTTGGCATCGGCCTCATAGGTGTCCATCTTGTTGACAGCCACAATAATAGGTGTCCCGGCCGCTTTGGCATGGGCAATGGACTCTATGGTTTGCGGTTTCACTCCGTCATCGGCTGCCACGACCAGAATAACGATGTCCACAGCGTGGGCTCCGCGAGTTCTCATGGCCGAGAACGCAGCGTGGCCTGGTGTATCCAGAACCGTAATCTGTTCGCCGGATTTCATTTTTAACTGATAAGCCCCAATATGCTGGGTGATACCGCCGGCTTCGCCTGCAGCCACATCAGTTGAGCGCAAAGCATCAAGTAACGACGTCTTACCATGATCAACATGACCCATAATGGCAATGACGGGCGCACGGGATTTAAGGTTCTCATCATTTTCGGCCTCATCAGCCTTGATGAAATCATCTTCGACATCCGCTTCGGCGACCCGTTTAACAATATGACCGAAATCTTCGGCGACGAGCTGCGCAGTATCGGCGTCCAGCACATCGTTCATATTGGCCATTGTGCCTTGCTTCATCAGATATTTGATCACATCGGCAGCGCGTTCGGCCATACGATTGGCCAGATCGCCAACAGTAATGGCTTCGGGGATTGTGACTTCGCGAGACACTTTCAGACGTTCACCGCCAGCACTTTGGCGCTGCTTTTCCCGCTCACGGGCTCGTCGCATAGAGGCCAGTGAACGCTGGCGCTCATCATCACCAGCCAGGGCGCTGACAATGGTCAGCTTGCCTTTACGGCGACGCGGTTCATTTTTTGATGCCCGGCCTGGCTTGGGTCCGCCGCCAGATCTTTGTTTCTTGATCCGTCCGCCGGCCTTTTCCAAAGCTGAACGGTTATCGGTTTCAGTATCTTCCGCGAGAATTTTCTGCGCAGGCGTCGGGGCCCGGCGCGCCGCCTCGGCTTCATCGCGTTTACGCTGCTCTTCTTCTTCTTGAAGGCGGCGAATTTCGGCTTCTTCTTCTGCCTTTTTCTTTTCGGCCAAAGCTTTTTGCTCTTCTTCCATACGCCGCTTGCGTTCAGCTTCTTCCGCAGCGCGGGCGGCTTCACGTTCATTCTGCTCAGCCTTTGCGGAAGACAGAGCTTCTTGGCGCTTCAAATATTCGGATTTGGATAGACCAAGTTTCTTGGCGGCTTCCGCAACCTCATCGACTTCTGGCGTAGGCGCGCCAGCGGGCTTGGGTGCGCCGGTTGGCGACGGCTTACCCGGTCCGCCAATGATGCGGCGCTTTTTCTTTTCCACAACAACAGATTTACTGCGGCCGCCCGAAAAGTTTTGACGCACTACTCCAGAGCCTGATTTTTTCAGGGTCAGAGGGCGTCGTCCGCCAGGCTTATTTGTATCGTTTGTATCGCTCATTTAGTCTCACTTACACCAGGGTTGCTGGTAAAACCGCCAGGCCCTGCGCAATGTGCGCGTAACCTAACGGCCTTTATTATATATTCAACTCTCAATCCCGTCTTTTTTCAGGATTCTTTTTTGTCACTTTCTCATGGTTTTTATCGGCCCAACCCTCAGGGATAAGGGGCGAAAAACCAGAATATCGTTGGGTGGCAAATGACAGCGCTTTGGCCAGTGAACCGGGCCTTAACGCGGCATGCACAATATGGTCACGACCAAAGGCTTTGCCAAGGTCCTGGGATGAAAAACACCCGATCACCGGAGTCATGGGGCGTTCCAGTTCATGACTAATGGCTTTTGTCAGCACTCGGATCTTACCACGCGGGCCGTCAGATCCATCCGAGGCCTCAATTCGCCAGGCCAGGTAATCTGATTGGGCTGCTGTTTTGACCTGATCAAATCCGACAAACAAATGTCCGGATTTCATACCCATGGCTAATAGGCCGATCAGGCGGCGTCGGAGCAGGCTTTCCGTCAGGTCGATCAAATCATTTGGCACATTGACTTTGGATTTAAATCCACGGGCAAAGCCGCCAGTTTTAATCGCCTTTTGCAAGGCTTCGCGATTGGAGCTGACCCAAACACCCCGACCCGGTAACTTCTCGTTTATATCAGGCGTTACAACATTGTCAGGGCCCAGGACAAACCGGATCATTTCCTGTTTATGCCGGGACTGACCATTGGCCAGGCAGCGTCGTTCGGGGCCTTTATGGCCCCGCTTATCCGCAAGGTCGGTGGAGGATATGTCGAGTGTTTCGTTCAATTAGGCCTCAACAGCCTCAGCGGTTTCAGCACCTTCATCTTCTTCGGTGTCTGGAAGCAGATCTTCTTCGGTGATCCAACCGGCCTTAACGCGAGCTTGCATAATGAGGTTTGTCGCATCTTCTTCAGACAGTTTGAAACTTTCCAGAATGCCGTCTTCGTGGATTTTTTCACCGTCTTTAAACTCGTTATAGCCGCGCAGATCATCAGGGATCAGGCCCGCGACATCATCAACGGTTTTAACGTCGTTTTCGCCAAAGGCGACGGCCATTGGCAGGGTAACGCCTTCAATTTCCATAACAGCGTCTTCAACACCAGCGGCTTTACGCGTGGCGTCCTGTTCTGCAGCCAGTTTTTCGAGATATTCACGGGCACGGGTTTGAAGTTCTTGGGCCGTTTCCTCGTCAAAACCTTCAATCGATGAAATTTCGTCCAGAGCCACATAGCCGACTTCTTCCAGGGTTTCGAACCCTTCGGAAACCAGAAGCTGGGCGATCATTTCGTCCACATCCAGAGCCGCAAGGAAAAGCTCGGAGCGCTCCTGGAATTCTTTCTGGCGGCGCTCTGATTCCTGCTCTTCGGTCAGGATATCAATGGCCCAGCCTGAAAGTTGTGAGGCCAAACGCACATTTTGACCGCGACGGCCAATGGCGAGGGACAGCTGATCGTCAGGAACAACGACTTCAATGCGGTTATCGTCTTCATCAATAACAACTTTGGTCACTTCAGCCGGCTGCAAAGCGTTGACGATAAACGTTGCTGCGTCGTCGGTCCAAGGAATGATATCAATCCGTTCACCTTGAAGTTCATTGACGACGGCTTGAACGCGCGATCCGCGCATACCGACACAGGCACCAACCGGGTCGATTGAATTATCATTGGAATAGACGGCAATCTTGGCGCGGCTACCCGGATCACGGGCAACAGAAACGATCTGAATAATCCCTTCGTAAACTTCCGGCACTTCTTGTGAGAAAAGCTGAGCCATGAATTGTGGATGAGCGCGCGATAAGAAAATCTGGCTGCCGCGCGGTTCTTCGCGTACTTCGTGGATATAGGCCCGAATGCGGTCGCCGCCTTTAACATTTTCACGGGGTAAAGCCTGTTCCCGGCGAATAACGCCTTCGGCGCGGCCCAGGTCAACAATGATATGGCCATACTCGACCCGTTTGACGATACCGTTGATGATTTCACCGACACGGTCTTTATATTCTTCATATTGACGGGCGCGCTCGGCTTCTCGGACCTTTTGCACGATGACCTGTTTGGCCATTTGGCTTTGAACCCGGCCAAACTCAATAGGCGGCAAAGGGGTCTTAATCTCAAATCCGACTGTCGCATCCGGATGATCCAGCTGGGCGCTGGCAAGATCGATTTCTGTCGATTCGTTTTCAACGTCTTCAACGACAGTTACGACCCGCATCAAATCCATTTCACCGGTAACGGGATCCAGCTTGGCACGAATATCAAGCTCGCTGCCGTAACGCATACGGGCGGCCTTTTGAATGGCTTCTTCGATCGCCGCGAGGACGATTTCTTTCTCAATCGACTTTTCTTGAGCTACCGCATTGGCGATTTGCACAAGTTCCAGTCGGTTCGCGCTAATTCCGGCTGTTGACATAATCGGTCTCCTGTTCAGCTTTCAGCTTGTTCTGGGTTGGCGGATCCGGGCTTTCCGGCCGCGATTAATTCATCTGTGATCAGCAATTTGGCATCGCTGACCCATTCAAAAGGGATTTCGGCGGTCTGATCTTCACCGTCGAGATTGATTTCAATATTGTCGCCTTCAATTCCGGCAATAGTTCCGCGAAATCGTTTGCGACCTTCCACGAACCGGTCAAGCTCCAGCCGTGTCAGATATCCGACATAGGTTTCAAAATCGGTTAGCGAAGTCAGCGGGCGGTCCAGGCCAGGTGAGGAAACCTCCAACACATAGGCATCGCGGATCGGATCTTCGACTTCCAAAGTGGTCGATACGGCCCGGGATAGTTCGGCGCAATCATCGACGCTCATCGATCCGTCACTTTTTCGCTCGGCCATGATCTGCAGCTTTGGGCGTTTTCCTGCCATGACGCGGATGCGTACAATATGAAATCCCATATCCACCGCGATCGGGTCGATAATAGATAAAATTCGGGCATCAATGTCCGTCTTGGTTCGCATTCAAGCTCCATTTCCAGGGCAATCACAGGCAATAAAAAAACGGCCCCTTTTGGGGCCGCCGGAAGGCATCCTGTGTGCCTAGGGCGATTTATAAGCCGCTATATAGGCGAGGATTGAATAAATGTCACTAGGGGAAGTGATTTTATTTTCACCGTCGTATGAACTTGAAAAAATGGCCTGTCCGGCCTTCGCGAATGGCTTTGGCTTCATAACGCGTCTGAGGCCAGTCATCCGGGCGAACCCGCCAGTCTTCTTTACGATCTGGCGACCATTCAAATCCGCCATGGGCTTTCACACGGGTCAATGTCCAGTCAACATAATCAATGATATCGCTGCCGAAACGAAATTCACATCCCGGTTTTAGCAATCGATGAACATCTTCCAGAAATTCCGGTGTGATAATTCGGCGTTTATTATGGCGTGCTTTGGGCCATGGGTCCGGAAATAAGACAAACATCCGGTCAAGCGACCCGTCAGGCAATGCATCCATGACCTCGCGTCCATCCCCTTGGTAAAGCCGCACATTTGAAAGCCCTTTATCGACAACACTGCTGACGGCTTTTGCCACCCCGTTTAAAAAAGGCTCCGCGCCGATCATCATGGTTTCGGGATTGTGCTCCGCCTGCCAGATCAGATGTTCGGACCCGCCAAAGCCAAGTTCAAGCCAGACGGATTGGAAACCCTCACGGTCAAATTCGGCAGTCGGTTCATGTTTAATACCTGGATAGACATCTTCCATCTGCGCCTGTTGACGGGCCCGTAGGGCTTTACCTTTGGCCCGGCCATACATTCGGGGCCGGTTCGGATCGATATGAATTTCAGGTTTGCGGCTCATTTCGGTTCACAAATCTATTTAGTCCCTGCAAAACAAGGGCGATATTGATCAAAGCGACCCAAAGGGCAAGCCCTGAAAACGCCCATGGGCGCGAAATTGCATTAGGCAGCGCCACATCCAGCACGCCTTCTTCATCCGGATCCAGTTTGGCCGCATATCGTCCATAAGGGTCGATTACACCGGAGACGCCGTTTGAGGCGGACCTGATAATCGGAAGACCGGTTTCGATCGCCCGATAAGCGGTAATGTTGGCATGTTGGTAGGGGCCGATGGACCCGCCAAACCAGGCATCATTCGATTGGTTAAAAATCCATTCCGCTTGTTCGCTGTCCGTCCCCGCGGGCGTTAGACCTGGAAACACGACTTCGTAACAAATCTGGGGGCTGACCATAGGCAGGCCGGGAAAGCGCGCCAGCTCTTTTTGTGGGGCGGGTGTGATTGAGGCGAGGGCGGTGGAAAGCGTTTTGGCGCCGAGATTTTCAACAAAACGGCCGCCCGGTATGATTTCCCCAAACGGAACGAGGCGGTATTTATCATTATAGGCTTCGATTTTAATCTGCCCCAGGGGGTCAACGGATAGGGCGGCGGATGTATTGTAATAATGGTCGATCAACTCGCCATCATCTGAGAGCTCTTCTTCATGGCGTAATGAGTTTAGCAGCCAGATTGGCGGCGTCTGGGTAGACGTGGAAAGCATATCACCCATGGCGATCATTAAGCCTTCATTTTCCAATGTCAGTCCCGGCACTGCGCCTTCCGGCCAGACCAGATGGGTAATATCGTCAAGGCCGGGGGCCAGTGACAGACGAATAAACTGGCGCGCGATCTGAATTGATGTGTCGGGTTCCATTTGATCTGCCTGATCAAACGGAAACTGAATGAGGCGGAGTTTGACATTTTCATGATGGGTGATTTCCGCATTGTCGAGTCTCCATATACCAAACCCAAATACGGCAATGAAACCCAGAAGGAAGGTGACGAGAGCGCGTATATTTTTTAGATCCAGAAATCGTTGTGCGATCATAATGGCGGCCGCAATAGTCAGGAAGGTCAACCCATAGGCTCCGATCAAACTGGCTATTTGAGAGATTGGCGATCCGGCAGGGAATATATAGCCGGGCAGGTTCCAAGGCAGCCCGCCAAAAACATGACCTCTGGCCAATTCGGCCAAAGTGAAAAACCCTATCAGAGCGAATTCGCCGCGTGCGCCATTGGCTGCCCAGCCTTGATAGGCCCATCCAGCAATCGCCCAAAAAACGGCGAGCAAAAGCGCCAATCCCAAGACCATAGGCGGCATGGCGGGGATAAATTCGGGGCCGCGCGCAATAAAGGCTTCACCGACCCAATGGGTGCCCGCCAGAAAATATCCCAGGGCAAACCATAAGCTCATCCAAAACGCAGAATTATCCGTGTTTTTCAAATGGATGATAGCGGCAAAAAAAACGGCAAAACAAATCAGGCTAACAGGCCAGATATGAAACGGAGCCTGACCCAATACAGCCAGAGCGCCAAGTAAGAATAGCGCTATTCGAGCCGGCCATTTTCGCCAGGACAAAAACCCTGACACAAAGCTCATTCCGCCACTCGTCGCTCGGCGACTTCTTTGGATTGCGATCTTTTGCGGCGGTTTTGAACGCGTAGGGTTTTGACCCGTCTTTGATCGGCGTCGATCACTTCAAATTCAAGTCCGTCAGGATGATAAATCACTTCGCCGCGTTCTGGGACCCGCCCTGCCAGAGTAAAAATTAGGCCTCCCAATGTGTCCACATCATCTTCTTCGTCTGCTGTGGCGAAATCCCGACCTATTGCCTTTTCAAAATCATCAATGGCCACCCGGGCATCCGCTTCCCAGATCGTGGTTTTGCCTTTACCGGCAATTTTTTTGATTTCAGGATCGGCGTCATCATGCTCATCATCAATATCGCCAACAATGGGTTCGATTAGATCTTCCAAAGTGACCAGACCGTCTGTTCCCCCGTATTCATCGACAACAATGGCCATATGCATGCGCCGGGCCTGCATGCGTCGCAACAGGTCTTGCGCCAGCATTGAGGGCGGGACAAATAAGACGGGACGCCGAATATATTGGATTACTTTTTTTTCGGCATAGGTTTTGCCAGTGCGCCCTTTGGCATCGAGCATCAAATAAGGCACGACATCTTTGATGTGCACAATGCCCAAAGGCTCATCCAGAGTTTCTTTGTAAACCGGCAAGCGGGAATGTCCGGCTTCTTTAAAGGCAGCCGCCAGATCGTTGAGGCCGGTACTGGTTTCTATCGCAATGATGTCGGCGCGCGGCACCATGACGTCTTCAACCCGCACATGGTGAAATTGCTCAGCCGCACTGATCATGCGCTTATCGCTCGGCGCGTCAGGCGTGCCATCGCGCGGCGCGGTTGGCCGGCCTATTAGTTTGCCTAGCCAGCTTGGAGAGGAACCTGAATTACTCATCTGTTTTCACGCTCATTGATTTTATAGGGGTTGTCAATATTCAATGCATTCAATGCCTGTATTTCCAGACCTTCCATGACCACCGCATCCTGATCTGTTTCGTGATCATATCCTTGAAGATGTAAAAAACCATGAATGATCAAATGGGCCACGTGATCCTGAAATGTTTTCCCATCGCGGCGGGCTTCAGAAGATATGGTCTCAAAGGCCAGGACGATATCGCCCAGCACGGCCCCCGGTCCAATTGACGGAAAAGACAACACATTGGTTGGCTGGTCTTTGTGTCGAAACTGTCGGTTCAGATCCTGTATGCGAATGTCCGAGATCAGAGCCAGACTCAGCTCACCAATCTTTGGATTTTCAAGAAACGACCAGATTGCCGAAATCGCCTTTCGGCAAACCGAGTCCGGATCTTCAAGCTCATCGGACCAGGCCGGTTCCTCGATATGAATATCAATGGGGAAGGCGGGGGTCATGACGGCTTAATGGTTGTTCTTCTCATAGGCGTTGATGATCTTGCCCACCAAAGGATGGCGCACCACGTCAGAGGCTTGAAACTCTGTTGCGTCAATGCCTTTAATGTCTCTGAGAATTTCCAAAGCATGGGACAGGCCTGAGGTGACGCCTTTCGGCAGATCAGATTGGGATGGGTCGCCTGTTACCGCATATTTAGCCCGTTCGCCCAGGCGCGTAAGAACCATTTTCATCTGCGGGATGGTCGCGTTTTGCGCTTCGTCGATGATAACAAAGGCATCCGACAGGGTCCGGCCACGCATAAAGGCGATCGGCACAACTTCGATCTCACCGGAGCCGCGGCGACGCTCGACCTCATCTCGTCCTAAGACCATATTTAAAGCGTCCCAGATCGGCTGCATATAAGGATCAACTTTCTCGTTGAAATCACCGGGCAGGAACCCTAGCCGTTCCCCAGCCTCAACTGCGGGGCGGCAGGCCATAAATCGCTGGACTTCGCCGCGCGCCAGAAGCGAGGCGCCATAGGCTGTGGCCAAAAATGTCTTACCCGTACCGGCCGGACCCACGCCAAAGGTGATCGTTGAGTCCTGGAGCATGCGGATATAGCTTTCTTGGCGCGGGGTTTTGGGCACAATCGGTGCCCGGCGCGGAAAAGGAATAATCGCGTCAACGGCAGCGGCTTTGACTTTGCCTTTGCCGACGGCTTTGATCAGAGTCCGAACGTCCGACGTTGTGCAAGGCCAGCCGCGTTCCAGGCGCTGATAAATCTCACGAACGATTTCTGCGGCGCGCGCGCGCGCCGGCGCGTCGCCATTAATATGGACGCTTGACCCCGGTGCCTCGACGTAAACGTCAAAGGCCTCTTCAATGAGCGCGAGATTGGCATGATTGGCTCCGCACAAACGGCGCACCATATCTGGATCGTCAAATTCTAATATGTCGGTTTGTTTACTCATGCGAGATCCCCGATCAATGAGTTCTTACCCGCACTGGTAATTTGAACCGGCACAATCTGTCCAATCAGATTTTCAGCGCCCATAAAATGTGTGCCCTGCAAATAAGGGCTGCGGCCAAAAAGCTGTCCGTCTTCGCGGCCTGTACCTTCGACGAGTACAGGAAGCGTTTTTCCAACCAGGCTCTGATTAAAAGCGAATTGCTGGGCGTAAAGTCTGTCCTGCAAAATTTTCAAGCGCTCGGATTTGACGTCTTCGGGGACCTGACGCGGCAGGCCTGCGCCCGGCGTGCCGGGACGCACAGAATATTTGAAGCTAAAGGATGACCCGTAAACAATCTCGTCGACGCATTTCAATGTTTGCTCGAAATCCAGATCGGTTTCACCCGGGAACCCGACAATGAAGTCACCGGACAGGGCAATATCCGGGCGGGCTTCACGAATGCGGCCGATCAGATCGCGATATTCGGCGTAAGAGTGTCCGCGGTTCATGGCCCGCAGGATTTTATCCGACCCGGCCTGAATGGGCAGGTGAAAATAAGGCATGAGCTTTTCTTCATCGCCCAGAGTTTTAATCAGGTCTTCATCCATATCGCGCGGATGGGATGTGGTGAAGCGGATACGGTCAATACCGCCGATTTTCGCGACATGCCGGATCAGTGCGCCCAGGCCCCAGGTCTTGCCGGACCCGTCCGGGGCATCGGCATGATAGGCATTGACGTTTTGACCGATCAGGGTGATTTCGCGAACACCTTTTTTCGCCAGGTCCCGGGCTTCGGCCACGATTTGCTCAACCGGACGGGAAACTTCGGCGCCGCGCGTATAAGGCACCACACAGAAGGTGCAGAACTTATCGCAACCTTCTTGTACAGTCAGAAAAGCCGAGAAACCTTTTGGATCGCGCGTGGTCGGCAGTTCGTCAAATTTTTCCTGGGTGTCGAAATCTGTTTCCAGAACTTCACCCTGCGCTCGGGAGACCCGCGCGATCATTTCCGGAAGTTTGTGATAGGTCTGCGGACCCAACACCATATCCACAACCGGCGCCCGACGCATAATCTCTTCGCCTTCGGCCTGCGCCACACAGCCGGCCACGGCCACAGTCATGTCCCCTTCGCCACGGCCTGCTTTGGCCTCTTTCATTTTGCGGATACGGCCCAGTTCAGAGTAAACTTTCTCGGCCGCCTTTTCGCGGATATGACAGGTGTTTAGAACCACCAGATCGGCTTCATCCGGCGTATCCACGGCGGCATAGCCGACAGGCGCGAGCACATCGGCCATACGTTCACTGTCATAGACATTCATCTGACAGCCATAGGTCTTGATGAACAGTTTCTTTGAATTCGGGATATCAACGTTCGCCTCGCGTTTGACGATGGCGGGGGTGTCGATATCACGGGGCGCGTTTTTATCGCGGGGTGATATGTCACTCATGGATTTGGTCCTTAATGTTGCGCGGGCGTTTAGCTTGATCGCGTGCATTTGGCAAGAGGACTATATTTGCGTTGCGGCATAAAAAAACCGGCCCGAAGGCCGGCCTAAACTTAATTTTCAAGAGGCCTAGTCATCGGCTTCAAACTCAATCTCATTGGCGATCAGGCTGTCGCTTTCTGTGCGCGTGCCTTCTGCTTCAACCAGATCGCCGACCATAACGGCGCCAAAGAAATCTTCGGCGCTTAGCGGCATATTCGCAGAGTCTTCATAAACCGTATCTTCGTTAGTTTCGACATCAATCCCAAGCAAGGTCAGGCTGTTCTCGCCAACCGCTTCAACCGGCGCCTGCAGCGAGGCTTGGTCTTCCGGATCATTGCGTTCGATCTTGACAGCGTAGAGGCTCATATCCGCGCGCTCATAGGCTTTAACCTCGACATATTCGCCCACGCCCAGATCGGCGAGGTTGAAATTGGTCACCGGCGTATCAGTTTTATCCTGGAACCGGGTTGACATGTCCGCCACAAAGGTAACACCGAATACGGTCAGGGTTCCGGCATCTACGTCCACAGAATCGACCGTGGATTCCACTTCGATATCGGCTTCGATATCACATTTGACCCTGTCAGCGACCAGTACGCCTTCATCATTAAAATCGCCCTCAACCTCAACGGCGACGTCAATGGCCAGATCAGAGGCTTGGCAACGTTCAAACTGTGTTGCGTCATTTGTAATAATAGCCGTCTCGCCGACCATAAAATCTTGAGCTGAAGTAAATTCGGTAATGATGCCGTAAATCTCGCCCTCGTCTTCATTGGCGGCATCGCGTTCTTTAAACTCGACATTCTCGGCTACAAAAACGCCATTGGTAAAGCTGCTACCTTTAACCTCAACCAGATTGCCGTTTGAAATTTCGTTTTCTCCAAAACCCTCAAGTGCAGCATTGCTAAAATCGATGTCCTGTCCCCGGATTTTAAAACTCATCAATCCGCTATTTAAGGCGCTGACCGTGCCGGTCAGTTCAAAGCTTTCAGTCTCATCATCGACTTTTTCGATTTGACTGGCGACAATATTGCCGCCGCCATTTACATGGCCGCTGATTTGTACGTAATCATCAATAGCCAGACCTTCAATCGAAGCTGGATCAATCTCTTCATCAAAACTGGTGGCGGCACGGACAATGACTGTCTGCCCCAAAACCGTAAACCGATTATTGGTCGCGCTGATATCTGTAATCCGGCCTTGAACGGCGTCTTCAAACGAGACTTCAGAAGCGGATTTATTACCTTGCGCGTCTGTCGAAGTTTTCAAGGTAACGATCTGACCGATCTTCAGATCAGATTGCGATCCCGCCTGTCCTTCAATCACAAAGCTCGCATTATCTGTATTATAAGTTTCGCCATTGACGATTACACTGCCAAAACCACTGATAGGTCCAGTGACTTTACCCGACGTTGAAACCGGCGCGGGCGGTGGTGTTGAGGATACGGGCGGCGGCGTTGATGATGAGCCTCCACCACAAGCCGCCAGTACAACGGCGCTCGCGCCAGCGAGAATAGTAAGTTTAAGTGTGTTGCGTCCCATTTTAATAGCTCCATTGCGTCCCCGGAGCCCCCTATTAGTTTGGTTATAGATCAACACTTAACGAAATGAAAAGAGATTTATCGTCGCGAATCTTCACCTATATGATCAAACAACGCCTTCCGTCACAATTATTAGCGGTTTGAAATTTTCAGAATCGGGACCGGAGTTAAACTGTTTGAGAAGCCCTCCATATCCAGCGGCCCCTGAAGATGTTGTTGGAATACCTGTTTCGGTCACTATTCTGGCTGCCTCCAGGCCCTCGCTTTCGCTCAAGGATAGATATCTGACATTGCAAGCTTCAAGCACTTGCCAGGCTATGATCGACGGTTCTTTGCAATCGAGACGTCCCATATTTGACTCGGGCCCGTTCGACCGTATGGGTTTGCCGACCTTATGACTGTCAGCCAGGCAGGTCGCGTGATCTGGCTCTACAACTAAGATTTCTGGCTGCAGGTCCCAATTATGTCGGATCATCCAGGCCATCGCCGCTGCCAATCCTCCAACCCCGGCCTGCAGATAAACATGGCTGGGCCAGTTCTCGGTATCTTGAAAGCTTTGCCGGAGCTCTTCGGCGATAACGGTGTAGCCTTCCATGATCAATTTGGGGATTTCAGTATATCCTGGCC
>JAHDDX010000096.1 GCA_020629135.1 Hellea sp.
CGATTGATAAGTTCCTGTGGGCGCGCGGGGATTTTGCCAACAGCTTTAATGGCGGTGAGCCTTTTAGGCCTGGTGGTTATCTGACGGATTACTGGACGGATGAAAGCCTGAACGTGATCGAAGCGAACAAGAACCGTCCATTCTTTCTCTATCTGGCTCATTGGGGCGTGCACACGCCATTGCAGTCAACAAAGGCAGACTTTGACGCCGTATCCGAGCAGCTCGGGGAAGAGGCTTCGCACCGCCTAAAAGTCTATGGCGGCATGCTACGAGCCCTGGATCGATCTGTCGGGCGTATCATGGGCAAGCTCGAAGAAGAAGGCCTGGCAGAGAATACCATTATTGTGTTTTCCTCGGATAATGGTGGGGCAGGATATATTGGGCTTCCCGGTGTCAACGCCCCTTATCGCGGCTGGAAACTCACCATGTTTGAAGGCGGAATTAAAGCCCCCATGTTTGTGAAATGGCCGGCGCACATACCTGCCGGCACAGAGATTGAAACGCCTGTCGCCCATATTGATGTCATGCCGACTCTGGCTGCGGCGGCAGGCGCCGAATTGCCTGATGTTGAGATTGACGGGCGCAATATGCTGAGCTTGATCTCGGGGGATGGCGAATTCGCCCGCGAGGATGATGCGCTATACTGGCAAAGCGGCTACCTGCAGGTCGTGCGGGCCGGGGACTGGAAACTCCAGCATGAAGGCCGCCGCGATAAAAGCTGGCTGTTTAATCTCGCCAAAGATCCGACCGAGCAAAATAACCTGGCGGGTACCCATCCCGAAAAGTTGGCCGAACTCAAAGCATTACTGGAAAAACATCAAGCCGGGCGCACACCTTCGCTTTATCCCTATTCGCTGGAAAACCCTATCCAGATTGATAAGACATTGGCGGATGAACCGGCCTCGGACGATGAAGTCGCCTGGTGGCCGAATTAGAGACAGCATGACCCGAAACGAAATTGAAAATTTAATCGCCAAATTAAAAGACGGTGAGTACAATAAAAATGATGTTTCGGCAGATGATTTACGCCGCCTGTTGGATTTAGACCCGGAAGGTCCGTATCATTTTGTCAATTTACTCAGATATAAATCTGAGGCTCAATATCCGGAAGGTCATCCATTCGCGGTAAAAAAGATGAGCGGCCTGGAAGCCTATAATCAATATGGTATGGTTGCCTTCCAGCAGGTGACGATGCGCGGCGGACGCCTCATGCAGTCCAATAAAGTCAAACTCTCTATGGGGGGTGATGAATGGGATAGTGTCGCGACAATGGAATACCAAACGATCGGGGCTTTTTTCGAAATGTTGGCGGAACCCGCTTATCAAGACGCCCTTATCCATCGTGACGCCGGGTTGGAGGCAACTGAAATTCTAATCACGCGTCCAATAATCGATAGGCCGCTTGGTTTATCTTAAAAAATCTTCCGTCTTTTCCCGCGCGGTTTGGGTGTAGATAAAAAGGGAGAGACTTCGATGAAAAAACTTCTGATCGTTCTGGGTGTTTAGGTACTCGTGGGTGTGGCGCTTCGTCTTTTAGGAGTTGAGCCGTCATCTGAAACGAGAAATTCTCAAAATCAGCTCGAACGGCTGGACTTCCCGCCCACGCAAAAAGGCTTTGATAGATTTGTTGAAACAGCAGGAGACTGCCTAATTTGGAAACGAAGAAAGTCAAGGAACGTGAAGCGCTTGAAACTTTGCAGTCTGAAGTTCTGTGTAAAGATATCGGGCGCAGCGCAAATGATTGGCTGGGAATAGTCGAAAGCGTTACGTCTGAACCCGGTAAAAAGGGATATATTACGATCAAAGTGACTGATACGCTGACAATCATGACGTGGAGCGTTTCAATTTGGATGCTATCAGTGAAAATGCATGGTGCATTGCGTTGCGATTTGGGCGCGTTGAATCAGGAGTGAAATGCGAATGTGGAAAAAGGGCCAGTACATATAATGGCTTAAGGATTTACTGGAGGCACCACCCGGAATCGAACCGGGGTACACGGATTTGCAATCCGCTGCGTCACCACTCCGCCATGGTGCCGTCCAGAAGGCGCGGTATAGAGGAGGCTAAAGGTTTTCGCAACGGCGTTTTTTGATAATTTCATCGTTGCGCGTGATGAACCTTGTCGCTATGACCAAGCGCAAAATTGAGCCCCGTAAAGGACACAATATGTTCGAATATAAATCCGCCCGTCATCACATGGTCGAAAGCCAAATCCGGACAAGTGACGTAACTGATCCCCGCGTGATCAAGGCATTTCGGACAACACCACGCGAAGCCTTTGTGCCAAAATCAAAAGCCGCATTGGCCTATGCCGATACCCATATTCAGCTTGCCGATGACCGGCATATTCTTCGCCCGCGTGATTTTGCCAAAATGGTACAAGCGGCAGAGATTAAAGCGACTGATATAGTATTAGACATTGCCTGTGGCCGTGGATATTCGACCGCCATTTTCGCGTCTCTGGCTGAAACGGTTGTGGCCTTGGAAGACTCGGATGAACGCGTTGAGCGCGCCACCGACATTTTAACGCAACATGAAATCATGAATGCCGCTGTAATTAAAGGTGATATCAAGAGTGGGGCGGCTGAGCATGGGCCGTTTGACGTTGTTTTCGTCAACGGATCTGTCTCTTCAATTCCGGACAATTGGAAAAACCAGTTAAATGATGGGGGACGTCTGGTTGTTGTATTGGATAAGGGGCCGGTTGGTCACGCCTGTGTATTTACAAAATCGGGCAATTCTTTTGGCGAACACCTGGCCTTTGATGCATCTGTCCCTGCATTGATGAGCTTTAAACCCAAGCCTGAGTTTGCATTTTAGGGTTTAATATACGCAACTCTTTGCGTTTGTTTTTCGAAAAATGAAAGGGGCGCCGCGCCTAGACACAATGCGCCCTTTCGCCTAACGTTACGAATCATGGCGGGTAGCTCAACCCGTAGGGGATAAAGGAATAACAATGTCTGATCAGACACATGACAGTCCCAGCGATGCGGCTTCTGATGCGTCTGAACCCAGCATGGAAGATATCCTGGCCTCAATTCGTAGAATTATCGCCGAAGACGATGCCGAAGAGGCTGCCAATGACAGCCCCATTGTTGAAACGGTTCAAACAGACGATTCTAATGATGATATTGGCGATTCCTTATTGGAGTTGAGCGCTGAACTCGTCATAGATGATGATTTTGAAGCCGAGGATCTTTCCATTCCCGAGATCGAGTTTGTAGAAGAAGCCTCAATCGACACCCGGGAAATAAGCGCAGCAGATATGGATGCCGATCTGGACCTGGCCATTGATGATCTTGTTCTGGACGTCCCGATCGCAGAAGACGCCGAGTTGGTTGAAGACGATGAAGTGTTGGAGATTGTCGATTTAGTATTCGAGAATTCTAATGAACCCGAAGCCGTGGCATCTGTTGAGGACGCAGAAGACGATTTAAATGTTTTGAATGTGTTGGATCTAACCTTGGATTCCCAAGAACCGGCAATAGAGCTTACAGCAGACAATGATGAAGCAGATGACTTGGTATTGTCGACGTCCGATGGCCTCACGATCTCGGATGGAATTCTGGAAGATGACAATAATACTTCGTTAGAAATCGAGAATTCTGAAGATGATTTATTAAGTGAGTTTCTTGACGAAATTGAAACCTCGTCTGATGAGACTGCGCCAGAGCCTATCGTCGAAGACATTCAAGGTTTTGATGCGTTAGAGCTTGATGATGATAAATCGGACGAAACAGAGGTCGAAAAAATAAACCTTTCAAACGACATAGAACAAGCAATGTTAGGTGATGTCATTTCGAATGATGAAGTTTCATCTGTAGCCGAGACCGCACGTGATGACGCGGAATCAGATATTGATCTGGTTAAATCACTCATGGCAGATCTTACAGATAATTCTTTCCTGGAAGACGATGAAGCCACCGATTTTGATGTGGACTTTGTCAAGGATGATGCCGCAAAATTTGAAGATGCTCTTGACGCCGCGCATGATGAGCAAGAAGCGGTGTTAGACGATATTCTTGAGCTCGCTATGGATGATGAAGTCGCGACAACTCAGATAATCGATGATCCGTTGGTTGTTTCGGACCTTGTCGAAGCCGAAGAAGCGATACCGGAAATAAGTGTTGCCGATCCGTTATTTGAAGACGCTCCTGATAAAGGGTCCAGCGTTTTATTGGACATCGCCGCAGCGGCAGAAGCAGATGCAGAGTGGGTCCAGGTTCAATATAAAGAGCGCCGGGACCAGGAAGATATCGATAACAGTGCCGATGAGGCTGAAACCATCTCGGACGAGATTTTTGACAATTTAATTGAGGATGTAGACGATAACATCGACATCCAGACAGAGGACGAAGTCCTTGCTGAGTTGGAAGATACAATATTGGAGTCGGGCTTATCCGACGATTTATTCGAAGTTCAAGAGGAGACCCCCGAAATGCCTAAAGCTGCCAGTGCTGATACAATATTGGACGAAGTGACCGAAACGGCCGCCTCAGATGCCTTCGCCTCACTCAATCAGGCCGTAGAAGAAAAGGTCGCGGTCAAAGAAGCCGGACCGCCAATTGGTGATCTGGTTCAAGAAGCCTTAAAGCCGATGCTTAAGGAATGGCTGGATGAAAACCTCAAAGATATTGTTGAACGGGCGGTTCAGAAGGAAGTCAAGCGCATCTCCTCGCGTAAATAGACCCTTTTAAAGCCCGTCAAAGCGCGTTAAATACGCGGCTTATTCCCGCCCTCTGCATGGGGGGCGGTTTTTTGTTTGTCAGGAAGAATGATGCTGGAAAAGAGTTTCAATCCCAAAGAAGCCGAAGCCCGTCTCTACGAAATGTGGGAAAGTTCGGGGGCGTTTAAGCCGCGCATGGACACATCGCGCGAGGCGTTTTCCATTGTCATACCGCCGCCCAATGTCACGGGCTCCCTGCATATGGGACACGCGGTGAACAATACGATCCAGGATATTTTGATCCGGTTTGAACGCATGCGCGGCAAAGACGTGCTGTGGCAGCCGGGCATGGACCATGCCGGCATTGCCACCCAAATGGTGGTTGAGCGTAAGCTGGCCGCTGAAGGCAATCAAAGTCGACGTGAACTCGGCCGCGAGAAATTCATCGAAAAAGTCTGGGAATGGAAGAATGAGAGCGGCGGTACTATTTTAAACCAGCTCAAGCGCCTGGGCTCGTCCTGTGACTGGTCCCGTTCGCGTTTTACCCTGGATGAGGGGCTTTCCGAAGCGGTTACCAAACTGTTTGTACGCATGTATGATGAAGGTCTGATTTACCGGGATAAGCGTCTGGTCAATTGGGATCCCCATTTTCAGACCGCGGTTTCCAATCTTGAGGTCGAGAACAAAGAAGTCGACGGCCATTTCTGGCATTTCAAATATCCGCTCGCAGGCGGCGAGACTTATGAATATGTCGAAAAGGACGAGGACGGAAACATCACCCTGCGCGAAACCCGGGATTATATCTCTATCGCGACGACCCGCCCCGAAACCATGCTGGGGGACGGCGCAGTTGCGGTCCATCCATCGGATGAGCGCTACGCGCCGATTGTCGGTAAAATGGTGCGCCTGCCACTGGCCAACCGTTTGATCCCGATCATCACCGACGAATATCCGGATCCGGATTTCGGTTCTGGCGCGGTTAAAATCACCGGCGCCCATGATTTCAACGATTATGACGTCGCCAAACGTAATGACATCCCCATGTATCCGCTCATGGATGAGCAGGCGCGCATGACGGCCTCTGACATTATGCCGGAAAAATATGTCGGTATGGACCGGTTTGAAGCGCGCAAAGCGGTCGTCGCCGATATCGACGCCGAAGGCCTGTTGATCAAGGTTGAGGACAAGAAAATCCAGCAGCCCTTTGGCGATCGCTCCAAGGTCGTGATTGAACCTATGCTGGCCGATCAATGGTTTGTCGACGCTAAAACCATGGCCAAAGAGGCCATTGCGGCCGTTGAGCGCGGCCACGGGGAGGGCGACGCCAATGACCCCAAGGGGACGACCCGGTTCGTGCCACCCGGATGGAAGAATACATTTGATGTTTGGATGAAGGATATTCAGCCCTGGTGTATCTCCCGCCAGCTTTGGTGGGGACACCGGATACCGGCGTGGTTTGATGGTGACGGCAATATTTACGTTGCCGAGAATGAAACGGACGCACAAGCCCAAGCCGGAGAGGGCGTTCTTCTTGAGCGGGATGAAGACGTCCTCGACACATGGTTTTCATCCGGTCTCTGGCCGTTTTCTACATTAGGTTGGCCTGATAACACGCTGGAATTAGGCCGTTTTTATCCGACGTCTGTTTTGGTAACGGCCTTTGATATTATCTTCTTCTGGGTCGCACGCATGCTCATGCAGGGCTTATATGTCATGGAAGAAGTGCCGTTTAAAGACGTCTATATCCACGCCATCGTCCGCGACGAAGACGGATCGAAAATGTCAAAGTCCGAAGGCAATGTCATTGACCCGGTCGACCTGATCGACGGCATTGATATCGATAGCTTGGTCAAAAAGCGCACAACTGGGTTACGTCAGCCCGAAAAAGCGCCGAAAGTCGAGAAAGGGACGCGTAAACGCTACCCTGACGGGTTTGAGGCCTATGGCGCGGATGCCCTGCGCTTCACCTTGGCGGCGCAGGCCGCGGCCGGTCGTGATATCCGCTTATCTGTGGAACGGGTCGCTGGCTACCGGAATTTTGGAACCAAGCTCTGGAACGCAACCAAATTTGCGCAAATGAAGGATTGTAAGCCGGTTCCGGGTTTTGACCCGGCCAGTTGTCAACTGGCAATCAATCAATGGGCGGTTTCCGAACTCGCTAAAACGACCGCTGATGTCACGCAAGCCATTGAAAATTACCGGTTTAATGACGCGGCGGATGGGATTTATAAATTTGCCTGGGGCACTTATTGTGACTGGTATATTGAACTGTCCAAGCCCGTCCTCAACGGTGAAGACGGACCGGAAAAAGCTGAGACACAGGCCGCTTTGGCTTATGTTCTGGACAATATTCTCAAGCTTTTGCACCCGTTCATGCCGTTCATCACCGAAGAGATCTGGCAAAAGACGGCTGATCGCGACGAAATGCTGATCCTGGCCGAATGGCCGGGTCTCGGCGAGGATCTGATTAACGAAGCGGCCAGTGATGATGTGAACTGGCTGATCGATGCGATCACGTCGATCCGCTCTGTCCGTTCAGAAATGAACATCCCGCCGTCTAAAAAGGGCGAAATGGTGGTCATCGGCGCGTCTGAGGACACAATCACGCGCATCAAAAAATACAGCGAGAATTTCGAGCTTATGGCGCGGATTGAAGGCTGGTCGATTGCAGATGCGGCACCCAAGGGAGCTTTGCAATGTGTTGTCGGCGAAGCGACAGTCGCGCTTCCACTGGCCGGATTGATTGATCTGGACGCCGAAAAAGACCGGATCGGCAAAGAAATGAGTAAGCTCGAAGTCGAGATTGAAAAAATCGACAAAAAGCTCAGCAATCCGAACTTCGTCGAAAAAGCCCCCGCCGCCGTGGTCGAAGAGCAGAAATCCCGTCGGGATGCCTTTGTTTCTGAGCTAGAAAAGCTTAAGGAGGCTTTAGCCAATCTTGAATAGGGTTGATGTATGTATCAATTCGATGAACATCATCCGGAGTTTAAAGGATTTTCGTCCTATTTCGTCAAAGAGCTCTTGCCGCTTTTAGAAATCGGAGAGCGCCGGCGAAAGAAAGCGATCTCCAAGATTAAGCAACATGTGCCCGTCATGGTGCTATTGCTTGGCATCGGGATTGCGCTGCTTTGGTGGAAGCTCAAGATTATTCAGTTGATCGTTTTCGCTATTTTCGGCGGCGGGGCCGGTATCGCCGCCTATGTCGGATATGTGCTCAAAGATGTCAAAGCCGAGACCAAACAAAACCTGGTATCCGGGATTTGTTCTTATGTCGGTTTGACATTTTCCGAACGGGTTTTTGATCCACCGGACCTGGCCCCTTTGATTGATAACGGTCTTTTGCCTAAGCGTTATGACAGGGTCAGTTTTGAAGACCAAATGTCAGGAAATGCCCATGGCGCCGATTTCGAGGCCGTCGAATGCCATATGGAGCGCGAAGAAAAATCCGACAATAACAAAAAATGGGTAACCGTCTTTCGCGGGTCTCTGATGGTTATTGATTTTCACCGCAAATTTCTGGGCCGGACCGTTGTGCTCCGCGACAAAGGTTTTTTAAATCGCAAACAGAAATCCGGCATGAAACGGGTCGGGCTGGTTGACCCAAAGTTTGAAAAGATATTCGAAGCTTACGGGACGGATCAGGTCGAAGCCCGGTATCTATTGACGCCTGATTTTATGCAACAACTTGTTGACCTGGAAGATTCTGTGGACGGTAAAAATATCCGCTTTGCTTTCCTGGAGGGTCTCTTGGTCGTTGCCGTTGAAACGCCCAACCGGTTCGAGGCGGGGTCGATGTTCAAACCACTGACAGATCAAGAGCGCACCCAAAAAATACTCGACGAAATCGGGGCGGTATATGACGTGGTCGACGGGGTCATGAAACGCCAAAAAATGACCTGACCAGCATCATCCCTGCGACAAGAGCGGGAATTGCCTCGTTATCCATTTTCGATCAATATCCAGCCATGATCAATGATGCGAATGCCAAGCGGATACATCGGTTTACCGCAATCATCCTTGGGCTTTTTATTGTCTCGCATCTCACCGTACATCTATTCGCATTAAATGGCCCTGAGGCGCATATTCAGGCCTTGGATAGCGTCCAGTGGATTTACCGAAATCCAATCGGCGAGGGCATTTTGGTGATCGCCATTTTAGTCCAGATTTTTACCGGGTTTAAGCGGCTGAAATTCAAACGTCGTTCCAAACAGATCTGGGCCAGACTGCAGGTCATGAGCGGCCTTTATCTGATCATGTTCCTGATCGTCCATACGAGCGCAGCGCTCTACACCCATCACATTTTCGGGCTGGAAACCGATTTTTATTGGGCCGCCGGGTCTTTGCATTTCAATCCATTGCGGTTCGGATTTGCCGTTTATTATTTCCTCGCGGTTCTGGCCTTTTTCACCCATATGGCCTGCGCGGTGCATTATGGCTGGCGCGGACAAAAACCGGGAATGACAAAAACCCTGCCGGTAATAGGCGTCGCCATAGCGTCACTGATTGTCGCTACATTTTGGGGCGTGTTTTATGATATCGAAATTCCGCAAGGGGTCGTCGATTATTATGCCAAATATTATCCTGGGATAAAGTAGACCTAAAAATCAAAGGTTCCGATCACGGGCACATGATCAGAGGGCT
>JAHDDX010000097.1:0-3370 GCA_020629135.1 Hellea sp.
TCAAAGCCTGGAAGGGCGACACAGAGGGCAATTTGATATTCAAATCCACAGCCAAAAATTTCAATCCCATGATGGCCATGGCCGGTAAAGTGACGGTCGCCGAGGTTGATGAACTGGTTGAACCAGGTGAGCTTGATCCGAATTTTATTCATACGCCGGGTATTTTTGTTCAGCGTATTATCGAAGCCAAATGTGAAAAACGGATCGAGCAACTTACGACTCGCGAGAGGAGCGCATAATGGCCTGGACAAGAGATGAAATGGCCGCTCGCGCGGCGAAAGAGCTCGAAGACGGGTTTTACGTTAATCTCGGGATTGGTATTCCGACGCTGGTTGCTAATCATATCCCGGACGGAATGGATGTGACTTTGCAAAGTGAAAACGGCATGTTGGGCATGGGGCCATTTCCATATCCCGGAGATGAAGACCCTGACCTGATCAATGCAGGGAAGCAGACGATCACAACGTTACCCAAATCATCCTTTTTTGACAGCGCCACCAGCTTTGCCATGATCCGGGGCGGCCATATTGATCTATCTATTTTGGGGGCCATGGAAGTGGCTGAAAATGGCGATATCGCCAATTGGATGATCCCAGGCAAAATGGTCAAAGGTATGGGCGGGGCCATGGATCTGGTGGCCGGCGTCAAGCGCTGTATTGCCGTTTTCGATCATACCAATAAACGCGGCGAGCCAAAGTTCCTAAAAGCCTGTACACTCCCACTGACGGGTCAGAACTGTATTGATATGGTTATTACAGACCTTGGCGTCTTCGCTAGAGAAGGGGAACAACGTCGCTTCCGGCTCAAGGAAATGGCGCCTGATGTAACTGTGGACGAAATTAAATCAAAAACCGAGGCTGATGTCGTTTACGACTAACCCCCGACTCAGTTAAGCCCCTCTCATGAATTTGTGGGAACGCATCATGACGGCCGCGGCCCGGTTATTTGGGCCGCCACCTGCCATCGATACCGATGGACAACCCGGACGGATTGAACCGGCGGGCGTTACGGCTGCGCTCATCGCACTCGGTGCTAAAATGGCCAAATCGGACGGTTTAGTAACTGAGAAAGAGGTTCGCGCATTTAAGGCCGTCTTTCAGGCCACACCCGAAAATGATCGTGAGATCGGACGCTTCTTTGATCTCGCCCGTCAAACCACACTTGGTTATGAGCGCTATGCCCAGATTATTGCCAAGAAATTCAGAGCCCAGCCCGCTGCGCTCGAAGACGTCTTGGATGGTTTATTTCATATCGCTTTAGCTGATGGTGTCGTAACTGACGATGAAATGGAATTTTTGCTCACAACCGGGGAAATTTTCGGTTTTTCAAAAAGAGAATTCGAGCGGATAAAAATTGCCCATATGGGGCGCGCGGCTGATGATCCTTATCTCATTTTGGGTGTTGACGAGGATATTTCCGATGCTGACCTGAAAAAAGCCTATCGACGCATGGCTTCTGCTAATCATCCGGATCGTCTTATGGCCCGTGGGTTACCCAAAGAGCTTATAGGATTGGCCAATCATAAAATGGCTATGGTCAACAAAGCCTATGCGGAGATAAAGGCCTTACGCGCCGAGAGGCTTTAAAACCGGCGACAGTTTGATCGCTAAAAACAGGATAACGAAAATCAAAATCGAGATCCGCCACGGGATTTGTTCAGCTATCCTAAATGTCTTGTTTTCGCGAACAGAAGGCACAATTTCCGGCAGTATCATCGTTGCAAATGGCACAAATGCGAATATCAGAAACAATATTGTCAGCACGATAGACATCACCGTTTATATACCAAGTATGTATTAATAAGGTCCTGCGACGTAATATTACGAGAATTCAATACAACGCCCCCTTGACCTTAGCGTCAATAATGCAGACATTAGGTTTATGACACAGACTAAGAACATCTCCGGTGCAGGTGGTATTTTCGGTTCCTTGGTGAAGACTTTAGTTTTGGCCATAGCTGCCATAGGCAGTATATTTCTTATCGTAACCAGCGCCGTTGTCGCTTTTTTCATTATCGCGGGTATTGTCGTCTTGGGTTTGGTCGCATTCGCCTTTTTTTGGACGAAGGCCAAAATCACAGGAAGGCCTTTTGGTCCAAAAGCGCAATTTGAAAAGGCGCGCCGGGACATGGAAGCGCAGTTCAACAGCTATCGTGAGCAGGTCGGCGACGGCCCTGTCCTTGATGCTCAACGTACGCCTGATGGGTGGTCTGTCGAAGACTAAACCTGCTATAAGGGTTCACTCTTTTCTTGTTTTTGGTTATTCTGCCTGAAATTCGGGAGAATAACGCATGGCGAAAGCCAAGAATAAAACTACTAAGAACAATTTATCTGTAGCAGATTACATTGCGTCTATACCTAAAGAAGATCGAAGGGCAGATATTCAAGCCGTTCATGATATGATGAGCGAGATCTCAGGCTGGGAACCTAAGATGTGGGGCGCGTCTATTGTTGGGTTTGGGGATTATCATTATAAATATGAGAGTGGTCGGGAAGGGGACTTCTTCCGCATTGGTTATTCCTCGCGCGCTCAAAATATCACGATTTATATTATGCCGGGCTATCAGGACTTTGACGATGAGCTGTCTCGGCTCGGCAAACATAAAATGGGTAAGTCCTGCCTTTACATTAAGCGTATGTCCGATGTGGACGCCAACGTCCTCAAAGAAATGATCCAAAAGGGTCTTAATATCATGGCCGAGAAATACCCTTTAGATGACTGATAGTAAGATTACTTTTCTCTCTAGCCCCAATTTTGACGAGCGTAAGCTGCCGATTTCCATTTTGGTCCTGCACTATACGGGCATGGAAACCGGGCAGGCGGCCATTGATCGCTTAGCCGATCAAGAGGCCAAGGTGAGCGCTCATTATGTCGTGGAAGAGGATGGCAATATCATCCAAATGGTCAAAGAAGATGACCGGGCCTGGCATGCAGGTGTATCCAGTTGGGATGGGATCACAGATGTGAATTCCGCATCTATTGGCGTTGAAATCGTCAATGGCGGTCATGATTTTGGACTGCCGGAGTTTCCAGACGAACAAATAGGCGCCGTTTTATGGTTGAGCCAAGAAATCATGAAACGCCACAATATCGAAGCCCGCAATGTAGTTGGGCATAGTGATGTAGCGCCGGGACGTAAAATCGATCCTGGAGAAAAGTTCCCTTGGCACTTGCTGGCCGCCGAAGGCATTGGTTTGTGGCCAGAAAATGTGAGCGACGATCAACGGGTGCTCTTTGAAGCCGGAGACCGAGACCGAGGTATTTCGGCGGCGCAAATGGGGCTGGCGACTATCGGTTATGGCGTTGAAGTCACTGGCGTGATGGACGAAAAGATGGTTGCCCTCATCGAAGCCTTCCAACGGCGTTACCG
>JAHDDX010000097.1:3470-7492 GCA_020629135.1 Hellea sp.
ACCGAGTAAGAACATTCGCTTTGCTCTTTATGGAGCCTTACTGCCGATTGGTTTTCTAATGATAGCTAGATTATTAGGTCTTTATCTAGGCTTCCATGAAAATGATGGTTCGGGTTTTAGGATGGCATCAGGAATTGCCCAAGCAGTATACTTAATCTTCTTTACGTCTGGTGTCACGGTAACCTTGGCCCTCGCTCTAACTTTTTTGAAGACGCAAAGGAAGCCAGGGGTTTGTTTTTTCCTGGGCACTTTACTGGTTTATAGTCTGATAGGTGGTATCTGGGTCTTTAGTTAAACTCACCTGCTTCAAACATCTCAGCCAGCTTGAACTTCCGGATTTTACCAGAGCCCGTCAGGGGCCAATCATCAACCCAAATCCAATATTTGGGTGTTTTCTGTGGCGATAATCGCTCTCGGACAAAGGTTTTCATGTCGGCATTATCAGGTTGATTGCCCGTCCCGCTTTTCATGAAACAGGCCACTTCCTCGCCCATGCGCGGATCAGAAACACCGACAACGGCGATCTCAGCGACGTCCGGATGTTCTTGAATGGCGTTTTCGATCTCGACCGGGAATAGGTTTTCGCCGCCTCGAATAATCATCTCTTTGACGCGGCCTGTGATTTTCAGATAGCCGCGCGAGTCCATCGTGCCGAGATCGCCCGTATGCAGCCAACCATCTTTGTCGATCGCGGCAGCGGTCGCTTCAGGATTATCATTATAGCCGTGCATGACATTATAACCGCGAGAACAAATCTCGCCTTGTTCACCTAGGGGCATAACGGAATTGTCGGATGGATTTAAGATTGCCACATCCATATCCTGCAAGGGCTGGCCTATTGTTTGTGTTAGGTCTTCAAAACTGTCGTCAATATAGGTCTGTGTGATGACAGGTGAGGCTTCGGTCTGGCCGTATACGATATTCAACGGCGCATCGAAAACTTCGCGGACTTCACGGCAAAGCTCTGGTGAAACCATAGAGCCGCCAGAACACAAGCGTTCGACGAATGTCAGATCCTTGCCCGTGGCTTTGACGACTTGAATAAGCGCCATCAGCATCGTCGGGACCCCAAACACCATGCGGGGCTTTTCGCGTTCAATCAC
The DNA here is from genome assembly GCA_020629135.1 of Hellea sp. GTDB lineage: Bacteria > Pseudomonadota > Alphaproteobacteria > Caulobacterales > Maricaulaceae > JACOMS01. Next base: position 4,574 of record JAHDDX010000097.1, read on the forward strand.
ATCGACGAGCATGACCGGATCAAAGATGGGTGCAATATTGACCGTATGACCCACGGACATACCGCCCAAAACCATCATGGCGCACCCGGTCGTGTGGAACATGGGCATGAAGTGAACGATCTGATCTCCGGCTTCACATTGCAGACGACCGAGGCAATCTTTGCCGTTTTTTATGAGGCCATTGTGATGGAGCAGGGCGCCTTTGGGAAAGCCGGTCGTGCCGCTGGTATATTGGATTTGTACGGCGTCATCATGTTTGACGATACGGTTATGAATTTTGTCCGAACCGTCATACATGGCTGAGGCATTGGTCATCTCGATTTTGTGCTTAATGGCAGGCATATCTTCCGTGGCTTTACGTACAATGTCGCCCATCGGGTTGCCCCGATAATCTTCCACATAATAAATAGCCTCTGAGCCAGATTGACCCAAAACATATTTCAGTTCAGCGACCTGATAGGAAGGATTGACGGTTACAAGTACAAGCCCGGCCATAGCGGCCGCATATTCAAAAATCACCCATTCCGGGATATTATTGGCATAAACGGCGACTTTCGCGCCTTGCGGGTGGCGAGAGGCTAGGGAATTGGACAGTCTTTTTGCGTCTCGGAGCAGTTCTGAATAGGTCCACTCTCGACCAAAAGACCCATCATATCCCAGCTCACGCAGGGCTTTGACATCACCCCATTTTTGGGCACACTCTTCGAGCATATCGGGAATGGTAATTGGTTCCCATTCGCCTTCGCTCTGGGCCGGAAAGAAGCTTTCTTTTAGGTCGATGTCGTACATTATCCCCTCACCAATCTACCGGGCCGCGCAGTTGTGACCTGATCATTATCAATAACTTGCTGCCCCGAAACGAATGTGGCCTTATAGCCAGATACGGGCTGTAATAGCCTTTGTCCGCCCGCTGGAAGGTCTTTGACGAGCTCTGGGACGCCCAGATCCAGCTTGTCATAGTCAATGACATTGATGTCGGCTTTCATGCCGACTTTGATCTGTCCGCGATCCTCTAGCCCTAGATAATCGGCGCTTTTGGCCGTGAGCATGTGAATGGCTTTGGTGAGTTCCATACCGGGGCGACCTTCACGAATCCGGTCGCGGGTCCAGTAAGACAGAAGATAGGTTGGGAAGCTGGCGTCACATATAAAGCCCACATGCGCGCCGCCATCGGACAGGCCGGGCAGGGCTTTGTCATGGTTCATCATCTGATAGACCGCATCGTAATTCCAATCCGTATAATTATAGATCGGATAATAGATCATGGCCCGACCTTCGTCTTCGAGCAGAAGGTCATAGACCTTCTCAAAAGCCGTCATGCCGTCCTTGCGCGCCAGACCAGCAACCGAGTTCTCGCGGTTTTGCTCATAGTGAGGTTTGCCGTCCTGTCCGAGGACGAAGTTCTTTTCGGCGAAGGCTTCATATTGGGCGATCAAGACATCCGTCATAGGCGGCACAGTTGAACCCTCACCAGAGAGCTGTATTGGCGTTTCAGCCAGCATTTTTTCTTTATATCCCGGCTCCTTCATAATCGCCACACGCTCCGCTAAGGGCAGATCGCGAATGGCCAAATAGCTAGGGAAAGCCATGAGCGGATGGAAGGTGAGGTCGAGGCCTTGAAAGACACCAATACCGCGTGGTGCCACCTGAAAGCTCACATCAAAGCCTTCTGAATTTAATTTTTCAGAGCGCTCAATGGTTTTAATCCAGTCCTGCGGCGCAAAATCCCGCTGCATGAGTGAGATTGAAGAGGGACGTTTTCCAGCCCGGAAGAACGCCTCCATCAGGTCGAATTCTTTATCAAAGGTCTGGCCTGGGCGCATCATGTCGAAATCATTGACGACCTGGAGCACGCCTTTGTCTTTTTCCGCGAGGACACTGGCTAGGCCGACCAGTTCTTTTTCATCGGCTTCGGAAGAGGGCGTCCAGTCGCCATCTGCTGTTTTATGGGCATCGGAACGGCCAATAGATAAACCGATGGCGCCGGCATCAAGCGCTTCGCGGACCAAGTCTTTCATGGCCTCGATATCCTCATCAGTGGCGACCTCATTAAACATGGCCCGTTCACCCATGGCATAGACCCGGATCGGATCATGGGTAACCATAGCGGCGAAATCGATGGTATGGGGAATATCATCAATGGCCTGCAGGTAATCGCCAAAGCTTTCCCAGTTCCAGGTAATGCCCTCATGCAAAACCGTGCCCGGCAGGTCTTCAACACCTTCCATGAGGCGGACAAGCCGATCCTGATCACCTTTGCGGCAGGGGGCAAAGCCAACGCCGCAATTCCCCATAACAACCGTAGTGACGCCATGGTTGACCGACGGCTTCATTTCCTGATCCCAGCTGATCTGACCGTCATAATGTGTATGGAGGTCGATAAAGCCCGGCGTAACGATACAGCCATTCGCGTCGATTGTATGGTTGGCTGTTCCCAGATCCTGTCCAATAGCCGAAATCTGGCCATCTTTGATCCCGATATCGGCTTCGAAGGCGGGCTTCCCGGAACCATCGATTATGGTTCCGCCTCGTATGATCGTATCAAACATTACTCTGTCTTCCCCGAAATTGTCTTATCTTTTGCTCGGAATATAGCAACTAATGTCAATCCTGCAATAATATGCCAAGTGCCCCACAAACCTATGACAGCAGCTGCGCCTCCGAAACCTTCTAGAGATGCTAAAATGATAACGATAGCCAGGCCGGAATTTTGAATGCCGATTTCCATGATAAGAGCGCGGCGGTCTTTGATATCGGCACGCGATCCAATTCCAGCGACCCATCCAATGCCAAAAGCGACCAGATTGTGCAAAACTGTAATACCAATCAGCCAGAAAAATAGTGACCAACCAAGGTCCATAAATCCGTCCCAATTGGCCCTGAGAGCAACTATGATAATTACAAGTAAGAGTGAAAAAG
>JAHDDX010000097.1:7592-9191 GCA_020629135.1 Hellea sp.
CCGTCCCAATTGGCCCTGAGAGCAACTATGATAATTACAAGTAAGAGTGAAAAAGCAAAGGCAGCCATAGGTTTATGAATTTTGCTCATAGCCTTGGGGAATTTCCATTGCGCGAGCATGCCTATGGTCAAAGGAACTGCGAGGAGGAAAAACGTAGTTTTCAAAAAATTCAATGGGTTAAACCCAACTTCCTGAAGTAAATTCGCCGTCGGGCCATAAATAGAAACCCAGAAGAGAATGGTCAAAGGGGCCATAAATGCGGCGAACAGGCTGGAAGTCGCTGTCAACGAAACCGACAAAGCTGTATTACCGCGTCCTAACATCGTCAGTAGATTAGAGACAGTGCCGCCGGGACAACAAGCCACGATCAACATACCAAGTGCCACCGTAGGGTGTGGGTTGATCAAAAGGCAAAGCAGGTAGGTTGCCAGAGGAAGCCCAATAAGCTGCCCCAATACGCCAGTAAAATAGGGAACAGGTCGTTTAGTAATTTGCGCAAAATGAGATGCTCGTAGATCCAGGGCAACAGACAACATTATGATAAAAAGTGCGAGAGCCAATCCAATTTCGGAGGATTGGCCCATTTCAAGTTTGAAATCGTCGAGCACGGAAGACTGCATTCAAGCAGTCTGCATTTATTTATTCAGGTTTCAAGTTTTTACAGATTTAAAGCGGTGTATCGTCGACGCTTACGAGTCGAGCCCCTCCATCGGATTTGGCGAAAGGAATACCCGTCTCGGCTTGTGATCCGAGATGAGTCTGAATGTTAGTTATGAAATCCTGATGCAGGGAACCGTTAGTCCCGCCGGTTGGATTGGAATAGGTCACCTGGTAGGTCGAAAGACCGATTTGGAAAAGTAAATTGGCGGCTTCTTCCATAGCGAATTTAAAAAACTGAAAGTCGGCTTCATTTTCGGAGATTATATCATCGATGTCAGAGGTGAAAACGATATTGTCTGCAATAAACGCCATTGCAGGAGATGTCGCCCCCATCTCACCCAGGCCGCCTATAAAAAGATCCTGCGTCGGAAAATACGACGTCCCAACAAGTTTAATATCTGCATTACCTTTAATGATTGAGGTCATGTCTGAACTCGAATTTCTGTCTTGAGCAAAAATCAATCCGGCGTATTTTCCGGTTCTTGGCGCAGAAAAATCTAGTGAAACTTCGTCATATGTATAGAGAAAGGAGTTTTCTCCTCTGAATACGAAGGTAACACCATCTCCAGAAACTGAGGCACCCGCACCAAAAGATAAGGGTCCGTCCTGAATGTAATAGGTTCCGGGCATTAAGGTCGTTTCGGAATCGTAGAAATGAAGGCCATGACAGTAAACGCCAGGATAGCGGACATCATTATTGGGTCCGACGGCAAAGGTCGTATCCATGGCTTCATAAACATCATCAACGACTTTTTGGTCAATCGCACCAAAAATAAGATATTGGAGAGCCGCCTGCGCCACATCCGCTACAATCGCATCGAGGGGACCATAATTGCACTCAGACATATCTCCCGTGAAATCTGGAATAGAAAGGTTGGCGTAGGGATCATCAAGTGCGCTGCAATTCGCTTGAGCTGTGGGCCCGACATTACCATTGAC
>JAHDDX010000012.1 GCA_020629135.1 Hellea sp.
CATAGGCCTCTTTGTCAAACTTCACATTGTCCGGCTCGTCCATCATGGCCGGACGATCTTCGGGGGCATCATCCCGGCGCAAGCCGTCTGTGTCCCCCTCATCCATGGCTGCGCGCACGCGCGCCGTCAGGGTGCGAAACTCCATGAGCTCGAGAAAATCAATCAGGGTCTGGGGGTCCGGGTCGGTGATAGCGAAATCTTCCATCGGCACTTCAACTTCGACATCGGTTTTCAAGGTAACCAGTTCGCGCGACATACGTGCGGCGTCCGCATGTTCCAGAAGTTTTTCCCGGCGACCTTTTTGCTTGATCTCTCCGGCGCGTTCCAACAGCGTATCCAGATCTCCATATTCATTGATCAGCAGAGCCGCCGTTTTAATTCCGATACCGGGCACGCCTGGGATATTATCCACACTGTCCCCGGCCAGAGATTGCACATCAATGACACGGTCGGGACCGACACCAAATTTCTCATTGACCTCTTCAATCCCCATATCCTTGTTTTTCATGGGGTCCTGCATGATGACTTTATCCGTCACCAATTGCATCAGGTCTTTATCCGATGATAAAATGGTTACACGGGCACCCTTGGCTTCGGCCTGTCGGGCATAGGTCGCGATCAAATCATCCGCTTCGAACCCCATCATTTCAATGGCAGGCGCGCCAAAAGCCCGGGTTGCATCGCGTGTGATCGGAAATTGCGGGATCAGGTCTTCCGGTGGTTCCGAGCGGTTGGCTTTATACTGATCATATATTTCATTGCGGAATGTGTATCCGGATGCGTCAAATATAACGGCAAAGTGAGTTGGCCGATCGCCATCTGTTTGCTGTCGTAACATTTTAAACAGCATGTTTGAAAAACCGGCCACGGCGCCTACAGGCAGACCATCTGATTTTCGCGTTAAGGCCGGCAGAGCGTAATAGGCCCTGAAGATATAGGCCGAGCCATCGACGAGAACCAGGTGAGATTTATCCGTGATCGGGGCTGTTTTTGACATGCGCGACTCCTTGGCGATGTCATGCAATGCGCGGCGCTGAGTTTCAAGAGATAAGGCGGAATTTGAGGCCATATACATTGCCGCCGGACTGATTTATATTGGTACGCGCAATGATACGGGGCCAAAATGCAGATCGACTACATTCGAGCACAACTTAATAAACTAGCTGATCGGGACTGGCCCGAACATTGGGGCCCGACAGAAGCCAAAACAATCAAAGATTTTTATGGGTGGGGCCATCGATATAGGCTCGAGGACCCGCTGGACGCGTGGGAAGTTGAAGACTTTGAACGCATTTACGGGATAGCCCTGCCTGAAGATTACCGACAATTTCTGATCGAGCTTGGCAATGGCGGAGCCGGCCCCGATCACGGCATATATCCGTTGGCCGAGCTTGAAGATGATCAAGTGCCTCTGGAAATTTTGCTCGCCATGAAACGAGATTTTAAACATAGATCTAAATGGAATGGTGACGCAAAAACTCAACATCCGACACATAATGAATTTGATCCGCAAGCGGGCTATTACGCCTATGATATTATGGAAGGGGCTGTGCCCATCGCGACCCATGGCTGCGCGATTGATTACTGGCTTGTTATCACCGGCAAATCCAAAGGTGAAATCTGGATAGATAAGCGAACGGATGGTCTCGGTGTTGAGCCCGTCACGGATAATCGCGGACAGCCAATGAGCTTTAAGAGCTGGTATATGAACTGGCTCAAAAATGCGGTTCAACTCCATGGCGTTGCCAATGAATAACCCAAACTGGTTTACGTTGGTAAATGCTCAGGGAAACAAAGCAATCTTATCTGTAACTTGCATCAAAATTTTGCCCCAATTACAGTGTTGATTCAACACATGGTCGGTCAGAGCAAAACAGTTTTTCATGTATCAAAATATTGATGACACAGAGACGGATAAAACCGCTGAGGGCCAGGCCGAGCCAGTCCAAGAGGCGAGCCGCACCGCCATTTTCTTGGCGATTGCTATCGGTATCGCCTTATTGGTATTTGTTACTATTGTGTCCGGTGATCGGAGCGGAAAACCCAGCGACCTGGAACTATCGAAAGCCGAACAAAGAGCCGATTATCTATCCGCTTTGGCCTCTTCGAAGGCAGCCTTGCGACGTGCCCGTTTAACGGACCTGCTGAATACTTATCCCGATCACAAAGCTCGAAATGCTATACAAGCCCAGCTTCAAGTTCTGGATGAAAAGGAAGCCTCGGACTGGGCCCACCTAACAAATATACTTTATGACCCCGAGTCTGATGACGTTCAAAAAACAATTGCGCTTGATCATTATATACGGGATTGGGGGACCAATCTGGTCGGTGGACGGGAAAGCGAAATTGATCGCATTCGAACAGAACTAACACCACCCGAGACTATCCAAGATGAAGATAGCGCAACAACACCGGATCCGGACTTCACGCCAGAAGACAAAGCAAATTTTTCCGAAAATGTCCCTTCTGACGTCATGGCAGGGGGTGTGGTCACCATAACGCGCGGCACTTACGCGCGTCCTGAAATCATAGAAACACGCCCACGCCCACAATTGACAAAAATCATTGATCCGGAAATCCGGCGTAATGTTACGCCCCGTTATCCATCAAAGGCCCTACGCCGAAATGTTGGCGCGGTTGTAACGCTTAGCCTCTATATTGATGATGACGGCGATGTTGAAATGACTGAACTCGTCTCAGTATCCGCGCCGCGTTATAAACGCGACTTTGTCAGAGCTGCGGAACGGGCTGCCCTAAGAACTAAATTTCATCCTAAGCGCGTGAATGACAGACCTGTCGCCGCCAGTGGCGTAATCCGTCGTTATGTCTTTGATCCTGATAATTAGTGGGCGTCTTGGGCCTTGGGATCCAGCTTGAAACGACGGTCGCAATATTTGCATTCGACCTCTGTCCCCTGCCCCATATCCATATAAACTTTGGGGTGACCCAGCGCACCGCCACCGCCATCACAGGCCACACGGCGTTTGGTTACAATTATCACATCGTCCATTGCGGTATTATTTGACATTTGGGCCTCTAAACCTAAATCCTATGAGTCTGAAATAGTAGAGCCTTGCTTCGGCGTCAATTGTTGTCCCGTGCAAAAGAGAAATTATGTCTAAACCGATGAATTCCACGCCCGCAATTGAAATAAAGGGTTTGAAGAAAACCTATCGAAAGACCCGTAAAAGCCCGGAAAAGGAGGCCTTGAAGGGCATAGATCTGATCGTTCCGCGCGGCTCTATATTTGGTCTCTTAGGGCCAAACGGCGCAGGGAAGTCGACTTTGATCAATATTCTGGCCGGGTTGGTGGTAAAATCAGAAGGCGAGGCCAGCATTTGCGGATATGATCTCGCCCGGCAGACCCGGCAAGCACGCGCCTCCATCGGCGTTGTTCCGCAAGAAATCGCCATGGATGTCTACTTCACGCCGTTTCAGGCCCTGGAGATCCAGGCCGGTTATTACGGTGTGCCCAAATCCGAGCGCCGCAGCGAAGAACTCCTTGCCGCGCTGGGACTTTCGGATAAGCGCGATGCCTATGTCCGACAGCTCTCAGGCGGCATGAAACGGCGCCTTTTGATCGCCAAAGCCCTCGTCCATACCCCGCCGGTTCTGATTTTGGACGAACCGACGGCGGGTGTGGATATCGAGCTACGGCGGCAGCTCTGGAAATATGTGGAAGAACTCCATAGTCGCGGGACGACCATCATTCTGACCACGCATTATCTTGAAGAGGCCGAGGCCTTATGTGACCGGATTGCGATTATCCATAACGGCGAGATCGCGGCCAATGAAGACAAGTCGACCCTTTTGTCCCGGCTGGATCAACGGACCTTGTGCATTACTCCGACCGAGCCGGTTAAGGACATTCCTAAAGGCCTGAAAACCCTGGATGTGTCCTTGTCGGAAAAGGGCGACCTTTTGATCCATTACCGGACGGGCAAAGACAGTATTTCGGGCATGTTAAATCAGGTCAAAGCCGCCGGGCTTTCCATTGCCGATTTGCGCACTGAGGAACCGGATCTCGAAGATGTGTTTATGGCGCTGACTTACGACGCGGACTGACGCCCTTTTACCAGCCAGTATATCAGGCCCGAAAGGCTGAGTATGAGGCTTGCTAAAATCGCGCCGATAAAGCTGATGAACTTTAGCGGTGTAGACATGGACGCGAGAGCTGCGGTCACGGGGCTGTCGGTGACGACGGTCAATGCCAGAAACGCATCTTCGGCAAAATCAAACAATAAAAACGCCAAGGGCAGGATAAACAATAGAGACCAGATCGGTTTGGTCAGGTTAAGCCGCCTTATGCCAAACCCGATCAGAGCCTCAAATAAAAGCGCATTGAGGATCATATAAGGCACATCAAAGAGAAGCGAGATCAGCTTGGCGCGTTGCCCCGCTTCATCCAACTGGCCCAGGACTTGGCGCGCATAATCACCACTATAGGAAAACTGAGCTTCGAGGGGCATGCCCGGCGCGAGTCCGGCCAGTTTGGAAAAGGGCCCGATCAAAGAAAACCAGGCCGAATAGGCCAGGGTCACGAATAAAAGGGCCAGAATTTTCCAGCCCTGAAATCTATGAAAAGGTGAGGATTGCCACGCCATAATGTGTCATGGCGCAGCGACCGGATGTTGTAAAGCCTAAGCGGCGGCGGAGCCGTCCGTATTTTCGGCGACCCACTCGGCGAGTTTGGTCTTGGTCATGGCACCGACTTTGGTGGCAACGACCTGTCCGCCTTTGAAAATCATCATGGTCGGAATACCGCGGACATGGAACTTGCCGGGTGTTTCAGGATCATCATCAATATTGACTTTGGCGACAGTGACCTTGCCGGCAAACTCTTCTGAAATTTCCTCGAGGGCCGGGCCAATCTGCTTACACGGACCACACCATTCGGCCCAAAAATCGACAAGAACGGGAATATCGGATTCGATAACATCCGCCTGAAAACTGGCATCTGAGACTTTAACCGTTGCCATAATAATCTCCTGAGAATCGGGTTGCTGACCCTAGGTAAGAAGCGCGCTGATCTTCGTCAAGGTCTGGTCGAGACGTTCCTCATCAAGAATCATCAGATCCGGACCATCCGTCCATAACAGCGCACATCTCACCTCACGATCGGGATAAATATCCCGGATCATGGCGCGGTAAGCCGCCATCTGACCCCAATAGATTTCGGGGACCTGGTCTTGATGCTGAGGCGGTGGTCGATTGGATTTAAAATCAATCACATAGACATGGGTGTCGGTCACGGCGAGCCGGTCGATCTGCGCGTTAAGATAGACATCTTCGGGCAGGCCCGATGCCCGCCCGGCCAAGGACAGTTCCGCCGTTGAGCCCGGCGCAAAGAACGGCGCAAACTCCGGGTGATCCAGCACGTTAAAAATTTCCGTGATGATCTGCTGTTTCTGCGTCTCGGATAACTGGCGGTGTTTATTGAGATAGGCCTGAGCGGCGGCCTGTCGGCGGGACGGATCAATATCCGGCAAAAGCTCGAGAAGCTTGTGAATGATATTCCCGCGTGAGAAACGATCCTGGCTCTGTGCGCCCGGTGACCTGAGCGGCATGTCCGGGCCGAGGCTGTCCTGCAAGAGATCAGATGGGGTCAGATTGCGCACCGATTGAATTTCCGGCGCAGCCTTGAGGTTGATCCAGTCGGGTAATTCGATGTCGCGTTTAGATTCTGTCACCGTTTCCGTTTCAACCGCATTGATGGCGCCGTATTGTCGACCCGCGTCAAAGGGTGTGTCGACCGGACTGGTCGGCAGCATATCCATCGCGCCGCGAAGCTGATCATACCAGCAGCCTTCCTCCAATCCCTTCCCCTTGGCATTGCCGCTGTGAAAACCACAGACAATGAGACGGGATTCTGCGCGGGTCATGGCCACATATAAAAGCCGCATATCCTCTTGCAGGGATAATTCCCTTGCCTTTGTCGCCAGGGCTTCCAGCGCGTCATTGCGTTTTTTGGCACTCGGCAGATAGACAAATCCGTCTTTGAAAGACGATAAAATACCCGCCGTTTTTCTGGGAAGCTGGGTCGTATCGGGCAAGATCACCAATGGCGCTTCCAGGCCTTTGGCCCCGTGGACCGTCATCACGCGCACTTCGCCGTCCACCCGTTCCATCTCGCGTTTAATGTCCTGATCTGAGCGCATGAAATCCTGCAAAAATAATTGAAGAGACGGCGAACCTTTACGCTGATGGGCCAAGGCTCTTGATAAAAACGCATCCAGCGCGTCCTCGGCTTCCAGGCCCAGGCGTCGATAGAGACGCCCTCTTACAGTGCCGCCCTGACTGTCACCTTCATCCAGCACCCGGGAATAAAATTCATAGGGCGCAAACCGTCCGGCATGGCCAAGACAGGTCTCGAGCAGGCTCGCTGCGCGGCGGGCAAATGGCGCCTCATGTTTTTGCAAGGCGGCCCAAAGGGAAATTCCGCCTCGGTCATGGGCGATTTCAAATAATTCGTCTTCGCTCAAATCGATCAAAGGCGTTCGCAATGTTTCCGCCAGGGACAGGTCATCGGAAGGCAGCAAAACAAACCGGGTCAAGGCCAGCAGGTCTTTGACCACAACCGCGTCTTTTAGCACGAGCCGATCCGCCCCGGCGACTGGAATGCCGTTGATTTTAAGATGGCGGATCAGCGCATTAAAAAATGCCTTTCGTTTTTTCACCAGAATAAGAATATCGCCGGCCTGTAAGGGTCGAGTGATTTCCTGACCATCTTGATCACGGGCATTAATGGGTTCGCCCCGGTCCAGCATTTTACGGATGTGCACTGCGAGTTCCGCAGCAAGGCTTTCACGTGAACTGAGCTTGACGTCTACCGGCCGCGTGTCCCAGGGTTCTTCTTGCAGGTCGATGACGGGCGGCGGCGCCAGTGGCCACAACTCGACTTGACCGGGACGGGTTTTATGGGCGCTGTGTAAAATCGGGGACCCGTCCGCCAGCGGGCCGAACAGTTTTTGCAGGCCCTCTACCCCTTCGAAAACCGTGTCGACCACATCAAGAATTTCCTGCGATGATCGAAACGACATCTGCATTTGAATCGGGTCCTGATCGCGCGCGGCATAGTGATCACGCGTGCGACCGCGAAACATGTCGGGTCGGGCCCCCTGGAAAGAATAGATCGATTGTTTTTCATCCCCGACCGCAAAGAAGGTTTTGACCGGATCATCAGATAATTGATCCGGATCCGGATCGACAAAGCCGTCGCGCAGCGCATCGATGATCTGCCATTGTTCTGGCGAGGTATCCTGCGCTTCATCAATCAGAATATGTTCAATCCCGTAATCCAGTTTATACCGGATCCACTCGGCCGCCTCGGATTGGGTCAATAGATTTTTGACAAAGGTGATCTGATCATCAAAATCCAATTTCCGCGCCTGGCGTTTCGCCTGACTATACCGCGCGTGATAAGCCCCGGCGATCACATAAATCGCCCGCGTGATTTCCAGGCAATTTGCGCCCAACACCCGTTCAGATGCCGCAACAACCCGGTCCGCCTCCGGGGTTGGAAAATTATCCTTATACCCAAGCACGTCTACGGCCAGTGGATCCGCATTTTTCGTCACGACGCCCGCTCTAAGGTCGCCTTTGGTCGTAAAGTAGATCTCGCGGTAGGCCTCAAATGCCAAATCGGCGGGCAGTTCAAAACAAGTCAGAATTTTCGCCGCGACCGCAAGATCGGTTTTCTTATCGCTGTTGAGCAGGCCTTGTGCAGCCCGGCGAATATCGTCAAGCGGGCCGGATTGCCAAGCCTCGGTCAAAACCGATTTGACCTGTACGTCTTGGGGCAGATCCAACAACACCGCCACGTCAGTGAGCCCGCCGCGCTCCTGCCAGACTTTGATCGCGTCACCTTTAGCCGCAATCGTTTTGAGCAAATCGTCAAAATTGACATTGGCCATATCCTGGGCGAGGCGACGTACCGCCCAGGCTAGTTCGCTCTCGGGATGGGATTGCGCTTGCGCCAAGAGGTCTTCGCGTACGGCTTTTTGCAAGGCATAGCTGTCGCGTTCATCCAGGGCTTCAAACCCCGGTGTGATCCCGGCTTCAAGGGGGAAACGCCCCAATACGCGCTCACAAAAAGAGTGGATGGTCTGAATTTTGAGACCTTCCGGGGTTTCCAGTGCCCGGGCGAAAAGCTCTCGCGCTTCGGCAAGCTCCTTAGCTGTGCGTTGCCGCTCAAAACCGAACAGCTCGTTGAGTTCTTGGTTCAGATCGGCTTCCGGCAGGATTGACCATTGACCCAGCTTGGCGAAGAGGCGTGATTGCATCTCGCTCGCCGCCGCTTTGGTATAGGTCAGGCAGAGAATTTTGCCGGGATCAGGGCCATCTTTTGTTTTGGCGCCCATGCACAAAATCCGACATACCCGGTCGACCAGAACTTTGGTTTTCCCCGACCCGGCATTGGCCGAAGCGATTTGCGACTCGGTTGGATCAGAGGCCCGTTTTTGCTGGGATATGGCGAATTCAAATGCGGGCGTGGTCATGCCTCGCCTCCATCGCCCGCCTGCGCCCATTCATCCCGACGAGCCAGATGATCATAATCGCTATAATCAAAACTATATTGGATGCGTGGCTGACAGCTATATCCGGTATCCGGATCATCAAACTGCACGACCAGTTTGCGAATAATGTCTTCGGCGTCGATCACCAGCTCCGGCACGGTTTTGCCGGACCGCGATTGCGGTTTATTGGCATAGCTCTCGACGACACCGTCTCCGGTTCCGCTCAAACGGACATATCGCAATGCGCGCGTATGACCGGGAGACAGGTGACCGAAGGCCCCTTGCTCGATCATCAGGGCGGCAAGCGGGAGCTGCGGTTGAAATCCTGCGGCCACAACATTAGCCGAATCCGGTGCCCCGGTTTTATAATCCGTGATCACATATTCCGACCCGGCGCGTTCGATCAGGTCCGGCTTGCCCGTCAGGATGAAGTTGATATCCGGCAGTTTGACTTTCCCTTTTTCCTCGATCGCGGCAATTTCGATGCCTTGCGCCCGACGATCCTGCATGATCTCGACCAGCTCTTCGGCTATCCGCGCCAGTCGCACATGTTCGCGAGACAGCTCTGACGGGGTCAGGCCGTGATCGATCAATTGGTTAGCCATGATTTGCGCCAGACGCTCAGCCGCGTTTACTGGCAGACGGGCCCGAAACGTTTTTGAAAATTCTTCAACTGCCTTGTGCAGGGCGCTGCCAAATTCCGCTGGGCCAAACTCGGCGTCCAGTGCCTTAAGCGGTTCAAGGCCCAGCACATATTGCCCGTAAATCGAATAGGGATCCCGGATCCATTTGGTGACCTGCGTGATCGAGAGTTTGCGGCCTTTGGGCCAACGGGCGGTAACGGGCGGTTTGGGATTCGGGCGTGTCGCCGGCTCTGGTTTCTCTGCACCGGCCTTATCAAGTGCCAGGGCCCAATCCAGATAGGGTGTTTCAGTGGCGAGGGCTTCTTCCATGCCCGGCTCGCTTAGCGCCCCGGACAGCAGTGTTTTGAGCCGCCAGATCCAGCGCGAGGCGACCGCCGGTCCGTCTTCCGTACGTTCTGATCGGGTCAGGATCACCCGGTCATGGGCGGCAAGCATAGAAAAGTCATGGGCCGCCAGACCAAAACGGCGTTCAGGCAATGACAAACCCAAAGCCTGACGCATGGCGCGGGACAGAAACGGATATTTCGGCGGGGCGGCTGGCCATACCCCTTCGTTCAGACCACCCAGAACAATGATATCCGCCGACAGCATACGAGCTTCGAGCGGGCCTAAAATCTGTAATCGCGGATGGGTTCCAAATCGCGGACGCACCACCCGCCCTCGCATCAGCTTGCCCAGCAAGGCGCGAAAGCCGTCGACAGACATCTCGCCTAATGTGCCACCAAAAGCGATCAGTTCTTCCAGCATGGCGGCGGCTTTTTCACCAGAATCTTCGACCCATAAACGCGCTCGGCCCGAAGTCTCATCCGTGGTTGCGATTAATTCGGCCGTGGTCACAATCGCCTTGGCCCAGTCAGAGGCCGAATTCATATGACTTGAAAGTGCGTCCAGGGGTTCAAACGCGTTTTGCAGGCTTCGGACAAGTTCGTGCTCAACGTATTTTTCGGGATCAGGTCGCAATCCCCTGAAATGGGTTTTCTCCAGGACCTGCCATTCGGTTTCCACCGCGTGTCGGTTTTGTCCAAGCGCGGTTAATTTGTGCCCGAATAATGCTGCCATATGGATCGGTGCTTCGATGTCCACGGCGTAATCCAAAATCGCATTTAAAAATCCGCCAAGCGCCGTTTCTTCCAAAGGTTCGCCCTGGGAATAATCAACTTCAACACCCCAGCGACGAAGCCGGGCTTTGACCCGACGGGCCAGTGCCGGATCCGGTGTGATCAAAGCCGCTGTTTGCCCGTCTATGGTCAACGCTTCTCGAAAGATCAGCGCAATCGTCAGTGCCTCATCAGATTGGGTCCGCGCCTCGATCAGTGACAGGCCCTGAGCCCCGTCCGTGAAAAAATCCTCGCCCGCATAATGGCTCCGCAATGTCTCAATCCGGCGCGGCCAGTCGGATGTGTCCTCGACCGGTACCAGACTTTCAGCGATCAATCGAATACGCGCATCCTTGGCAGTATCGCGTCCCAAAGGGGTCCAGTCGCGCACATCGCCACGTCCAATACCAATTGTCTGGATCAGATTGTCGAGAGATTTTTGCGGATGGTCATCCTTGATATTTTCCCAGGTCGCATGCGGCGTTCGGTTATCAAGTCCCGGCAGGATCACCAGCCCCTGCGCCATATGGGCCACACACCGGATAAGCCGCGCAGTGGCCTTAAGCGTCCCGGTTGATCCGGCAATCACAACGGGATGATCAGGCGGTTTTTCGGTCCATAATTCCGTCAACGCATTTAAAAGCGCGACCCGGCGCGCCATGGGTTCCATTTCGCCTTGTTCCGATAAATATTTCGGCCATTCGCTTTGCAGGATTTCATAGAGGTCCGCGGCGTTTTGAAAATGCGCGGCCGCACGGGCTTTGATCTCGACCAGCTTATCGGTTTCGATCAGCCTGGCCTCTTCCATGGCCGCGTCATCCAAAATCGAGAGCAGCGGATCAGCCAGCGCCAAGGCCTCGGCTGGATCAAGAACTTCGCCGGTCGTGTTTTGATGGTAGGTCTGCATGATCCGGGCGAGCGCAAAGCGCCGTTTGGCACCGGGCATGAGCGGATCAACCAGCCCGGTCAGATATCCCGGTTCAAAGGGCGGTTCATCCGGATCAATATCCGCGAGCGGTCGCATACGCGGCAGCAGAGCCGGGCCGTCCTGCCCGACCAGATATTGCCCGAGTTCGCGGATGGCCCGCCGGGTGGGCAATAACAGCAAAACATTGGAAAGATTGTCACCAAAGCGCTGCTTCAACCCATCCGCCAGAGCCGGCAAAAAAGGTATGCCGCCCGGCAGGGTATAGACATTAGGCCTATCCATGAAGATCCAGATAGTCTTCGGCGACGTCGCGGGCCTGTGGATCGCCCACATGCATCCAGAAGCCGTCCATGACGTGACCAAACATACGGCGGGCCTTGAGGCTGTCATCCCAGACCCGGTTACGTGAGAACTTTTCGATTTTCAGATTTCGAAACGGGCTCAGGGCAGCAATTTGAACGCCCGCATAGACATAAGGCGCGGTCGGTCCGGATCGTCTTGAAAGACGTCCCGCATCGTCGAGGATGAAATCCCCCGCCCCATTATAACCCATGGTTTGCCCAATGGGGGCGAGGAGCAAAAGATCATCCATTTCAACCGGGTCCCAGGCCTCCATGAGCGCTGGTATTACGGGCACCCGTTCATCCCAGATCGCATCTATATTACAAATCAAAACCGGGTCATGGCCAAGCAATGGCAGAGCCTTGACCACGCCGCCCCCGGTTTCCAGGAGTTCAGATCTTTCATCGGATATTATGATTTCGGGGCCCGAAGAGTGGCGCTTCAAATAATTTTCGAGATGATCGGCATGGGCATGGACATTGACCACGGCGCGTTCGATCCCTGCCGCGCTTAACCTATCAAGCATATGATCGATCAGGACACGGCCTCCCACATCGACCATGGCTTTGGACCGATCATTGGTAAGCGGGCGCATACGGGTCCCATGCCCCGCTGCCATAACCATAGCGGTTTTAATCATGCCAATATCTCCGGAATATGTCTGGCATACCAATTCCGCAGGTCTTTGAGCGCGGGATGTCTGAGGTTGGAATTCAGATGAGCGCGGACGCGCGGGATGAGGGCCCGATATTGTGGTTTTCCGAATTTCAGATCGGCCCGAACAGGAAAACCAATAACCTTACTATTGCGCTGAGCCCCCATGACCGCATAGGCGGCGCGGAATTTTTCGTCATATGCCAAACCGGACTTATCGCAAAACCGTTCAATTAAAGGCTCATGAAGTTCTTGCGAAACGTCCCGCCGGGCATCTTCAAGAAAGGACACTAAATCATAGGCCGGATGACAAAATAATGCGTCCTGAAAATCGATTAAGCCAACGCGGGCTGTGGCCTGACGCTCTGGCAGCCAGAACAGGTTTTCTGCGTGATAATCCCGAAGGGCGAGGCCATAAGGGTGGGCCTTGAAAATCTTAAAAGCTTCCAGCCAGATATCATACCATTCAGCTCGAGCAGGCAGAGGAATATCATGGCCAAAGTCCTTGGCGTACCAATCCAGACAAAGGTCGACCTCAGTCAACATAACCAGATCATCATAAGTCCGTACCGACCAGTTTGCGTCCCGATAAGAAAATTTCTCCGGGAATGATGATCGGTAAATTGCTGCCAGTGTGTCAATTGCCGTTTGGTAAAGTGCTTCTTCTAACTCCAGCTTGTTTTCGATGACACGGGCATAAAGATCCTCACCCAAATCCTCGAGGAGTATAAACCCATCATTCAAACTCGCCCCGTAAATTCGCGGCGCTGAAAATCCCCTAATGGATAATTCATTAGCGATTGTTACAAAGGCCTCAGCATTTGGTCCGGCCAATCTGGCCATGGCATTATATCCGAGTTTTCGTCGCAAAGCCTCATCTGCCCCTTCCGGTTCCGTCGGTAATTCATCGGCCTTGGGGGCGTTCATCAAGACGGCTTTCTTTTCCCCTAATGTCAGGCGTTCATAGCTGCGTGTAGACGCATCGCCTGGCACGGCTTCGCGTAGCGCCGAGCTCCACCCGCAACTTTCCAGAAATTCAGATTTTAGTTTATCGCGCATTTATTTTACCTAGCCTGTTCTGCCACGAAGGCCCTCCGGACAGATGCGCCAAACGTCCAGACCCCTCAAACGTAATTTCAATATTTAGATGGTCAACCGGAA
This sequence comes from Hellea sp., assembly GCA_020629135.1. Taxonomy (GTDB): domain Bacteria; phylum Pseudomonadota; class Alphaproteobacteria; order Caulobacterales; family Maricaulaceae; genus JACOMS01. Next base: position 13,343 of record JAHDDX010000012.1, read on the forward strand.
GCAGATTTCCTAATCGGTCTGGCCATTCAATCAACAAAGTCATGTCTTCAAACGCGTCCATCAACCCCAATTCAAAGGCATCTTCCGGGCTTTCCAGTCGATATAAGTCGCAATGCCACAGTTCCATACCCTGCGCATCATATGTCTGAACCAGTGTATAAGTTGGCGACGGCACTTGATCCTCACCGGTCAAGGCTTGAATACACCCTCTGGCCAAAGTTGTTTTGCCGGCCCCCAGATCGCCGGTCAGCGTCACAATATCACCCGCTACCAGCTGTTTTGCCAGGCTTTGCCCCAGAGCGAGGGTTTGTGACTCATCTTTCAATTCAACAGTATGCATGGGCTTGGTGATACGGTCTTGCAAAATGTTTGCAACGGCTTACATAGCAAACGCATATATTTACAGGAGTTTCAATGCCAAAAGTCACATTTATCGACCAAGACGGCGTTTCGCGCGATGTGGAAGCCAAGGTCGGCACCTCTGTTATGGAAGCAGCCGTGCAAAACATGATTCCCGGCATTGACGCAGATTGCGGCGGGGCCTGCGCCTGCGCAACCTGCCATGTTTACGTCGATGAGGCCTGGATTGGTAAGTTAAAAGACAAAGACGATATGGAAGACAGCATGCTCGACTTCGCTGAAGACGTGCGCGATACTTCCCGTCTGTCCTGTCAGATCTTGTTAACGGACGAACTGGACGGCATTAAGGTGACAACACCAGAAAGCCAGTAGGCCTAAGCCTCTGCCCCAAATTTAAATTCAGGTTGCGCATGCTCTGCGGGCGCTTCCTTGGGAAGATAAAGGGTGACATGCGTCCCCTCGCCTTCTTCTGATTCCAGTTCGACCCACCCCCCATGGCGCTCTACAAATCTTTGCACCAGGGCTAGTCCTAACCCTGCCCCACCGCGCGTCGATTTAAAACTTTCAAAAACCTGTGGCTGACGATCAGACGGAATACCCACCCCATTATCTTTAACCCAGATTCTCACCCCTCCGCCATCGGCAGGGCGCGCGCCCAGTTCAATCTCTCCGCCGGGTTTTGTAAACCGCAATGCATTGGACAATAAATTGTAAACGACTTGTTTGAGCCTTTGGGCATCTGCTCGAATAACACCGACATCTTCAGGGCAATTGAGCGTCAATTGTTTTTTGGTGTCTTCAGCTTTGGTCATCACATAGGTGAGTGATTGATCCAGTAAATCAAAGATATCAACATCGCCTAATTCGAGATCCAGTACATTGGCTTCAATGGCTGCAATATCTAAAATATCGTCGATCGTTTTTTTAAGATCTTCAGACGCACTTTGAATGGCAAAAACATATTCGCTTTGCTTGTCGTTCAATTCGCCCATGGCGTTGCTTTGCAGGAAGTCAGAATAACCCGAAATCGTCGTCAACGGCGTCCGCAGTTGATAGCTGACATGACCGACAAATTCTGATTTCAGGCGGTCAGCCGCCTCCAGGGCTTCCGCGCGTTCAATCAACGCCGCTTCGGCCTGGCGTGAACTGGTCACATCATCCCAGGCGATCAAAGTGGCACCGTCCGGAAGCGGCCGCGACAGCCAGGTCAACATTTTATTGTCCGAGCGTTTAATCTCGCCGTCTACATGAAGACGCACTTCAGGGTTGGGATCAGTGGCCCGGGCTTTGAGCTCATTCCAAAAAACACGATCATGATAAAGCGGCAGGCTTTTTTCTATCAGACTATCAAAGCCCGGATGCTCTTCAATGTCCGCATCAGAAAGCTGCCACAAGGCCGCGAAGGCAGAGTTGGAAATTTTAAGCCGTCCGTCCGGTCCAAAAACCGCAATACCCTCGCTTAATTTATCGAGCGTCGCTGTCTGCACATTGATCAATGTATTAAACTGGCTTTGCAGGGTCACATTTGAGGTAATGTCGCTGAGCAATAACGAAATGCCGCCATCTGGGTCGCGCATCCTGGCCAAGCGTAAGGTCGTTCCGTCTCCTAAGGCCCAAATCTCATCGGGCACCTCATCCGGCCAGTCCATATAGAGGCTCAGCTCACTTGCCTTCCAGTTTTTATAATCCGCAACTGTTGGCAACTGATTTTTTTCTCGCAGACGGTCGAGCCATTCACCGTGGGATCGAGGCTCTGAGAGCCAGGCAGGGTCAAGCTTAAACAGACTTGCGAACGCCGTATTGTAAAATGACATGGATTGGTCACTGCCAAAAATGACAATCGCCTCATCCATATTGTTTAATAGCTCTTCATGGGCGCGGACGTGCCGATCGAGAAGAGATTTCAAACTGGCATTTTCTGAGGCATCCAATGCAATGCCGACAACACCCCCGGAAATCGGAAACATACAAATCCGGGTCGCAATACGGCGACCACCTAAAACAAGATCGCGAACCACTTCCATGCGTTGCTGAGTGGTCAGGACTTTTCGCGCCTCTTCGACAACTTGCTCGTCTAATTGTACCTGCTCGTTGATGACGTCGGAAGATTGCTGTTTTCCGACGGCAGATACATAGGCTTCATTGACCCAAAGCAATTGTCCGCTTGGCGACGCCCGCCAGATCGGAAAAGGCGCACGGGAAAACATTTCTAAAAAAGCGACCGGATCTTCATTGGCTAATAGGCGTTTGTTTTCAAATCGGCTGATGGCCGTGCGTTCGTCTTCACCGCGAATCGATGCATCTTCAAGCCAAAGTACGACTTGTCGTCCCGCGACCCGTCCGTCTGCCTCGATCACGTTTCCTTCAGGCAATACAATCGATACAGAAAAAGATTCGCCCTTCCGGCGGAGTTGGCCGAGATGCGCTCGCAAAGTCATCGGACGATCGGTTTCACCGATAGTATCGAGGTCGGCCAGACCATTTAATATTCTCATCGCAAGATCGCGAGATTTTCCCGCCGCAGCAAATCGCTGGATCGAAGCCAGGGCCGCGGGTGATCCATATATTCGTGGGTTTCCCCAATCTCCATCTGAAATCGGTGTTCGTTCTTCCCAAACCAGGATTAAACCTGGATAGGATCCAAAAACCGAATCCAGTCGAGACAGTTTTTGATCAAGATCAGCGCATTTATCTTTCCAGCCGCTGCTGACGCCCGATTGTCGTGTGGACACCCACAATGCATAGGCGGTTGCCAATACTGCTATCATCATAGCAGCAGCAACAATAATCAGGTTTTGATATTCAGGCGTCTCAGGAATCACTTCAGGTCTCGCATGGTCCTGATAAAGGATTAGCCTGAGACTTGCCTAGAGGAAAGCACCGATTTCAACCGATAATTTGATCTACCCGCCAATACTGACCGTACCCAGTCGATAGCGAAGCAAAACGCGGCAGTTTTGCATAAGCCCGTCTTTCGGAGGTTCAAACCGCCAATTTTCAACAGCTTTTCGGGCATTCCCGCCAAAAAATCCAGACGGCACATCTCGTTCGACACTGACATTTTCAGGCATTCCGCTTGCGGAAACATCTAAGCGAATAATCGCCCATCCTTGTAAACCGCCATTAAATGCGCGGCGCGGGTAGTCCGGAAGTTCAAAATTCAATGCCGCTAATTGCTCGCCGCCCAGACAATCATCCGGATTGGAATAGCCTTTAACCCAGGGATCCGGCGGGTATTGGCTTTTGGGTTTAAACGTAGAATTGGTGCCGCAAGACGCCAACCCCAATGCCAGACCTAATAATCCAACCCTCAGCATTCTTCGCCAAATCGGTTTGAGACCAGATCAACCAAAGCCGCCAAAGCCTGTTCCGCCTCAGGGCCCGTGGCGGAAATTGTTATGTCTTCGCCACAAGCTGACCCTAACAAAAGTAATTCCATAACCGAATCGGCGATGACGGTCTCGGCACACACATCATTATGGCTGGTTACCTCAACTTCTGCGTCAAACTCGCTGACACAGGCAACAAACTTATTGGAGGCTCGCGCATGTAAACCCCGTTTATTGATGAGGGTGACACGGGCTTCATAGGTGAGTGGTGCCAAAGCGGCCGTCATTCGGTGTCTCCAGCCAAGATTTGTGACGCTATGGCGATATAGCGTTGTCCGGCATCTTTGGCCTTTTGCGCCGTCGTCGCAAGATCATGGGATTCACGGGCTTCGGCCAGTTTTATCAGCATAGGCAGATTAACCCCAGCCAGAACCTCGTGCCGCCCTTCATTGAGCAATGAAATTGCGAGGTTTGACGGCGTGCCGCCAAACATATCTGTCAAAATGATAACGCCGTTTTTACCCTGAACCTTTTTGATCGCAGATCGAATATCATTGCGGCGACGTTCCATATCATCGTCAGGGCCAATACAAACAGTTTCCATAGAACTTAACGGGCCGACGACGTGTTCTGCCGCGCGGCGCAGCTCAATTGCCAATTTGCCATGTGTTACAATGACCAGTCCAATCATAAAGAGCTCATAAAAATCCAGAAATCGAATTAAACAAGTCTCGAGGCGAATGGAAAGAAAAATATGCGCCTAAATTAAAATTTGTTCACAAGCTAACCGGCTTTTTTTACAGATTTAACCCGACCAGCTGATAAATATTGCGGCAAAGTCACTACAAAACGCGCTCCAGCGACCTGCCCATCGCTATCGGTGCGGTTTTGGGCATATATCCCACCATTATGGGCCATCATGATCTGACGACAAATGGCCAAACCCAGCCCTGAATGCGAGCCGAATTGCGCACCTTTTGGACGTTCAGTATAAAACCGATCAAAAATTGTTTCCAGATTATCAGGCGGTATACCCGGTCCATCATCATCGACACAGATTTTTACGATTGGTGCATTCTTTGACATTTCTGTTGTCACCGTGATCCGAACCGATCCATCTTCGGATGAGAATGTCAAAGCGTTATCTACGAGATTACGTATGACCTGCGCAAAGGGCGTTTCAAAGGCTCTGATTTGAACCGGGTCTGAATTGAACTTCGTTTTGTCATATTCAAACGACACTTCGACATCGGATTCAAGCCGTGTTTGCTGGTAGAAATCGGTAATATTATTCAGCACCTCAACAATGTTTAGGATTTCCGCACTTTCACGGGCCAGATTAGCATCAACTTTGGAGGCATTAGAAATATCGCTGATCAGGCGATCCATCCGCGAAACATCATCTTGAATAATTGCGATCAGCTTTTCGCGCTGTTCGTCGGTTTTCACGTGACGAAGCGTATCGGACGCACTGCGTAACGACGTCAAAGGGTTTTTAATTTCGTGGGCCACATCCGCCGCAAAATTCGCAATATCATCGATCCGAGAATAAAGTCGCTGGGTCATATAGCGTAATACTGATGACAATTCACCTATTTCATCATCGCGGTTAGAATAATCCGGAATCCGGTCTTTGTTTTCACTTGATATCGCCACGTCTTCGGCAGCCTGCGCCAAATCCCGTAAGGGGAACACAATCGACATAGTCAGAGCCAAAGACGAAAAAAACGACGCTAGAATGGCCAACCCAATAAACGGCATCAGCGCCCGTCTTTCGGCCGCGATAATATCGGCTACATCTTTGGAATCTACTGTCACGGCGCCCAGGGTTTGCTGCACCCTTTTGACCGGCATAGATACGGCGACAATCAGATTGTCTTGATCATCATAGCGTTTGCCGCCCACTGTATTCCCATCAAGGGCTGACCGGACATCGGATTTCAAATCCCAACGAAACGAGTCTCTGTAATTGACCCGCCAAGGCAGGTCATGAGACCAGGACTTGATTTTAGATTTTATCGACAGATAGGTTCGTAAAAACCAACCTTTCTGCGGTTGTTCGCTAATAATTGCATCCAGGGGCGCAATTTCGATTGTGTCGTCATATTGATCGCTATCGGCAACCACTTGTCCGGCGCTATCAAATAATCTAACCCGCCAATCTTTTGGCAGATCCAGGCGCCGCAAAATGGATTGCGCATTGTCGATATCAAGTTCGGCCCCCGAAGAATAACCCGTGGCTTCGTCTCCCAAAATAGAAGTGATGATACCGGCTTGTGATTGCAGATTGCTGATCCGGGCGCCGACCAGTTCATCGGTATATTGATTGAGGACCAGAGAGCCGGATATCAATATCAAAAGCCCGATCAGGTGAGACATCAAAATAACGCGAGACAGGCGCGAAAAAATAACAGACTTTTTACGTCTGTTACTCCGCGCGCCCGATGGCGAAATCTGATTAGGTTTCTTTGTATTTGTACCCGACACCATAGAGCGTTTCGATTCCGTCAAAGCTTTTATCTGATCGACGGAATTTCTTCCTTAGACGTTTAATATGACTGTCTATGGTTCGATCATCCACATAAATCTGATCGTCATAGGCGGCATCCATTAGCTGATCCCGGGATTTGACATATCCGGGACGACGCGCCAACGCCTCAAGAATTAGAAACTCGGTCACCGTCAGGCGAACCGGAACCCCATCCCAGCTACAGGCATGGCGATTAGGATCGAGAACCAGTCGACCTCGCTTAATCACCTTATCATCCCCCATTTCCGGCATGGGCAGCTCAATATTTGTCAAAGAGGCCCGCCGCAAAACGGCTTTAATCCGTTCCCCCAGCAATCGTTGTGAGAATGGCTTTTTAATGTAGTCGTCAGCCCCCATATTCAAGCCGATCGCTTCATCAAATTCATCATCTTTAGACGTTAGAAAAATGACCGGCAGGTTTGAGGTGGTTCGCAGGCGACGCAGAAGTTCCAAACCATCCATGCGGGGCATTTTAATATCAAAAACGGCCAGGTCTGGTGGCTCGGAATTCAGCGCTTCAAGTGCGGTTACGCCATCATGAAATTTGCGCACCTCATATCCTTCACTTTCCAAAAACATGGAAACCGACATCAGGATGTTCTCGTCGTCATCAACAAGGTAAATTCTGGCCATATCAAACCCCAAAGTAAATTATCAAGTCTCGGAGGACTTTATGACGTTCAATTATGGCACGGTTTTGACGATCCATGCCTTAATTCTGCCAAATGTTGGTGGAGAAATCCTTAAATTACCAGAGATATTCTCAGTTTATCGATCTAATTTCGAACCAGAACAACATAAGAACAATTGCCCCACCCGATAAAATATGTGAGCATGCATCAATGGAATCGGTCATATCTTATAACGGGCTTGAAATCTCCCTGATCGAATTGATCTTGGGCTTTGTGCTGTTTTTGCTCGGGGCCTTGCTGGCGGTTCTGCTCGCTCAGAGAAATGCTGGAAAACTGCAGTCCCATCTCAATGATATGAATGAGCGGCAGGTACAGCTCCAGGGACGACTGTCCCAATTTGCCGAAGACACTGCCCAGCGTGATAAAATGTTTCGTGAAAGCCTGGATAATCGACTGTCTCAGGTTTCCGATCGGGTCGGTAAATCCATTGTCGAGACCCAGGAACGAAATTCTGAAAACCTTAAACAACTGCATGAACGCCTGGCCCTGATTGATCGGGCCCAAAAAAACATCGAAACCTTATCCGGTGAAGTTTCCGGCCTGCAAAGCCTGCTCGCCAACAAACAAGCCCGTGGCGCCTTCGGCGAAAAACAGATGCAAGATCTGATTGAGGATTTCCTGCCGCCCAATGCCTATAGCTTTCAAGCAACGCTCTCAAACAATAAGCGGGTGGATGCCCTGATCCATATGCCCGGAGAACAGGGCGATGTGGCGATTGACAGTAAGTTCCCGCTTGAGAGTTGGCGGCGCCTGACGGAGTCCGAGAACTCGGTCGATGAAACCGCCGCCAAGCGTGATTTCATCCGGGATGTTCGTACCCATATGAGCGCAATTGCAGATAAATATCTAATCTTTGGCGAGACCCATGATGTGGCCATGTTGTTCCTGCCGAGCGAGGCGATTTACGCTGAACTGCATGCCAATTTCCCGCAAATCATCGAAGAGGGATTTAAGAAAAAGGTCATGATCGTATCGCCGACCACTTTTATGGCAACGCTCCACACCATGCGCGCCGTGATGAAAGATGCCGCCATGCGTGAACAGGCCCATATCATTCAACGCGAAGTCGGCATGATGGCCAAAGATGTCGGCCTGCTGGATGAGCGGGTCGCAAAATTGCAGCAGCATTTCAATCAATCCGGTGAAGACATTCGTAAAATTCGAATTTCGACCGAGAAAATTTCCAAGCGCGCTGACAAGATCGAAGCTCTGGATGTGCAGGATGACCTGCCCAGCAATGTCACCGATTTCCGGCGGTCCGGATCATGATCTGGTATGGGGGACGGTTATTCCGGCCAGTCGAAACCAAGGGCAGCAGCCAGACTTCAGTCGAAACCATTTTTAAATATGAGCAAAAAGACGACCTTTTGACCGGGAAATATTCTGGCGGCGGCGTCCTGTTTGGGCAACTTATTGGCCGGGTCGATGACAAAGGCCATATTAATATGCGCTATCACCATATGACCGAGGACGGGATATTAATGACGGGCAAATGCCGCTCTCGCCCGGAAATATTAGATAATGGTAAAATCCGCCTGCATGAACGCTGGCAATGGACTTGTGGTGACTTTTCCAAGGGCAGGTCTACGCTCGAGGAAATTTAAGGGGCTGGTTGTTACCCCCATAATTCCTGAAGCGCGCTAATTTCAGTGACTTAAGACACCCAGAATAGTCGTTCGATTTGCGAAAACGCTGTGACCGTTCACTGGTCGATTTATAGAAAACGTTAGTATCCTGCTTTTATGAGCAATCTATGATTGCAACTCTGACTGGAAATGAGATCCCCAATCCAAGCCCAAAAAGAGAGTGGTTAATTAGGAGAACGATATGGCGTATGGAATCTATTACGACGGCGGCGCAGCGTCAAGTTGGACTTATGAATGGGTCGATGGGGATCCGTTCAAAATTGAACTTGTAAATCCGGGTAAGGATGGCGGTGTAAAATCATTGGCGATCTTTGATGGCAGGCCGATTAAGCCCGAATTTCTCCCAACACAGATCCGGTCTACCGGATCCAAAAAAAACTTTCCCGATTTTTCTAATAATAATGGTTTTTTGTGTCAGAGAAATTCAAATCCATTGTCGAGGAATTCGAACCCGCTACCCATCAATTTTTTCCGGTGGATTTGGTAACAAAGTCCGGGGATTTTCGCCAGAAAATGTACTTAATGATTGTCGGAAATCGAATCGATAGTTTGCACCGTGAAAAAACCGAATGGTTGTGGGCTCCAATTGATAAAGTTACTCCTGGTGGGGGGATGTGGATGCGCCGATATCAACTAAAAAACTCAGTGGTGCCTACTGACCGCTGGGTCATACCCGAGGGTGCTGATCTTGATGACCCTGAATGGTATAAGCAAGACAAGCTGGTTTTCGACGAAGCAAAGATAAGTGAACGACATTTATGGATCGAAAAGCACCTGTCAAATGGTGGCCCGATCATTTCTGATGAACTGCATAAAGCCTTTTTGGAGGCCAAGCTGATTGATTTCGGCGCTAGCTATCGTGAACAAGCGTAGATACTGAGATGTCCGAAAATAAATTTCCACAAAAAACACGCCCAGATAACGTTTTAATCGAATCCTTCAGAGATGGTAAATCGGCCTGGCAAGGGGCTCATTTAATTTCTGATAAAGGCGTCTTCCAGTTACCGGCGCTGAAGGAAATGTTCATCGGATTAGGGTTTGGTGACGGTGCAGGCGGCGGGCCATGTGACGGAATTGCATTTTAGAACACTTAGCCGACTGGATTTCCGTCACCCGGGCGAACATAAAGTCGAAAATTTGGATTTGTCTCATCCCGCAAAAGTGCATGAGATAGTCCGCCCCATCCGTGCATCCTGATGAAAATCAGGATCTCGCCCAATCTAGTCTGGATTCCGGCTTTCGCAGCAATGCGAGCGAAGGGGGACGGATAGGGCCTGGCTTTTGATATGTTAGGTCAGCCGGCGCGCGCGCTGTCATCCCGGACGAGGGCAAAGCCCGGAGATATGGGATCTCGAAACCATAAGACCCAAGCTGTCTCCGGATCCCAGACAGGCTTTTGACCTTCTGGGATGACAGGAAAATCAATGACTGCAATTGTCTCCAAAACAGCTCTGATAGAACGACCTAACCACAAACCACGTCTTCGCCTGATTTCTGGCAGGCATCCGGCCAGCCATAGGCATCCCAGAATTCAATATAACCCAGGCTTTGCACAAAGGCGGGAAAATTTTCGTTTTGACGAAGCGCGATGCTCGATGGGGATTTATCCCACATGGTCGCGAGCGCCCATGAGTTTGTCGACACAGGCACGGCGGCAAACTTAAAATATTCATCATGCAGACCGAGGCGAGTAAAAATTGTAACGATCATTCCGGTAATCTGCGCGGTTTCACTTTGCAGATAAACATCAAATAGCGAGCGTAAAAATTCTTTATCCCGTTCGCTGTCCTCGTAATAGGCACGCGCCCCCGCTTCCCAAAGGCTGGCGGCCTGGAAGTCCGGGGCCAATTGATCGCCCCCTGTCTCATGCATTTTCAAAAGATATTTTGTTGCACTATCATTGTCGCCGCGCTGATAGGCATTCCAGGACAAAGTGTCATAGGCAATAAAATAACCCGTATCGGCGGATTTCTGCGCGTAGAAATCGGATTCTTCCAATTTGCCGACCTGACGCTTAGCCAAAGCAATATAGCTGAGAAAGGCCGGGCGGTCCGGATCTATTGCGACCATTTTATCCAGAATATTTTCTGCCTTTTGCGGAAGGCCGGTGACCAGAAAAATCAAACCCATATTGGCCATGACCATGGAGTCCTCTGGATTTAAATCATATCCGATTTCAAGGGTTTTCATGGCCTGGGTCGGATTGCCACGAATATTCTGGATGCTGCCAATAGTGGCGAAGGCATAAGACAGACTCGGATTTAACTGAATAGCTTGTCGACTGACCTCTTCAGCTTTGGTCATATACTCCGCCGGATCCAAAGAGGCGGCAACAGACGGCGCCGACAAATAGGCCTGACCTAGAACCGCCCAGGCTTCGGCAAATTGAGGATCAAGTTCCACGGCACGTTCAATCAAGGCCAAAGATTCCAATATTTCTTGTTCGGTGAAACTAAACCGGTAGAGATTACGCCCCCGCAAAAACAAATCATAACTTTCCGGGTTCTGGGTAATCGAGTCAGCGAGTTGCTGCTCCACCTCCATATCCAAAATGACTTTCAATTCCCCCGCCACGGATTTGGCGATATCTTCCTGCAGAGCAAAAATACCGTCAAGATCATCCGTATAGGTTTTGCTCCAGCTTTGAACACCGGAGATCGCATCAATAAGCGCAACCGATATCCGCACCGATTCCCCTTCCCGGCGGACCGAGCCGTCGAGATAATGTGAAATATTATATTGCTCCCCGAGTTGGCTCAGGCGTTCACGTTCATCACCAAATGAAAAGGACAAAGATCGACCTATGACTTTCAGATCGTCAACCCGAACCAGAAGGTTTAAAATCTCCTCAGCAATTCCGTCAGAGAAATATTTCTGATCCTGAGTTTGGCTGATGTCAATGAAAGGCAAAACGGCAATTGTCGCTTCGCTGGTCAAGGCCCCCGGTTCGACCTGTTCAACGACGCCTGACGGCGGAAGTTTTGACAAATCCTGGGGCGTCTCCGGCACAAACCGGTCAAATACGATCAATCCACCCACGAATAATAATCCAGCAAACAAGGCCAGATCCATACGCCGTCCGGTCAATTCACGGATACTTTGTTCTTTGGGGACGGACTCCGTTTTGACAATGCCCCCAGGCGTAATTTCAAACGCCCAGGCAATCAGCATAGAGATTGGGAAGCCCGCAATAAATAATACCGCTAAAAAGCTATCGACCCAGTCGGGGAGTTTGAGCGCTGGGGTTATGACGGCGATGACCTGCATGGTCAACCAGCACACAACCAAATACATGGCGGACACGCGAAACACATTTCGGCGTCTTAGCTCATTAAAAAATCCGCCCAATCTGGCCGCCTCTCTTACCTTCGATTTCTAGATCGAATTTGCCCTTGTCATAGTCTCAGAAGTGACAAGACGCAAACGATTAAGTATTACGAGTATTTATAGTTTTCACACAAATATGGCGACAAATCCGTCGGCAGAATATGTTTTATATCACGCCCGTGCTTAGGCAATCGTGGACATGTAAAAGACCTAAGGGTCTGTTTTCGGTATCTACAATGAATAAAGCGGTTATTTTCATGGTGCTGAATAAATGCAGCGCTTCGGCGGCCAAGGCGTCGGCGTGAATAACGCGCGGATCTTTCGTCATGATTTCCGCCGCCTTTTCTTGTCCAAGGGCTTTGGAAAAATGGCGCCTTAAATCACCATCTGTAATGATACCTACCAGGGCTTTTTTTGCGTTTAAGACCCCAACGCATCCAAATCCGCCTCGGGTCATTTCTGCGACCGCTGTTTCAACCGACGCCCCTTCATCACATAGAGGCATGTCCTTATGATGCATCAATCTATCAACCCGTTTCATCGCCGCGCCTAACTTGCCGCCCGGATGAAAGCGGTGAAAGTCATCTGCGGTGAAACCTTTGGCGCGTAAAATGCTGACAGCGAGCACGTCGCCTAGAGCCATCATTTGCGTCGTCGACGTCGTCGGGGCGTTAGTGACCGCACAGGCTTCTTCCGATTTCGGGATTTTCAAGACTATATCTGCGGCTTGACCCAGCGACGAATTTCCGACGGATGTCATAGCGATCAGCGGAATACCAAAACGACCTGAATAGGCCAAGATATCTCCGAGCTCGGTAGTTTCTCCAGAATTTGACAATGCCAGAATTATGTCCTGATCGGAAATCATGCCAAGGTCCCCATGACTGGCTTCGGCCGGATGGACGAAATTGGCTTTAGACCCGGTTGACGCCAAAGTTGATGCAATTTTTCGGGCCACGTGGCCGGATTTACCCATACCTGTGACAACAATCTGTCCTTGGAGCTCACAGCATTGGGCAACTGCCTTATGCAAAGCCTGCGACAGATCAGAATCTGATTTCGCTAGTTCCCTGCGAAGAGCGGTTAAGCCGGCTAGCTCTTTGTCCAAGACGTCCAGGCTGACATCGGCTGCACTCATGCCACAGCCTCATGGACCGCCTTAAGAGTTGTCAAAAGGTCATGGGCCGCGGTGATCGGCAAGCAACTCGGCGCATCGCATTTTGCCTTGTCGGGCTCTGTATGAAACTCCAGGAAAACACCATCTGCGCCCGCGGCAATACAGGCTTTGGCGATCAAAGGCACGCCGTCACGGCGGCCACCGGTCGACGTTCCACCGGTCAAAGGATTGGCACCTGGCAATTGGACAGCATGGGTTGCATCAATCGTAACCGGCACGCCCAGTTTTTGCATTTCTGAGATCGCCAGCGGATCAACAACAAGATTATTATAACCAAAACTTGAGCCGCGCTCGCACATTATGACCATGTCCCGGGAGACAACCTCACCAATCTTGGAGATAATATTTTTACAATCCCAGGGCGCGAGAAACTGCGCCTTTTTCACATGTAATAGCCCACCAGCCTGGTCCGTTGCTTTGGCCGCTGCAATCACCAAATCGGTTTGACGACAAAGAAAAGCCGGGATCTGAACGATGTCCGCAACGTCGGCCACAGCATCGGCCTGTTCCGGGGTGTGCAGATCTGTACAGATAGGGACATCTAACTCGGTTTTTATCGTGTGCAACATTGACAAGCCGGCTTCCAGACCGGGTCCACGAAAAGATTTAATAGATGATCGATTAGCTTTGTCGAAGCTCGCTTTAAATGCATAGGGCAAACCCAGATCAGAGCAAGCCGATTTGAGCGCGCGTCCAATGGTTAGAGCTTCCTCTAAACTTTCCAAGACGTTCGCGCCGGCAATCACCGCCATGGGCTGCCCAGTGCCTATCTGCCATTTATAATTTTTGAGTTCCAAAGCCATTGACTCTTATGCTCCTGATTATCGCGCTGACATGGCGGATTACAGGACATTCGTCAATCCAGCGCTGACATTTCATAAGGATCACGTTTACACCCTATTTGCACTTTTAACGTAGTAATTATATTTAAAGGCAATAATTTAATGCGAACATTACTTAGACAATTGGAATCATGGCTGAGGCTGAGCCGGTTTGAACGAACCAGTGACCTGATGCGTGCCCGTATCATTTACATTATTTGCGGGGCGTTTGTGTTCACTCAGGTGATCAATCTATTTGCTATGACCCGTCTTTACGGCGGATGGACGTTCGATCACAATTTATCATTGGGTGCGATCACCTTTGTAGTCATGCTGACGGCGGCTCTCCGGTTCACCGATAATTTTCACATCCAGGCTTTGGGAATATTCACGTTTACTTGGGCTGCGATTATCGCGTCAGCGACGTCTGAAGGAACCGGGATCAATAGTGCACTCCTCCCATTCATTCCTATTGGAATAGTCATGGCCGGATCAATTTCAGGTTGGATCATGTCCTATGTGGCAGGGGCACTTTCATTGTTATTAATCGTCTATCTGCATCAGTATTCCTCTCAGGTCCCTCCAGGACATATCTTTGACCCAAATGTCTTTGCTGAACGCAATACAGCGCGCGCTGTTCAAATCGCGATGGCAACCGTCATGACCTCTATCATGACCGGTTTAATCAGTTTGAACATGTATAAGGCCTTGCGACGTCTTGAGAAAATTGTTCACCAAACCCGCGAAGACGAAAGGTCCAAGACAGAGTTCCTGGCCAATATGGGCCGTGAAATTCATGCGCCGCTTCAGGGCATTCAAGACGTCAGCGACCGGTTACTCCATACCCATCTTAACGCCGATCAACATCAATACGCTAAGATTATCAAAGATTGCAGTGCAAGTCTGAGCGCGATTGCCGAAGATGTGTTAGATTACACCAAGATAGACGCGGCTTGCCTGACCTTACAACCGAGCCGTTTTAATATCCGGGAATTGGCGCGATCTCTGGTCTTTCTACACTATCCGTCGACAGCGCGAAAAGGACTAAAGCTCCATTTGCAGATTGATCGTAAAACGCCCGAATATATTTTCGGCGATGAAAGCCGGATACGCCAGGTCATCAATAATCTTCTGAGTAATGCGATTAAATTCACGCGTGATGGTGAGATTACTTTGCTGATTGGCGGTAAAGTTCAAAAGGGTTCTCGGTTTTTACTACATGTTTGCGTTCAAGATACTGGCATTGGAATACGAAAAGAAAATTATCAACGCATTTTCGAACGCTTTTTCAAAGCAAGCTCAATGCCCGAGGGAGCCAATCCAGGTACCGGCTTGGGACTATCGATTTCCAAAGATATTGTTGAGCTCATGGGCGGTAAATTGAAAGTTCAAAGCGCTAACGGAGACGGATCCAAATTTTTCTTCACTATTCCAGTTGATATAACTGAAGCGCACCAGGACACAGCCGCTCCAGACCCTAAACCTTCTCAATTTTCGCAAGTGGCTTAGAGTTTTTTCGCCGCGTCTTTTATCGCTTGCCGGATCCGCATATAAGACGCGCAGCGACAGATATTTCCACTCATCGCGTCATCAATATCACCATCAGACGGATTGGCATTATTCGCCAGAAGATTGACCGCCGACATGATCTGACCCGACTGGCAGTATCCGCATTGCGGCACATCGATCGCCTCCCAGGCCGCCTGAATGACCGCAGCTTGCCGTGAAGACAGCCCCTCAATCGTTACGATATCTGTACCTTCAACATCTTCATGAGCGGTAATGCACGACCGGATCGGTTGCCCGTCAACATGTACGGTGCAGGCGCCGCATTGTGCGATCCCACATCCAAATTTTGTGCCCGTCATACCGAGATGATCCCGCAACACCCACAATAATGGCGTGCCTTCAGCGGCATCGACGGCTTGGGATTTTCCATTTATTTTTAACAAAACAGCCATGGCCCTACCCCTCCCCGGTTAAATTAAGATGGTCGGATTGACCGAGAATAGGCATTCGCCTGAACCGTTTACCAGTTGCGGCAAAAATCGCATTGGCAATTGCCGGGGCAGCCGGTGGTGTGCCAGGTTCACCCACACCACCCGGCGGGGCGTCGCTCTCCATTATATGAACCTCCATGGCCCGTGGGGCTTCGCGCATGCGCATGACCCGCCAATCAGGGAAATTTGTCTGCTGGACGACGCCGTCTTTGGCGGTGATTTCACCATAGAGCGCATTTGAAATACCAAACAGGGTGCCGCCTTCCATTTGAGCCTTTGTATGGCGCGGATTAACGACGGTACCGGCATCGAGCGCAACCCAGACATTAGGGATAGTGATCCGACCTTCATCATCCACATCGACTTCAACGCAAGTGGCGACATAGGACAAAAATGACCGATGCGCCGAAATACCCATACCTCGGCCCTGCGGCAGATCGCGTCCCCACCCCGCCATTTCGGCGGCTTTTTCGATTACTGCCTTCAACCGGGCCGTATCGATCGGATATTCCTCAAGCGAACGGCCATAATTCGGATATATGGCACCGTCCGTTGTCGGGTCCCAATTACGATCTGAGCCAATCAATTCAATTAGATAGTCTTTGGAATCTCGTCCCGCCGCGTGGGCGAGTTCATCGGCAAAACTGCCGACGGCAAAATGATGATAAACATTGGCCACCGATCTCAACCAGCCAATGCGCAAATGGGCCTCGGCCTTACCAATTTCGACCTGCATATTCGGCGCGGCAACAGGCGCGTCGGTAGCACCGAGTGACAATTCAAATTCGGATCCTTGGTCCACGCCCGCAGCAAATGTTGAATTAATAGATGGAAAGGCGCTTCGGTGTAGCCATGCTGTGGTTTGGCCATTCTCATCCAGAGCTGCTTCCATATGTTGTGCGCTCACGGCGTGAAAATAACCATGCTTCAGATCATCTTCCCGCGTCCAGGTCACTTTCACCGCTTGACCCATTTCACGTGCGATCAAAGCAGCTTCAACCACAAAATCCGCTTTGGATTTGCGGCCAAAACCCCCGCCAAGCCAGGTGACATTTATCGTGACATTTTCTTCGGGAACACCGCAGACCTGGGCGACCGTCCGGCGGGCGGCCTGTGGAGCCTGCGTACACGCCCAGCATTCGACCTTGTCGCCGTCCCATTTGGCGGTTGCGGCCGGAGGCTCCATTGGGGATTGAGACAGATGTGCCGCGTAATAATCTGCGCTGACCATCTTAGAGGCCTGAGCAAGTTGAGACGAGACATCACCGCGACGCAACTTCACGTCGCCGGGCTTATTGACGGCTTCCGTCAAAGCCGCCGCATATTCATCAGAATTATAAGTTTCGTTGGGGCCAGCGTCCCATTCAACCTGCAAAGCCTCGCGCCCCTGGATCGCAGCCCAGGTGTCCTTAGCGACAATGGCTATGCCACCGACCTGTTGAAAACCAATGGCGTCCCCTTGCGGCGCAGGCAGCTCCAAGACTTTGACAACCCCGGCTATCGCCAGGGCATCATCAGGGTTAAATGATTTTACCTTTCCCCAAACGGTCGGCGGGCGAGCAATCACGGCGTTCAGCATATTGGGCAATCTTACATCAATCCCAAATATACCTTCGCCTCTAACAATTTTCGGCACTGTGACTGACGGCATAGATTGGCCGATATAGCGCCAATCTTTGCGGTCCTTTATAACCACGTCTTCTTCCGAGGGGATATCCAGTGCGGCGGCCGCTTTAGCAATTTCTCCATAGCTTATCTTTTTGCCGGACCCATGCCGTATCACGCCAAGTTCAGAAGAACATTCGGACTTATCCACACCCCACTCATTGGCCGCCGCCTGTTCCAGCATGTGCCGCATTGAGGCGCCCGCACGTCTGAAATGGATCATATTATTTCGGACGGTCGTCGAGCCATCCGTGTTCTGATCGCCATATTTAGGATGACCAATGGCCTGCGCCAGTTCAACCATATCCCATTCGACATCCAACTCATCCGCTATCATTTGGGCGACTGAGGTCAAAGCATGCTGGCCCATTTCTGAGCGTGGGCTGCGAATCTGGATACGGCCATCTTCGGCAATCGAGATGAAAAGGCCGGGCCCTTCTTCCAGCCCAGAGTTATCCGGGAATTCCGCCAGAGCCTTAGGGGATTCAGATTTCGTTTTTGACTGGCAGGCTGCCAGACTTAATCCGATGGTCAGGCCCCCTAGCCCGCCCAGAACATGTCGGCGGGTCGGTTTAAATAATATTGGAATATGTTTCGGTTTAGCTGCTTGTGTAAGATTTTTATTCGCTAAATCCAAAAACATATTGCCTCCACCAAATTAAGTTTGGCGACTTAGAATTCTATAGATTGCGCCGAAACTTGTTTCGATATCACCTAGCACACTTACCGGAACCTGTCGAATTCTCTCATTAATCACGGGCTTTGCCGCTAAAGTCGAACGTTTCAATCTATTGGAAATTAACTTATCAGGGCGATTTACCATTTATTCAGCCTAAGATTGTATCGGGTTCAAATGCCCAAAGTTGGGAAAATAACGGGTATCCTAGCCGGTATTTTTGTATCGTTATCTGTACCCGCCCACGCGTGGCGATTAGAGGCCGGCGCCGCATCCACGCTTGACACTTTTTCGAGCGCGAATTTCGTGACCGTTAATTTCCAACAAGCTTTTGACACCATACCGGTCGTTGTTGTTTTACCAACTGATCAGGGCGGAGACCCTTCGGAACTCCGAATACAAAATGTAACAACAACTGGGTTTGATATTGCCCCTGTTGAACCGCCGGGAAATGACGGTCCGCACGTTGCCATGGATTTTCATTACATCGCAATGGAACCAGGCATTGGATATCTTCCGGACGGCACCAAAGTGGTTGCGGGCATCCACAATACCAACACCATACAGGCCAGCAATGTCGTAGCAGGAATAAAAAGTTGGGATACGGTAGGGTTTGAAACCACACTAAGCGCCTCAGCAACCGTCATAGCTTCTATACAGACCTTAAACAGCGAAGAAAATCTAATCCCGGGAACGTTCTCTCAACCCTTTTTATCTGTTGCTATACGCAATTTAACCGTATCGGACATGCAGATCGCGTTAGAACGGTCGGAAGTCGCCGCAGGTTCTGTTATCGCCGAAGACATTGGCTGGATCGCCTTCCCGTCTTCTACTACCGGGTCCTTTGAGCTGTCTGGAGGAGGATCTATTGACTGGAATGCCTTTACCACTCCGGACACTGTCGTCGGCTGGGGGAATAGTTGTACAACCTATACCTTCAGCGCCGTCGCATGGGCAAATGCCCGCGTCGTGGGTACTAAAAATCGTCGGGACGGCGCAGATGGCGGATGGACGCGCCGATGTTCCTTGTCTGGGACAGATATCGGCCTTCAAATAGACGAAGATATGGCCAATGATAGCGAACGCAATCATACCAATGAAGCCGTCGGCTTGTTGGCGATCTCAAATTCCTTTCATCAAGAATTTATTGGAGAAATTGACGGTCAAAAATCAGTTGAAATCCTATCCGGAAATTATGCCTTACCTAGTGAAACAGCCCGCTATACAATTTCTTCTAATAGCACAGGCACAACAGTAATCGACCCGGATAGCATCGCGCTAGTTGACGCCATTCCGTCGGACGTCGCGTTTAAAGTTACAGATATTTCCGGCCCAGGATCAGGGCCCGTTCTATTTACGAATGGAACTCCATCAAGCAATCTCACATATACTTATACAAGCCTCAGCAGCACATCCGATGATCTGGAATTCTCAAATGACGGCGGATTGAACTGGACTTACATACCGGTTGATATTGGTGACGGAACTGATCCGAATATAACCCACATCCGAATTTTACCCAAAGGGCTCTTCGCACCAACCACAACAGCAGGCACTCCGAATTTCAGCATCTCGTTTGACGCAATCATAATATAACTTACCGTTTAATCCGAATAACCTCTTCCACAATCGCATCGCCAATATCATCAAAAGCCTTTTCAAGGTCCTCTGAGCGATCAACTGTTTTGAAATATTCTACCCCAGAAGAACAATTGAGCAAGAATTGCTCCGCGTGGGCTTTTTGAGACGCCGCCACATCATAAGCGATCGTGTAAATTACGGCACCAGCATTTTTCATGGCCGAACAATGTGCCAGAGAACGTCTGTCAAAAAAGTAGTCCGTTTCACAAACCTGTTTTTCTTCGTAATATCCGTCACTCGCCGGTTCGTGATTCCAGTTCCAATACTTTTTAGGTTGTGAATATTTGACTATTCTTTGGCCATTGCGTTTAGTTTTCCACCAATATTCTGGCGTCGGATCATCGACCCAAACCTTTTTAGTTTCACATTCTGTTGACGTGTTGTTTGCACCGTCACTCATAAACACCAGGAATTTCAGGGGCGCACCCTCACCATTCACCAATTTATGTTGCGCACTTTCAAGCGGAAAAGCAGCTTTAGCTCGTCCTAAAGCACCGCTGGAATCGGTCCCAACTCGATCTTGCATCCGTGTAATTGTATGGGGTGTCAGAACGCCCCATTTAGGATGAATTACATGACTAGGGATAAGACCATCATCTTCGATATCAGAATAGCGATTATTCGGATCTGCGCTAAATGGATATAAGGCGGTTCGAAAAATATCGTTTTTTTGCTTGGCCTGTAGAGTTTGCAATTTGACCATGAAGGACTGCAAATTATTTTTGAGCGTTATGCTTTTCTTTTTGCCCGCCTTGTCCAGGTACCCCATGGATCCCGAATTATCGACGACAAAGAATACGCTGGCGGGGGTACCTTCGACTTTTGAATAGGTCACATCAGAGACCGCATTAATTGAAATGGTCTTGTGGCCAAACGCAGCCATAAACATGGTTCTGTAATCACCGCTCACTGTGGCCCGCGCCAACAATCGATCATCCCCATCCGCAATATCATATTTGACAGATGCCAACATATTTCCAGTAAAATCATGGGTCGGACCAGCTATTTGCGAATATTTGTAAAGCTTGCCTTCAATCGGACGATTTGGGTCGTCACGATCCACGGCCGCGGAGGCACTCAAGGCCAGACTATCTGCAGCCGTTTGTGCCAATTGTTTGGCATGATAAACCCGCATGCTGTCGACGACACAGCCCATCGCCATAATGATAACAGTCAGGCATAACGCCCAGACCAATGCAAAAGTTCCCTGATTGTCTTCCAGCCAGCCCAACAGCTTGTGCCGGATACGCATGACGTATCCCATTTTTCCCACCTAAGATTTCCCAACACTTTGGTGGTTAATTCGAACATATAAATATTGGCTTCAAAATCGAAGTTAAAGAATGCCTAATTCCTATCTTGGGAATCTAACTGTGATCGCGAATATTTAATAGCAGCTCGCGCCAATAAATCGACGCTGTCAAAGACTGGGCGTTCTGTTTGAATCTGTGGCCCAAGCATTGAAAATTCAGAACATCCGATCAAAAAACCATCAACGCCTGCCTCTGTCAGTTCGGAAATATATTCCTCCATATCCCGGACAGTGTGTTCCGAAACGCCGTTAGATTTGATATCCCGAATAGTCGTCAGAACCTTATCTGAGTTTTGAGGATAAACGGCTGCCAAGTCGTAGCGATCAAACGCTTTTTGAAACACGCGGCACTGATCCGTGATGGGCGAGGCCAACATACCAATTTTGGTGTCCCTTTCAAAAATATCAAATAATTGGCACGCGGCCAACTCAACCATGTTTAAAAAAGGTATTGTTAAATCCTGAATGATTTCCTCAGAATAATAATGCGCCGTATTACACGGCATTACAATCGCGTGAGCCCCGTTATCTTCTAAGCGTTTGGCCATTTGCGCCAATACACGTCCGGGATCAGCGCTGCCCTTTTCCGTTAGGGCCGCAATGCGCGACGGTATTTGAGGGTTCATATCAATTAGTAATGGAATGTGATCCTGATCATCGGATACGGATGTCAGGGCAATTAATCGGTTTTGAAACCAGGCGGTTGCCGCTGGCCCCATCCCGCCAATTACACCGATTGTTTTATAAGAACCCATGTCTACCGGCCAGCCGGAACCTGCCACATTTGATCCATATCAAAGGCCCAGTCATAACCAAATAAACCCACCGAACCACCTGTGTGGATGAAAACAATAATTTCATCTTTTTTGAAAAATCCTGTCCGAACCAGGTCAATTAAGCCCGCCGCCCCTTTGGCTGAATAAACCGGATCCAACAAAATGCCCTCAAGTTCAGCAAATAGTTTGATGGCTTCCTGCCCGGCCTCGGAAGGAACCCCATAACCGTCACCGACATAATCCGTATTGGCGACAATATCGGATCGCTCCATCATGCCCGGGCATCCCAGCTTCTCCGCGGTCGCAACGGCTAACTCAAATATCTTTTCTTCTTGTTTGTGGCGGATCGCATTCGTGCCAATCCCAAGTAATGGAATTTGCGCATTCATGGCTTTAAGTCCGACGGCAAGGCCCGCCTGCGTCCCGGCGCTGCCTGTTGCATGGACAATATGGTCCACCTTCAAATGCCGATCATTAAACTGGCCCAGCATTTCAAAAGCGCAATTTACATATCCTAAGGCCCCTGTTGGATTAGAACCACCGCCGGGTATGGTGTAAACGGATTTGCCTGTGGCGCGAATATCATTGGCCCGCTTCTCAAGCTCGGCATTCATATTCAGGTTTTCACCTTTTATTTTTTCGGTTGTTGCACCGTGCAAATGATCCAGAAGAACGTTTCCACTATGATTGTAATTTGGATTGTTTGACCCGGTCCGGTCCTCGAGCAATATATGGCAAGGAATACCGACTTTGGCCGCGAACGCCGCCGTTTGACGACAATGATTAGATTGCGTCGCGCCCTGGGTCATCACAAGGTCAGCTCCCGCCAGCTCCGCTTCAGCCATTAAAAATTCAAGCTTACGCGTTTTATTGCCACCGGTTGACAGACCCGTGCAGTCATCACGCTTGATCCAGATTTCAGGCCCGCCGAGCGCTTTACTCAGTCGATCCATTTTCTCAAGAGGCGTTGGCAAATGCGCTAAAAAACGTCTTGGGTAGCGAGATAAAAGCATGAAACCTCCGATATGTGCCCTCACCTTTTAGCGTGCCTTGCATAAAAGTGAACGCAGAATATAGCGCGCAATAACCGATTGCGGTTTAAGACGTGATCCAGCTTACAGTTATCAGAATGTCGTGCGGCTACAATTGATACAATTTTTCAAAGGACAGTTTGATCTTTTTGGATTATCAAAACTCAGGATCGGCGTTCGATTTAAATCTCTAGATAATAGAGGGCGCAAAATAAGGAGATAAATCATGGCGTTGTCACGCAACATCTTTTCTATTGTTTCAGTTTTAGCTTTAACCACCAGTTCAGCGCTCGCCGCGCCTCCTCCCGGAAAAGGCGGCGGAAACAATAACAATGGACCTCTGGACCTGCCGAGCGCGTTTGAGGCCATGCAAGCGGACACTATTTGGTCGGTTCCTAACTCGCCGCAGGACCATATTTCCTCCACGTTTGGACCTCGGATTAAATCCTCTTCCAACGCCTATGACTGGCATCGTGGGCTGGATATTCACGGCGAAATTGGCGATCCCATTTTATCAGCCTATGACGGGGAGTTTGTCGGAATTCGAAATTATACGAGTGGTGGTACGACCGTAATTATTGAGCATCAATTTCCTGAACCGGTCGAATTTCAGGGTCACCAAATCACGACCTGGTATACGCTTTACATGCATATGGACGAAGTAGCGGCCTATTTGGTCACTGCCGACTCGAATGATGAACATCCGATCATTGCCGCAGGCGATCAGATCGGTACGGTTGGCATGACCGGATCTACGGTGAATCCGCATCTTCACCAAGAGATCCGGGTTGGATCCCGATGTTCATTGGAATATCAATTGGACAATCCTAACTCGGGGTGTTCAGGGCTTTTTTTCGACCCTCATGTCCATCCTTTGTTTCTTCAGCCAGAGACAGAAAACGGGCTTAGCCTAAGTGTCAGCACCTCACTCACAGCTTTGGAAGACGGCGTGATTGAGATCTCAAGCGAGGATCAATATCCTGATATTAACCGGTATGAGTTTCAAATTCGCGATCGCAAAAATGTGCGCGCATCCTATGTGCTGGATTTAAATGAACGAACCGGTTTTGACGCGACGACGAACGATATCCTCGATATTCCAGATGAAACAAAACCTTATTTATCCCCGGTTCCATTTGGATATACCGCTGATCACTGGACAACCTATTTGGTCATACCCGCTAGTTTTGTCACGAATAAAAACAATGGTGAAAGTTTTCGGGTCATCGCAACCGATATCTGGGGTAATGAGCAATCTATCAATTTTGGCGATAAGAAAGTCAGTTGGTAACTTTGAGTCTTTTAATATTTGCCCATCCTATTCGCTCTATACAAGTCACCTACACCCACAGATTCTTACGATAGACGTGGATGAGTAATAATACCCAAAGATCGGGAAAATGAAATTTATGCGATGGCTCCCACACATAAGCTCTTATCTTTGAAGATTTTGGTCGTTTAACAAGCGAGATCTGAATATTCCACTATAGACGATAACTGGAATGGGCGATTAGTTGTTAAATGCAACGTCCTTAGGTTGACAACCGCCCCCTTCAAAATGTTATACATATTTTTAAAATGTGATCATATTTTGGAGATTTCGTGTCCGAAGATAAACAAATCGCTGATATCAAAGCCTGGCTCGCAGAGCGCCGGATTACAGATGTCGAATGCGTTGTTCCTGACGTGGCCGGGACGGCGCGCGGGAAATCCATGAATGCGTCTTTATTTATAGACGGATTAATAAATGGATCGCTGCGGCTGCCGGAAATTATTTATACCATCTCCGCTCATGGTGACACGGTCTTTAATGAGCGCGTATCCTCGACCGAGAAAGACCTACGTCTTGACCCGGACATGTCGACTTTTGTCGAAGTGCCCTGGAGCCTAGAAAAAGCGGCCAGTGTGATCTGCGACGGGATTAATGACAAGGATGATACACCGTCCAATCTTGCACCGCGCCAGATTTTAAAACATGTCGTCAGCCTGTTTGAAGCCAAAGGCTGGACGCCGATTGTCGGGCCAGAAGCCGAATTTTATCTGCTGGATATGACGGCGACGAAAACGACCGTGCCGACACCGCCTGAGGGAAGTTCGGAAACCCGCGAGCACGGACAATATATTTATTCCCTGGATGCGGTGGAAGAATTTTCAGCCCTGTTCAAAGAGCTTTATGAGTTTTCAGAAATTCAGAACATCGACCTGCAGACGCTGATCCATGAGGACGGTCCCTGTCAATTTGAGATCAATATCGGACACGGCGAAGCCTTGTCCGTCGCCGACCAATTATTTCTATTCAAACGTCTGGCCCGGCAAACCGCTAAACGCCATGATCTGTTTATCTCTTTTATGGCCAAGCCCTATGCGGATGACAGCGGCAGTTCGATCCATTTGCATCAAAGCGTCATTGATAAAAAAACGGGCAAAAACCTGTTCGCGGATAAGGACGGCGAAGACACAGAATTATTTGGCCACTATGTCGGCGGACTGCAGAAATATATTTCTGAGGCCATGCTGATGTTTGCGCCCTATTCCAATTCCTATCAGCGCTTCAAAGCCTATATGAGCGCCCCCACCAACACACATTGGAGCCGCGAAAACCGAACCGTTGGCTTACGCGTCCCCGAAAGCAGTCCATCCGGACGCCGGATTGAAAACCGGATTCCCGGCGCCGATATCAATCCGTATCTGGGAATCGCCGCGTCACTTTTGTGCGGTTATGCGGGCATGGTTGAAAAAGTTGAGCGGCGCGAAGAATTTACGGGCGAAGCCTATCAGGAAACAGATTACACCCTGCCTAAAAATATCACGGCCGGCATACGAAACTTTCAGAAATCCAAAATGCTTCGCAAATATCTGGGCGATGATTTTGTTGAGACCTTTGCCGAGATCAAAGAAACCGAAAATGAGGACCGCTCTTCCATGTTAAATCCGTGGGATAAGCGGTTCCTTCTGACCAATGTGTAGGATCGAAGTATGACCGAACAATCCTCAAACTTTACCCGCCATATTCAAGAACTGGATAACGCCCATCACCTGCATCCGTTCACGACCCACCACGCATTGCGCAAAAAAAATCCACGGGTCATCGTCGGCGCCGACGGCGTTTATATCAAAGATTCCGAAGGGGTTAAAATCCTGGACGCCATGTCCGGCCTGTGGTGTGTCAATCTTGGCTATGGGCGCGACGAACTGGTCGAAGCGGGACGCAAGGCCCTCGATGAAAACCCTTACTACAATACTTTTTTCCAAACCACGACGCCGCCAGCCGCCGTCCTCGCTCAAAAAATAGCGGAAAAAACGCCGGGTGATCTGGATCATATCTTCTTTGCCTCTTCCGGATCTGAGGCCAATGACACCGGGATCAAACTGATCTGGTATTACAACAACCTCAAAGGTCGCCCCAACAAGAAAGCCATTATCAGCCGGAAATCCGCTTATCATGGCTCAACCATTATGGCCGCCAGTTTGACCGGCCTGTCTGGTATGCATGAAAAGTTTGACTGCCCCCGCCCCGGCTTTCATCACATTGAACCGACACCTTGCGCTTATCGTTTTGCTGAGCCCGGTGAAAGCGAAGAGGATTTCGCAAGCCGGTGTGCACAGGCGCTCGAAGACAAAATTTTGGAACTTGGCGCGGATAACGTCGCCGCCTTTATCGGCGAACCGATCATGGGCGCAGGTGGCCTGATGGTGCCGCCGACCGGTTACTGGCAAAAAATACGAGCGATCTGTGACAAATATGATGTGATTTTATGGGCCGACGAAGTGATTTGCGGCTTTGGCCGAACCGGATCCTGGTTCGGGTCTCAGACTTATGATTTCCAGCCTGATATGCTGACCATGGCCAAAGGCCTCTCCAATGGATATCAGCCGATTTCCGCCCTCGCACTGAATGACGAAATCGGTCACACCCTGATCAATGCGGATTATGAAATGGCCCATGGCTACACCTATTCAGGCCATCCGGTCGCCGCCAGCGTTGCGATTAAAACCCTGGAGTTATACGAAACGACAGGGGCGATTGGTGAGGCAGGCGCTGAACATAGCGATTATTTTCAGGCTCGGATTCGCGAGCTGGCTGACCATCCAATTGTTGGCGAGGTTCGCGGCGTCGGTTTCCTCGGAGCCGTTGAGCTGGTTTCCGACAAAGACAGCAAATCCCGTTTCCAACCCGATGGCAGCGCCGGCTATGCCTGCCGCGAACATTGCTTCAGCTCAGGTTTAATCGCCCGTGCCGTCGGTGACGTCATGATCATGGCACCGCCATTAGTGATCTCAAAATCAGAAATTGACGAGCTCTATGAAAAATTGCGATCCTGTCTGGATAAGACCTGGAACGACCTGACAGGAGCCTAAAATGAATACGGATCAGTTTTATATTAACGGCCAATGGGTCGATCCCCAAGGCACCGCTACACATGCCGTGATCAATCCCGCGACCGGAAAATCCGTTGCCGAAATCCCGCTGGGCAATTCGGAAGATGTTGACGCTGCCGTCGCGGCCGCCAAAGCCGCCTTCCCGTCCTATGCCCGGACAACGATAGCCGAGCGTAAAGAATTGATCGGCGCGATTAATGCAAGTTTGATGAAACGCAATGATGAAATTGCCGCCGCGATCACCCAGGAAATGGGCGCACCGGTCGGACTGTCCCGGGCGGCTCAGGCTCCGTCCGGCCCGCAGCATTTTAGCGAAGTTCTTAAGGTTCTGGATGAGTATGAATTTGACCGTACGATCGGACGCTCCAAAATTCGCAAAGAACCGATCGGTGTTTGCGGCCTGATCACCCCTTGGAACTGGCCTATGAACCAGATGGCGACCAAAGTGGCTCCGGCTCTGGCCGCTGGCTGCACCATGTTGCTTAAGCCGTCTGAAAACGCGCCGCTTGACGCGATCATCCTTACCGAGATCATCCACGAAGCGGGCGTTCCCGCGGGTGTGTTTAACCTGGTTCACGGGGACGGCCCCGGGGTCGGATCGGCCCTGACCGGGCATAAAGATATTGATATGGTGTCCTTTACCGGCTCAACCCGGGCCGGGGTACTGATTTCGCAAAACTCTGCGCCGACCATTAAACGCGTAGCGCTGGAACTTGGTGGGAAGTCACCCTCTATCATTCTTGAGAATTCAGATATTGCCCGCTCTGTTGCTGGCACGGTGAAATCCTGCATGGGCAATTCGGGGCAATCCTGTAACGCACCGACCTTGATGTTTGTGCCTGCCGCTCATTACGAGCAAGCCTGCGAAATCGCCAAACAAGCCGCGGGCGCCGCAATTGTCGGCGACCCCAATTCACCGGACACCCATTTGGGCCCAATTGCCAATCGCGGTCAATTTGAAAAGGTCAAAGAATTGATCCAAAGCGGCATTGATCAAGGCGCTCGTCTTTTGGTCGGCGGCCCCGACCATCCCGACGGTTGTGACCCGGACGGCTTTTTTGTCCGACCAACTGTATTTGCCGACGTCACGCCAGATATGCGCGTTTTTCAGGAAGAAATTTTTGGCCCGGTCATTTGCCTGATGCCTTACAATTCGATTGATGACGCCATCGCCCAGGGCAATCTGACCGAATACGGCCTGTCCAGCTATGTCTGGGGTAATGACGAGGCGGAATGCCTCGATGTCGCCGCCCAGATCCGCGCCGGCATGGTGCATATTAACGGCGCCTCCCTCGACGCTGCTGCGCCTTTTGGTGGGTATAAAATGTCCGGCAATGGCCGGGAATGGGGTGAATATGGCCTCGATGAATTCCTTGAGACCAAGGCGATTTATCAAAAAGCGGGATAGCGCTAGTCATTTTCCAACAAACTGACTAATTGATTTGCTAGTTGTATCAATCACAATATCTAATAGGGGATTACATCTTGAATCGAGGCGCAATTGTCATCTTGACCATAATTGTCATCGTTACCTTAATATATGTGGTGGTCGCTCAAAAAAAATCTGCCGATGAGCAGATTATAAGTTCTGCACGAAGCTTACATCAAGATGAAATTACGAAAGAAATCCATGCCTGCAATCAAGGCTATGGTCCAGCCTGCATGACAATGGGAAAGATCTATGAAAATGGGTATTATTTCCAACCCAAAGACCCAAGAAAAGCTATGGCTTTCTTTGAAAAAGGATGCAATGTCGAACGTGATTTTGAAGAAAGTTGTACCTTGTTAGCGGAATTATTATCGTTGAACAAACGGCTTCAACTAACCAGCATGACGTCTGCAGAACTCCACCAAAAGATTTGCAATTTTAGCGACGAAACTTCACTCTATTGCAGTATGTCAGATTAGCGATTTCACAAAAATCATCGTCAAGCTGGTTGACTTTGTTGTCATTTTTTCACGACCAATAAAAGGTTACCCCCCAAAAAATCCCCTCATAGGACACGCTTTCGGTGATGTCTTTGCGTATGGCCTCAACGAGACGGCCTTCATCCCGCGCCTCAATGGCCCTAAGAATATCCCAATGGAAACAAGTAGAGCGGCTTAGCTGGGCCTAACCGCCATTTTTGCAATGATCGCGCTCTGGAACCAAAATAACCAAAACTGAGCGCCTTAGCCCGGCTTAATAAGTCACGAGGCGTTACTTGAAATTTGTGCGAATTCAGCCTTCAGCCAAGCTAGCCATAATTGAACTACGCTGATTAAAACGCGTCGCCGATCCGCATAGCGGCTGGGGTCAAGATGACGATAAAGAGAACCGGCAGGAAGAACAGGATCATCGGCACGGTTAGCTTGGCCGGTAGAGAAGCCGCCTTTTTCTCAGCTTCCATCATCCGCATTTGGCGGTTCTCTGTAGCGAGCGTTCGCAGGGTCGACCCAAGCGGCGTACCATAGCGTTCCGATTGCACCAGTGCAGTTGAGACAGAACGGATACCGACGTGATTGTTACGTCGGGCCAGGTTTTCATAGGCTTGACGCCGGCTTTGCAGGTAAGACAATTCGGCGGTTGTCAATGAAAGTTCTTCGGCGAGTTCCACCGAGTTTTCGGCCATTTCCTGAGAAACCCGTCCAAAAGCCAGCTCAATCGACATACCCGATTCCACACAAATCAAAAGCAGGTCCAAAGCGTCCGGGAAAACCGGCGCAATTGATGCGGCCCGTTTATCTGCGGTGTTTTTCAAATATACGCCTGGGGAATAATAACCAAAAACCACCAAGGCCACAGTGATAAGAAGGTTTTGCTGGAAGCGGAGTTCCATTATATTTAACCCGATCAGGAATATCAGCCCGAGGATACCGAGAATAATCGGCATAGCAAAACGGAAGAAATAAAACATGTAAATCGGGCGTTGTCCGCGAAATCCGGCCTGCGCCATTTTATCCCGAAGATCATTCGCCGCGAGCAATTTTTCCAAGCTGAGATTGTCCACAAGATTGGAAACCAGGCCTTTATTGTTCGAACGCAGCTTGTTGCCCTGTTGAAGTTCCGCCATGCGCTGTGACTTTAACTGGTCGCGCGCGCTTGAGACGGATTTCATCCGTGACTTAAGCTTATCCCCCTCAAGTAGCGGCGCCACGAGAGTGTAGATCGTCCCGACAACCAAAATCGAAATAAAGGCGTAGAGGACGTTTTGGAACATGGCCGCGGATTCGGGATTCATCTCGCCACCTAATACTTAAAGTTAATCATTTTGCGCATGACCATTATCCCACATAACATCATGCCCGCCCCGATCATCAGGTTTCTGTGGCCGGTTGGCGTGGTGTAAAGTTCGGTCATATAGTCGGGCGAAGCCACCGTGACCAAAGCCATCACAACGAGTGGCAATGCGCCGATAATCATCGCCGACGCTTTCGCCTCAGCAGACAAAGCCTTGATCTTTTCGCGCAGGAGTTTGCGTCCTCGCAAAACGCTGGCAAGGTTGTCCAGGGATTCACCCAGATTACCACCGGTGGTTTTCTGGATATTCAGGACGGTTGCAAAAAAATTGACTTCCGATACCGGCATGCGGTCATACATGCGATCAAGGCATGTTTCCACCGGAACACCCACGGCCTCGCCTTCAACAACCCGAACAAATTCGCTGCGAATAGGTTCAGGCGATTCATGCGCAATGATTTTCAAACAATCGCCCAATGGCAAACCGGTTCGAACACCCCGAACAATAATATCCATGGCATCAGCAAACCCCATCACAAATTTCTTTTGGCGTCGATTTATCAACATATTCAAGAACCAGCGGGGTACGCCAAATCCAGCTGCAAATGCAGCGCCACCACTGATCAAAGGCTTGCCGGTAAAGAAAAACAATCCCGCGCCAACGGCAATTCCAGTGACAATCGAGATTATCATAAAGGTTTGCTGCGAAATGGTCAGGTCCGCCTGAACCAGTTTTGATTTCAGAGATTTAAGTTTCTTTTTTCGGTCTTTTTGTTTTTGGTCGATTTCCGTTAACGACGCTTCGATTTGTTTTCGGCGAGACGAACTGTCATCCGGCTTCATGAAATCCAGTAAGCCTTTGCGTTGCTCAGATGTTCGTGATCGGGTGATCTCCCTGACCCGTTCATCGGCTTTGGAACTTTCACCACCAAACAGCAGCCAGCCAATTCCGATTACGGCAACGGCCACAATGGCGGCTTGAATGGTTGCCGGATCCACAGCTTAACTCCCTGCGGCGTCCAGAGCTTCGGCCAGCTCTTTTTCAAGATTGAAGTAACGGGCCCGGTCCCAGAATGCGGGACGGGCAATACCGGTAGATTTATGCTCGCCGATAATTTTACCCTGGGCGTCTTCGCCGTCCATTTCATAGACAATCAAGTCCTGGGTAACGATGACGTCGCCTTCCATACCGAGAACTTCGGTAACATGGGTGATACGACGTGAACCATCGCGCAGGCGGGCTGCTTGAACGATTACATCGACAGAGCCAACAATCATTTCACGAATAGTCCGTGCGGGCAGGCTGAAACCTCCCATGGTGATCATGGATTCGAGACGGGATAGACCTTCGCGCGGTGAGTTGGCGTGAAGCGTTCCCATTGATCCATCGTGACCCGTATTCATAGCTTGAAGCAAATCAAACGCTTCCGGTCCCCGAACCTCACCCACGATAATGCGTTCTGGACGCATCCGCAGACAGTTTTTAACCAGATCCGCCATGGTTACGCGGCCTTTACCTTCCAGGTTTGGCGGGCGTGTTTCAAGACGCACCACGTGAGGCTGTTGCAATTGTAATTCAGCCGCGTCTTCGCAGGTAATGATCCGTTCATCCGGATGGATAAAGCCGGTCAAACAATTCAAAAGCGTCGTTTTCCCGGAACCCGTACCGCCGGAAATGACGACGTTACATTGGCAGGCCCCGATAATTTGTAAAACCTTGGCACCAGCCGGTGAAATAGACTTGAAATTAACCAGATCATCGAGGGTCAATTTATCTTTCTTAAACTTACGAATGGTCAGGGCTGGCCCGTCAATCGATAAAGGCGGCGCAATCACATTAACCCGAGAGCCATCCAGCAAACGCGCGTCACAAATCGGGCTGGCTTCATCAACGCGGCGTCCCACCTGAGACACAATGCGTTGGCAGATATTCATGAGCTGTTGATTATCACGAAACCGGATATTGGTTTTTTCCATCTTACCATTGGTTTCGATGAAGACGTCTTTAGCGCCGTTGACCATGATATCGGCGATATCGTCGCGGGCAAGTAGCGGCTCTAAGGGTCCATATCCGAGAATATCATCACAAATCTCGGTGATAAGTTGGTTTTGCTCAGCAACAGATAATCGTACATTGCGAATAGCGATGATTTCATCGACAATATTACGAATTTCTTCCCGCGCTTTTTGCGGTTGCATGCCGGCCAAAGCTGAAACATCAATAGTTTCAAACAGCGCGTTAAATATCGTTGCTTTGGTTTCGTAATACTCCTCAGACGTATCCCGAATATCCATAGGCACAGCCGCCGCCTGAACTGGAACGGGCGCTTGTTCTTTCTTGACCGCTTTCGGCGTTTCAAGAGCTGCGGAATTTGCCTGACGTTTCCCGAACATTCAGATTACTTTCTTTTCTTCAATTTAGAAAAAAGAGATTTTTTCTCACC
>JAHDDX010000098.1 GCA_020629135.1 Hellea sp.
GGGCTGTTTCAGACTGATTCCATGTATATCTATATGGATCTCGATCAATCACAGCTATTATTTTCAAATGGCGTGAAGAACGGCGAAATTCAAATCCGGCTTGATAATCCTGACGATATCGGAAAAATGCGCTCTCCGGTTCGAAATCTGATCGATGAACCGATATGGATTCAAACCTGGAAAGATAGAAATAATACAACGGCGACGGCGTTGAGAACCGAACAAATCGCTATGCGGATGATATTCATCGTAGTCGTTATAATTTCAACATTTCCGATCTTATCCGCCATGATCATGCTGGTAAAAAATAAAGCCCGGGATATCGCCATTTTGCGTACAATAGGCGCGACGCGCGGGTCGGTTTTGCGAATATTTTTAATTGCTGGATCCCTGATCGGATTTTTAGGCACGATCGCAGGCTTGATTTTCGGGATCATGTTTTGCCTGAATATTGATGTCGTGCAATCGGTCATTGAAACTGTCACCGGAACGGAATTATTTCCGCCGGATGTCTATCAGATTTCAACCGGCATTCCGGCTAAGATCGTATGGGGAGAAGTGATGTTAGTCGCTCTATGTGGCTTTGTGATTTCGGCGCTTGCTACATTATTCCCGGCCCTGAGCGCGGCGAAAACTGATCCCGTGGAGGCGTTGCGCTATGAGTAATCGTCGTCCCATCCTTTCCGTTCGCAATCTGCATCGCTCCTATAAATCGGGAACCGGGATCCTGCGGGTCCTGGCCGGGGCGGATATCGATATTTATCCAGGCGAAATGGTCGGTCTGATTGGGCCGTCCGGTTCGGGTAAATCGACATTGTTACATGCGGCGGGTCTACTTGAGAAACCGAATTCAGGCGAAGTTTTTATAAATGGGCGTGAATGCTTAAAGTTGGCCGATGATACACGCACAGCTGTGCGCCGCGAAACCATAGGTGTGGTGTATCAATTCCATCATTTGCTGAAAGAATTTTCAGCCCTGGACAATGTGGTTATCCCGCAAATGATTGCAGGGAAACGCCGCGGCGCCTCTGAGAGTGAAGCTGCCCGTCTAATGGGCATACTCGGACTTGCGGAACGCACACATCATAAACCGTCTCAAATGTCGGGCGGGGAACAACAACGTGTCGCGATTGCGCGAGCCATTGCCAATAAACCGCAAATCCTTTTGGCTGACGAGCCGACGGGAAATCTAGATCCGGCGACGTCAGCCTCCGTATTTCAAAGTCTTTTTGATTTGACCCGGCTTGAGAGGGTTTCGGCTCTGGTTGCAACCCATAATATGGGGCTCGTTCAATATATGGATCGTGTTCTGACCGTGCGGGATGGGCTGGTCGTGCCTTATAAGCCCGGTTGATTTAGCTTAGTTTTCCATCTTTTTTGAAACAAAATAAAACATTAGTCCGGTCAGGATCACTGCCAGGCCGAACAAGGCTTCGTTTGGATTTTTGGATATGGTGAAAACCAACATAAACAAGATTACGGCGATATAGATGATTGGGGTCAGTGGATAAGCCCAGGCTTTGTAGGGGCGTTCCAGATCCGGCTCGCGCATTCTTAAAATGATAACACCCAACACGGCGAGCATGGAATTAAACGCCAGCATAGCGCCTGCGAAAATCATGATGAACTTAAAGGTCGAGGTCAGAATGAGGATTATTGAGATAGCCGATTGCAGATATATTGCCCGGTTGGGGATGCCGTTTTTATTGGTTTTTCCCAGAAAAGACAAAAGCTTATAATCCTCACCTATAGCCTGTAGCGCGCGTGGGCCGGCCAGTGTCATGGCGCTGACGGAGGATATAAACAAAAGGGCGAGCATGCCGGCCGTGATCCGACCACCGACATCACCAAAAGCAAATTTGGCGGCGATAAACCCGATTTCTTCTTTTTCGACCATGGCTTCCACTGGAGCAACTTTGAGGAAGACGAAATTGACCAGCACATAAAGCACGGTCACCAGAAGCGTGCCGAATATTAGAATTTTGGGTAAATCCCGTTGCGGATTTTCAAGCTCGCCGCTGATATAAGTGGCGGCGTTCCAGCCCGTATAGGCGAAGGATACATAGACCAGCGCCACGCCAAAAGCCGGACTTAATATCGTGCTTAGATCCCCCGAGGCCGGAGCGATCCGGACAGTTTGTGGGTCGGGGACCATTGTTAAGGCCAGGGCGCAAAACGCTAATATCAATATGATCTTAAGCGCAGTCGTAATAAACTGGAATCCGCCACTGCCCGACCGATTTCGGGCGTGAATTAAAGTCAGGACAAGGATCAGTCCGATACCCACGGCTTTGGCGAAATTCTCAGGGATGCCGGGAATGACCTGAACCGCGTAGGCGCCAAATGCAATAGCGATGGCGGCATTGGGCGCAGCAAATCCAATTGTTGCGGATATCCAGCCGGAAATGAACCCGGCTGCCGGATGATAAATCCGGCTTAGAAAATTATACTCTCCGCCTGAGCGGGGCAAGGCTGCCCCAAGTTCGGCATAAGACGCGGCGCCGCAAAGGGCCATCACCCCACCGAGGAACCAGAGAAACAGGATTGGAAATCCATCTTGAATATCCACGAGTTGATAGCCAAGGCTCGTAAACACACCGACCCCAACCATGTTTGCAATAATCAAGGCGGTCGCTGTACGCGGGGTATAAAACTGAGTCATAACGCACACTCTGCAATGACGATCCAATTTGTCCAGAATTTATTTGACCTAATCTTACATCGGGAATAGAACAAAAGCAGAACATACAAAAAGGAGGATAAGATGAAACAAGTGATCATGGACATTAGCGCCGGAATCGTATTGTCTGGATTTATCGTCGTTATGACCATCTGGATGATGGTTCTCGGGGTTTAGGTTAGGGGAATTTCACGCATGGCTCAGCCGGGTTTTGTACATCTGCGGTCTCGAACGCCTTATTCCATGCTAGAAGGGGCACTCAAGATCAAAGATACGGCCAACCGGTGCCGCAAATGGCGTATGCCGGCCTTGGCGATGACCGACACGAATAATATGTGTGCGGCACTCGAATTTTCCGAAATCATGAAAGGCCAGGGGGTGCAGCCAATTATTGGCCTGACTCTGTCGCTGGACCTGGATTTGGATATGCAGCCGGGGCAAATCCGTAAAGACCCGGACGGGACACTGGCGCTTTTGGCCAAAAATGAGACCGGCTATGAAAATCTGATGGTTTTGTCGAGTTCTGCATTTATCGATGTTGAGCCAACAGATTTGCCTCATGCGAAGCTTGCGAAATTAGAGGGCCATACGGACGGCCTTATCGCTTTGACCGGCGGTCCGGATGGGGCTTTGAACAAGTTGATCAGCGAGGGTCGACTGGAGGAAGCCGAGCGCTGGCTTGACCAATTGGCTGAATTGTTTCCAGGCAATTTATATGTGGAATTACAACGGCACGGTCTCCCAGATGAGATCGAGTCAGAACCGATTTTGCTCGACTGGGCTTATTCTAAGGGTTTGCCAATCGTGGCGACCAATGAACCTTATTTCCTCGACCCGGAAATGCATCAGGCCCATGATGCATTATTGGCGATTTCTGAAGGAAGTTATGTGCTAGAAAAAGACCGGCGCAAAGTTTCTGATCAACATTACTTTAAATCCGAAGAGCAGATGCTGGAGCTGTTTATGGATTTGCCGGAAGCTCTTGAAAATACGATAGATATTGCGCAGCGGTGCGCGTTTAAATCTGAAAAACGTCCCCCGATTTTACCCAATTTCGGCGATGGAAAATCCAGTGAGGGCGATATACTGGCGGATCAGGCCCGGGCTGGGTTAAGAGCGCGATTGGAGGCTGTACCGGCTGCTGCCTCTGAAAAAGACTATTTTGATCGGTTGGATTTTGAACTTGGTATTATCGAACAAATGGGCTTTCCAGGCTATTTTTTGATCGTTTCAGATTTCATCAAATGGGCTAAGGCCCATGGCATTCCAGTTGGTCCAGGCCGGGGTTCTGGTGCGGGTTCTGTTGTCGCCTGGGCGTTGACAATCACAGATTTGGATCCGCTGCGATACGGACTTCTGTTTGAACGGTTTTTGAACCCGGAACGGATTTCAATGCCCGACTTCGATGTCGACTTCTGTCAGGAACGTCGGGGTGAGGTCATTCGCTATGTTCAGGAAAAGTATGGCGCGGAACAGGTTGCGCATATCATCACCTTTGGAACCTTGCAGGCCCGTGCCGTTGTGCGGGATGTAGGACGGGTTCTTCAAATGCCATTAGGACAGGTTGATCGCCTGGCTAAATTGGTGCCATCTAATCCTGCAAACCCCGTGTCATTGGCGGAGGCTATCGGGATGGAAAAGGGCCTGCAGGACGCCAGGGATGAGGACCCGGCGGTGAAGCAACTCCTGACGATTGCGCTGCAACTCGAAGGGCTTTACCGCAACGCGTCCACCCACGCGGCGGGGGTTGTGATTGGTGACCGGATGCTGACGCAATTGATCCCACTTTACCGGGATCCGCGTTCGGATATTCCGGCGACACAATTTACCATGAAATGGGCGGAAAGTGCCGGATTGGTGAAGTTTGACTTTCTGGGCTTGAAAACCCTGACGGTCATCGACCGGGCCGTGAAATATCTGGCGCAACAGGGCATCACGCTTGACATTGAGAAACTCGATACATCCTCGGCGCAGGCCTATGATATTCTGGCCGAAGGCCTGTCTTATGGGGTATTCCAGCTTGAAAGCTCGGGCATGCGCGACACGCTTCGTAAAATGGCCCCGAACTCGATCGAGGAATTGACGGCCCTTATATCGCTTTATCGCCCGGGCCCGATGAAGAACATTGATACCTATATTGATCGGAAATTCGGCCGAATTGAAATCGAATATCCTCATCCAAAAATTGAGCATATCCTCAAAGAGACATACGGAATTATCATTTATCAGGAACAGGTGATGCAAATTGCACAAGTCCTGTCCGGGTATTCCCTTGGCGAGGCGGATATTTTGCGCCGTGCTATGGGTAAAAAAGATAAAGATGTCATGGCGCAGCAAAAGTCGCGCTTTGTGGAGGGCGCGGTCGAAAATGGCGTCGATGCGGATCAGGCCGATAACATTTTTGAATTGGTCAATGAGTTTGCCGGCTATGGTTTTAACAAATCCCACGCCGCCGCTTATGCTCTGATTTCATTCCAAACCGCTTATCTTAAAGCGTTTTATCCAACCGAATTTCTGGCTGCTGTCATGAGCCTTGATCTTAACAATGTCGATAAACTTGCCCAGTTTTACCAAGAAGGTATTCGTATGGGGATCGAAGTCCGCCCCCCTTGCGTCAATCATTCTGGAGCTGATTTTGAAGTCGAAAACGGGGCGGTACTCTATGCGCTGGGTGCCTTGAAAAATGTCGGTCTAGAAGCCATGAAGCACGTCGTTGAACTCCGTGAAAAAGATGGCCCATTTGAGGACTTATTCGATTTTGCGAGGCGGATAGATACGCGCATTGTCAATAAACGCGCGATCGAAAACCTGGCCCGCGGCGGGGCTTTTGATGCACTTGAACCCAATCGGGCGAAAGTGTTGGCCGCGGCTTCAACTTTGCAATCTATTGGTACGCGCGCCCAACAGGAGCGCAATTCTTCTCAAAACAGCCTGTTTGGTGAGGATTTAGACGCTATGGACGAGCCTGATCTGGCGGAAACGCCGGCCTGGAGCCATATTGATATGCTGGATCATGAGCTGGGCGCCATTGGGTTTTATTTGGGTGGTCACCCATTGGACGATTTCCGCGAAGCTCTGGAACAACGCAAAACGGTATTGGCCGCCGATATTGAGAGCCAATATAAGGCGGGAAACTCGGCTATGCGCCTGGCCGGTGTAGTCCGAAAACGCCAGGAACGCCTGTCGAAACGTAATAAACGTTTTGCTTATATCAGCCTTTCCGACCCATCTGGCGACTATGAAGTGTTTGTGGGCGAAGATCTGTTGACGGCGAATAGGGATATTCTGAATGCGGGCTCTATCATCGAAATTACGGGGAAGGTTGATCAGCGAGACGGCGAGATAAAGATATTTACCAATACGATTTCCTCGCTCCAGTTCCAGGCTGAAGTTCAGGTGAAAGGGCTGGAAATCCGCTTGCGTTCGGGGACGGAAGAACATCTTAGCATACTCGAAGACTGCATTGAACAAATGCGGGCAGCCCCCTGTAAAACCATGGGCTATATCGATGTGATTGTGCCGTTAGATGATCGGCGGGAAGGACATTGGCGCTTACCGGGCAAGGTCGGGGTCGATAAAGCTATTCAGAAAGCGATCAAAGCCACCAAGATTGTCGAGACGATCAAAGAAATAGCGGCTTAGGGGGATCGGAGAATTCCCGTTTTGCACCCTTGAAAGAATTGCGCTAAGCAATGTGGCGCGCATACGCCAATGATAATGAAGGGCCAAAGGGTGGAAACTCAAAATTTGAAATCACAAGACCTGTCAAAACAGGCACAACGGCGAATTCGTCGAAGTATTCTTGGTGCTTATCTGGCCGCGGCGAAAGCGCATGGCGCAAAAACCGAAATCCTGACAGATGGAGATGGCCGGGTTCTAACTTATGGTGAGATTACCCGGGCTGCTTTTGCGTTATCTTCGCCTTTGGCAAAGAAAACTGACCGCAAGGAAAATGTAGGCATTTTATTACCGACGGGGGCCGGAGCCGTTATATCGCTTTTATCTGTTCACGCTGCCGGGCGCACACCGGCCATGTTAAATTTTACGGCCGGTGCGAAAAATCTGAAATCGGCCTGCCAGACGGCCGAAATCAAAAAAGTAATCACCGCCCATAAATTTGTCGAACTTGGTGGGTTGGCGCCGTTGATTGCGGAGCTTGAGACATTTGTTGAGCTTGTTTATCTCGAAGACCTTCGCGAAGAAATCGGCTTGGGCGCCAAAATCAAGGCGGTTTTGGGGCCTATATTGCCGGGTTTGATGGTCCCGTCTGCATCGCCGGACGATACGGGCGTTATTTTGTTTACGTCAGGAACGGAAGGTAATCCCAAAGGCGTGGTGTTATCCCATGCCAATATTTTGGCAAATGTTGAGCAGATCAGTGAGCATGTGGAAATCGAAGATACGGATATTTTCTTCAATCCGCTTCCCACCTTCCATTGTTACGGCCTGACGGCGGGAACGCTATGGCCGCTACTCGACGGCAATCCTGTTGTGCTTCATCCGTCACCCCTGCAAACGAAAACAATCGCCCAACGGATTTTCGATTCTCAGGCGACCATCCTTTGGGCAACCGATACCTTCGTCCAGCAATATATGCGCGCGAGTTCAGAGGAGGGGCTCAAATCTCTCCGAATAGCGGTTTGCGGCGCCGAACGTGTACGCGAAGAAACCCGAAAGGCGGCCGAGGAGAAGTTTTCTTTTGTCGTGCTGGAAGGTTACGGCGTGACAGAATGCTCACCTGTTCTCGCCGCCAATCAACCGGGTGATATACGCGGTGGTACGATTGGAAAGCTCTTGCCGGGTCTTGAAGCCCGTCTTGAACCGGTTGAAGGGCTGGAAGATGCGGGGTGTTTATGGGTCAAGGGCCCCAATGTCATGAAGGGATATATCTCGCCGGACAATCCCGGCGAAATCATGCCGATCGAAGGCGGGTGGCATAATACAGGTGATGTCGTTTCTGTGGATGAAGACGGATATTGTATTATTCGGGGTCGGATTAAGCGGTTCGCTAAAATTGGTGGTGAAATGGTGTCGTTAACCGTGGTCGAAAATTGTGCCTCCGCCGTCTGGCCAAACTACATGCATGCGGCGGCGATTTTACCCGATAAGCGTAAAGGCGAACAAATTGTGCTTGTCACAGATTACAAAGACCCAAAACGCCACGAGCTATTGACCTGGGCCCAATCTCATGGAGTTCCTGAAATTGCGGTTCCCAAAAAGATTTTGTCAGTCAAAGACGTGCCCGTACTTGGCACGGGTAAGCTCGACTATGTGTCGGTGACGGCTATGGCCAAAGAGGCCATGGGCGTTGACTGAATATCAAGGTGCGGTATTAGCCAGTATTTCTCGTAGATTTCCCTTGCATCCTATTTGAATTCTGCTACATGCCCGCCATAAATCGCACATGGGTGACGGTTTGGTCCATATAGGGCCTTATCGATTCCGGTGAGACATATGTCTTCACAGCCCGTGTCAGGCCAACCGGAAAGAGGAGATATCCATGGCTTTACCTGAATTTTCAATGCGTCAATTGCTCGAGGCAGGCGTTCACTTTGGTCACCAGACTCATCGCTGGAACCCAAAAATGGCCCCTTATATTTTTGGTGCGCGTTCACACATCCATATTATGGATCTGTCCCAGACTGTGCCGTTGATGCATCAGGCTCTGGTCAAGACGCGCGAAGTCGCTTCTAAAGGTGGCCGGGTTCTGTTTGTCGGCACCAAGCGCGCCGCGTCTGAGCCAATTGCCGCTGCCGCCAAGCGTTGCGCTCAATATTACGTCAATCACCGCTGGCTAGGTGGCATGTTGACCAACTGGTCGACAATTTCAAAATCCATCAGCCGTCTGCGTGAACTCGAAGCCAAATTGGGCGGCGAAGAAGACACCGGTCTGACCAAGAAAGAAACATTGAAGCTGACCCGTGAAATGGAAAAGCTCGAAAAAGCTCTCGGCGGAATTAAAGATATGGGCGGCAAGCCTGATCTGATGTTCGTGATCGATACAAATAAAGAAGCGATTGCGATTAAAGAA
Source organism: Hellea sp. (assembly GCA_020629135.1). Lineage (GTDB taxonomy): Bacteria > Pseudomonadota > Alphaproteobacteria > Caulobacterales > Maricaulaceae > JACOMS01. The sequence goes on from JAHDDX010000098.1 coordinate 8,712, forward strand.
GCTCGTCGTCTAGGCATCCCTGTTATCGCTATCCTGGACACGAATTGTGATCCGGCTTCGGCTGATTTCCCAATTCCCGGGAATGATGATGCAGCTCGTGCGATCTCTTTATATTGTGACCTTATGGCGGACGCTGTTCTGGACGGTATGACAGAATCGCAAGCCAATATGGGTGTTGATCT
>JAHDDX010000099.1 GCA_020629135.1 Hellea sp.
TGCCGGGCAGGCAGTACCAGCGCTTCACCGCCGGATCCCACCTTGCGCCCAGTTTTTTGGCCAGATCCCGATCGTCATAAGCCACGTTTAAATACTTCTTTCTCATTTTGCGTCTCCATCGCAGGGAGGAGAACATAACAAGAACATGTAGAATGTTCAAGAAAAATATGCAGGTGTTTTGGTTTGTTAAGTTCTCGAAGGTAAATGGTGTGAAACAATACTCTAGTGGGCAATAGGATGGCTTGGCATGGAAGCGGAACACGAACGATTTGATCGGATTTTGCCCCGCTGGTATTCCGAGGGCATATTAATGTCGACAAGTGATCCTGAGTTTTTGGGATGGATCCAGAAACAATCGCCAGACGTCTGGCACAAAATTATTTGTTCAAGTACCGATGCTGATGACTCAAAGGTAACTAAGTGGATTGTCTCACATCCGGATTGCGATTTGGGAACGGCGGTGAACTTGTTCCGTTTGGACGCGATAAACTTCGATTGTGACCTCGCCAAATTAAGCCCGGCTTATCACGATCAATGGCATGCAATAAAAATATGCGAAGAACGGATGCTATCAGATGATTTCAAAACCAAAGAATTGGCACCTGAATTGCTCTATAACGGAATGGGGCTGCCAAGCGGAAACGAGCAGTTTACGGTTCCTGAAGTTGTTCGAACATTCACGGGAACGCGAGGGGCGATCTCAGATTTTGTTCTCAGTGGCGGGCAGTTAATGTTGAGCTTGGATGCTTTTTGTCGTTCCATTGGAGAACAACCATTGGATATTTGATACGACTTTACAATAGATTTTCTGCTTTTACAAAGTCATTAAAAAACCCCGCACAAGGCGGGGTTTCTGATCTCGAATAAACTGTCGCTTAGTGAGCGAGAATAGCCAGAAGCAAGAGCGCCATAATATTGGTGATCTTGATCATCGGGTTAACGGCCGGACCAGCTGTGTCCTTATAAGGATCCCCAACTGTATCGCCGGTCACAGAGGCTTTGTGGGCATCTGAGCCCTTACCGCCATGATTGCCGTCTTCAATATATTTCTTGGCATTATCCCAGGCTCCGCCACCAGCCGTCATAGACAGGGCGACGAACAGGCCGGTTACGATCACACCCATCAACATGGCACCGAGCGCAGACAGGGCTGCAGATGGACCTGCGATAAATTTGATCACAAAGAACAAGATGATCGGTGTCAGGATCGGAAGTAATGATGGCTTGATCATTTCGCGGATCGCCGCACCGGTTAGAATGTCCACGGCACGGGCATAGTTCGGACGAACTTCGCCTTTCATAATGCCAGGGTTTTCTTTGAACTGTTTACGAACCTCTTCGACGATGTCGCCAGCCGCACGGCCAACAGATTGCATCGCCCAGGCCCCAAACAGGTAAGGCAGAAGACCACCGATAAACAGACCGACCACAACATAAGGGTTGGACAGATCAAAGCTTGGCACGATGTTATAGAAGAAGTCACCCTCAACCGCCGTCTTCGCGAAGTGCTTAATGTCTTCGGTATAGGCGGCAAACAGGACCAGAGCACCCAGACCGGCAGAGCCAATGGCGTAGCCTTTGGTCACGGCTTTGGTGGTGTTACCAACCGCGTCCAGCGTATCTGTTGTGTTCCGGACTTCGGGTTCCAGTTCTGACATTTCGGCGATACCACCGGCATTGTCTGTCACGGGACCAAACGCATCCAGCGCGACGATCATACCGGCAACACCCAGCATGGCGGTCACGGCGATGGCGATGCCGTAAAGACCGGCAATGTTGTAACAGGCGATAATGCCGACAACGATGACCAGAGCCGGAAGCGCGGTCGCTTCCATGGAAACGGCCAGACCTTGGATGACGTTTGTGCCGTGTCCAGATTCAGACGCCTTGGCCACAGATTTCACCGGACGGAAATTCACGCCCGTATAATATTCTGTGATCCAGACGATCAGACCCGTAATGGCCAGGCCGATAATGGAACAGATAAACAGATCCATACCGGTCAATGCGGCATATCCATTAATTGACGTGCCGGCGATGTCGCCAAATCCGCCAAGGACTTTCTTGGTCACCAGGCCAATCGCGCCGATGGACAAGACACCTGTTGCGATCAGGCCTTTATAAAGGGCGCCCATCACATTGGTCGAGCCTTTGCCCAGACGGACAAAGAAGGTGCCAATGATAGAAGTGATGATACAGGCCGCGCCGATCGCCATTGGATAGAGCATTAGGTCGGCGTTTGTGGCAAATAGGATAGACCCGAGAACCATGGTCGCTGCAATGGTTACGACATAGGTTTCAAACAGGTCGGCCGCCATACCGGCACAGTCACCGACATTGTCACCCACATTATCGGCAATCGTTGCCGGGTTACGGGGATCATCTTCCGGGATACCGGCTTCGACTTTACCGACCAGGTCGCCGCCCACGTCAGCACCTTTGGTAAAGATACCACCGCCAAGACGGGCAAAGACGGAAATCAATGAGGCACCCAGTGACAGGGCGATCAGGCCTTCAACAACTTCCCGACTGGCAAAGCCATGTCCGGTGCCCTGGGTCAGAACATAATAGTAGATGGACAGGCCCAGCAAAGCGAGACCCGCCACCAGCATGCCTGTAATCGCGCCGGCGTTAAAGGCCACTTTGAGGCCATCGCCAAGGCTTTTACGAGAGGCTTCGGTGGTGCGTACATTGGCCTGAACCGAAACCAGCATACCGATATAGCCGGCAGCACCGGACAATATCGCGCCGAGCAGGAAGCCAACAGGTGCGATCCAGCCTTTAAACAGCACGGCCAATACGACAGCGACAACCACGCCGACCATAGCGATGGTTTTATATTGCTTGTTGAGATAAGCCCGCGCCCCTTCCTGGATGGCGCCAGCGATTTCGTTCATGCGTTCATTGCCGGTGGACTGTTTCATCAGTCCGGCACGGGTGAAAATCCCGTACAATACGGCAAGGAATCCGCACGCTATAATTAAATAAAGTGTCATGATTTTTCCCTGAAATTATGGACAATTTGCCCTTCAATTGATGAAGTTGGCCGCGCTAGTCCTGCGCGCTTCCCCTCGCGTGATGTGAAGTTGGCCGTGCCCCTCCCGGACACGCTTCCCCTCGCGGTAATGGCGCGCAAATTAACCGGATTATCGCGGGAATCAAGGGGGATTTAGCCTCTTATTAATAAGTCTGAATATGAACATTCCAACATTCGCGTTTATTTAAACGACTAACTTCGCTACAGTTTAGATGCGTGGAGAGAGATAAGTGGGTCAATTTAAGTATAAAGCGTTTATCAGTTACAGTCACAAGGACGAGAAATGGTGTAGCTGGCTACATAGACGTCTGGAAAATTATAAAATCCCAAAGCCCCTAATTGGCCGAGAAACCGAATTAGGGCCCATACCCGCCAATTTGAAGCCGGTTTTTCGCGATAAGGATGAATTGTCAGCCGGATCAGACCTTGGCGAACATATTCAAGCCGCGCTTCATGGGTCAGAGTTCCTCATCGTCCTGTGTTCGCCAAATTCCGCGAAGTCTCATTGGGTGAATGAAGAGATTATCTATTTCAAACATAATTTTCCGGACCGGCAGATTTTCTCAATCATTGTCGATGGTATTCCGTTTGTGTCTGATGGGCCTGAGACTGCGGATCAAGAATGCTTTCCCCCGGCTCTGCGTTTTCAGATTGATGGATCAGGTCGGCTAACGGATAAGCCCGCAGAACCATTGGCGGCGGATGTGTCCGAGCGCGGCGACGGGAAACGGCTCGGCTCCTTGCGTTTGATCTCTGGCATGATTGGCGTCGGTCTGGATGATCTGGTGCAGCGGGACATGAAAAAAGAGCGCCGACGTGTGACCATTATCACATCTACGGCGCTCACAACCGTCTTAATCATGAGTGGGCTGACATGGGCCGCCATGTCGGCAAGGGGCGCAGCGGAGCGCGCGCAGGCGGAAGCCGAAATGCGACGAGCCGAGGCGGAAGGGTTGACGGAGTTTATGCTGACGGATCTCAAAGATAAGATGGTGCCGCTGGGCAAGCTCGATGTCATGGACGGGGTCGCGGACAAGGTCATTGAATATTACGAAAACTATCCCGACGGAGAGATTGATTGTGCGGCGTCCAGCCGTCATGCGCAGTCGCTGCATTTGGCGGCGGAGATAGCTGATAATATCGGATCGATTGATGCTTTTTCAAAATATGCAGAAAACGCCTATCGCATTACCCAGCATAATCTGGCCGCTTGTGATGACAATGAACAGGCGTTGTTTGATCATGGGCAGTCGGCGTTCTGGCAGGGCTACGTCGCTTTTAACAGGCAAGACCAGAATGCGTTTTTAAGGTACTCCGCAGAATACGTCGCCCAATTAACGGAGTTATATGAAGCATATCCCCATAATGTTGCTTATAAAAGAGAATATGCTCTGGCAATCGTAAATGAAGGTGTTGGCGCGGAACAACGGAAAGAGCCCGATGTCGCACTGCAAAAATTTGATCAAGCAGAAGCGCTTTATCGCGGTATGGACGCTGACAAGGTTCTTTCTCCTGATGCCAATCTGGAGTTTGCAGAAATTTTGGGCTGGAAGGCTCGCGTGCTAACAAAGCAAAATAAAATTCAATCTGCCGTCTCGTATCGAGAAATGGAAATCGAAAAAATAAGAGAGACTTTGGATGTGGACCCTGAAGTAACGTGGAAGGCAAAGGCCGCTCTGGGAAATGCTCATAGAGCCTTAGCACAACTCAAAGACGCGGTCGGCGAGAATAAAGAATTTTATGACAATGCAATTGCTGCCCGCGATCTATTTGAAACATTAAAGCAAAATGATCCAAAAAATGAATATTGGTCTAGACAATTAGTGCGGTCACAGATCGAGGTTATGAAGGCTGTAAAAAGGCAAGGCAAGAATCGCGCCTTCGTTAACGAAGATTTGGCGATGAAGCTAATGCTCGAGGATACAATCATCGATACTAAAGCCCGCGAATATTATGAAAACCTTAGACTTGCGATAGTGGAGGAATAAATGGCGCAACGATTAAAGTACATTGTAATGATACTAGACCCTGAGAAGGCTAAATCAGATCCCAAAGGCGGACATGTAGTTGGCATACCCCGCATAATTGAAAAAGGTCGAGAAAGAAATTTAACTGCGATGGAGATGAAAAAGTATCTCGATCAGAGATCTGGCTATGAAGATCTGGATTTCAATAATGGAGCAAAGGGTGTTACCGAATATGAATTCCAAATTGACGCCGGCAGTAAGTGGAATTTTCAAAGCACACCAATGGCGATTACAACCAATTCATTGCCGTCTTCACCGCCGGTCATAGCTGAAAGAAAAAAGGGCAACCGCAAACATGCGACATTTAAGGTCCCGAATGCGCATGGAACAGATCGGCACAAATATGAATTAAAATATGAGAATACAAGCGGCGGTGATAAATGGCTTCATGACCCAGTTATCAAGAATGGTGATTCGCCACCTTACTAAGTCAGCCGCTTAAATACGGTGCTATCCCGCCGCTTTAATGGCGGCGGCGATCAAGGCTTCGGCCTTGGCTTTGTCTTCCCACCCAAGAACTTTGACCCATTTATTCTTTTCGAGATCCTTATAGTGATCAAAAAAATGGGTGATCCGCTCGAGCAAAATGTCCGGCATATCGGTGTAGTGCTCAATCTTGTCATAAAACCGGGATAGTTTCTGATGCGGCACGGCCAGGATTTTCTCATCTATGCCGGCCTCATCTTCCATCATCAACACACCAATCGGGCGGGCCCGAACGACGGAGCCTGGCATCAGGGCGCGATTTCCGTAAACCATGACATCCGTGGGATCGCCATCATCAGACAAGGTGTGCGGAATAAATCCGTAATTACAGGGATAGCGCATAGAGGTATATAAAAACCGGTCGACGAACATGGCGCCGCTGGCCTTGTCCATTTCATATTTGATCGGCTCTCCGCCCAGCGGAACTTCGATGATCACATTAATATCGCTCGGCGGATTTTCACCGGCGGGAATTTTCGACATATCCATGATTTTCTCTCACCTATACGGGTCGGTCGCGCCTCTTATACCCTTGATCTGTGAACGCAACCCTAATGTGCAGGGTTGGACAAAATAGCCCAGGCTCCAGCGCCGATCATTACTAATCCGACGATGACATTAAAAATCCGGGCCTGTTTGGGGTTAGCGAGGATTTGTCGAATAGTCCCGCCGCTATAAGCATAAATGGCCAGACCTATGAGCTCTGTCGCGGTAATGGTCACTAACATAATCACAAATTGCGGGAGAACAGGGCGTCCCATGTCAAAAAAGGCAGGCAGAAGCGCGCCAAAAAAAACTAATGGCATAGGGCTGGAAAGTTGTAAGCCGACCCCTTTGGAAAATAGCTGACCTTTAGGCGGGGCACTGGTTCCTGCATCCGATAGATCGGGGGTGGGGCCTAAAATTGTTGTAAAGCCCAGATATAAAATGACCAAAAATCCAATTATTTTAAGAGCAGAAAACACCGCGGGCGAGCTGGTTAAAATGGCAGAGACACCTGTGGCGGCGAGGATCAGCCATATGACATTGGCGCTGGCGACGCCCAATGCGGGCAGCATGGCCGGGCGAAACCCGTAACGAAAACTCGAGGCAAGAACCAGCATGACGGCCGGGCCTGGCGTCAGGCCGCCAATTCCAAACAGAGCGATCAATGCAATCCAGACATCAAAATCCATTTTGAGTTACTTTCATCTTTCGTTAACGCTAGGATTTTACCTCTCGTTTCCACTCTTATGGCAGGTATGGCCCTTAAGGGATTTTAGGGGCTTCGGCTATGCCAAAAACGTTTGGAACGAAAGAACCGGGCAGTCTTGAACCGGAAACACTGATGGTTGAAGAGACGTCGGCCGAATCCAGTGTTTTGCGGGCCGCTTTTTTTGTCATGGCTGGTATCGCAGTTATGTTGTTTGCCTATAATATGTTTTTTGCAAAACCACAGACTGCTGTCGCGGCTACGGATTCAATGGATGCCCCCATATCTGCGCCTATGCTTCGAACGGAAAACAAAGCTCCGGCTGTGCGGTTTCCGGAGCTGGACGCCTATCTTGACGCCAAACATGTTGACCCAACCCGCTCACGGATCAACAAATATGTTCGGACGGCGAGCCTGCTTGATCAATGCGGCGCAAAATATGCGGCTGTATTGCGCGACTACAATCGCAAAAATCATAGTCGGTACGCGGCGTTAACTCCACCCAAAATGCCATCGGCGAAATCGACGGAACTTAACGCTGAAAATATGAAACTGGGATTATCCATATCCCAGGACAATTCAGCCATAGCCAGCGTTTCAAATGCTCAGGCATTTTCCTCTGTCAAAGCTGACCGGGCATTTTCACGCCATTTGTCGAGCCGGGAATGCAGCTATGTCAGTCAACGTATTCGGGCCGGCGAGTTGAATATATAGATCAGCTGTTTTTGCCGGCTTTGCGGTCGCGGGCTTTTAGCAAGCGCAGACGAAGTGCATTGATCTTGATGAAACCACCTGCATCCGCCTGATCATAAACATCATCTTCTTCAAAAGTTACATGCTCTAGCGAGTAGAGTGAGTAAGGCGAGCTGCGCCCGACAATGCTCACGGATCCTTTGTATAGCTTAAGGCGAACCGTTCCGGTGACCATTTCCTGCGACGTGTCTATTGCGGCTTGTAGCATATCCCGTTCTGGCGAGAACCAATATCCGTTATAGACCAGCTCGGCATAGCGCGGCATTAATTCGTCTTTGAGGTGCATGGCACCTTTATCCATGGTGATTTGTTCAATTCCTCGGTGGGCTTTCAGAAGAACCGTACCGCCCGGCGTTTCATAGATTCCGCGGGATTTCATCCCGACATATCGATTTTCCAAAAGGTCTAGCCGTCCAATCCCATTGGCGCCGCCCAGTTCATTCAGGCGGGTCAGCAAAGTCGCTGGTGACATTTGGATGCCATCAATTGAAACTGCATCGCCGCGCTCAAACCCAATTTCGATATAAGTCGGTTTGTCCGGGGCCGCTTCTGGTGAAACGGTACGCTGATATACATATTCGGGGGCTTCTTCATTTGGGTCTTCCAGGACCTTGCCCTCGCTTGAGGTGTGCAAAAGATTGGCGTCAACAGAGTAGGGGGCTTCGCCGCGTTTATCCGTCGGGATATCAATGCCGTGCTTTTCCGCATATTCGATCAATTTAGTGCGTGAGTTTAGATCCCATTCCCGCCACGGGGCGATCACTTTGATTTCAGGATCCAGCGCATAATAACCAAGCTCAAATCGAACCTGGTCGTTACCCTTACCTGTTGCGCCGTGACAGACCGCATCCGCCCCGACTTCGTGCGCGATTTCAATCTGGCGCTTGGCAATTAAAGGCCGTGCGATTGAAGTGCCCAAAAGATAAAGCCCTTCATAAAGCGCATTCGCCCGAAACATGGGATAAACATAGTCGCGAACGAATTCTTCGCGAAGGTCATCGATATAGATTTCCTTGATCCCGGCAGCTTCGGCTTTTGCTCGGGCGGGCTCGAGTTCTTCGCCTTGTCCAAGATCCGCGGTGAAGGTGACAACCTCGCAGCCTTTTTCTTCCTGCAGCCATTTCAGAATGATGGATGTATCCAGGCCACCTGAATAGGCGAGAACGACTTTCTTGGGTGAAGACATGATTTTCCCTCCGGTATGAGCTGCGCCCCATACCCAAAAATGTTTACAAAATATAGTACAGAATCTATAGCCCGT
>JAHDDX010000013.1 GCA_020629135.1 Hellea sp.
AAACCGGGCTTTGTGTTTTTCGATTAGCTCTTCTGCCAGCGGTGCGGTCTTCAATCCGGGCTATCCCGCGACCTTTACGTGTTCGGATACCAAGGTAAATCGATGTTCAAACCCTGCCGGTCCGACCGCTTTAAGTGCCAGCAGCTGTTCAATTGCCGTCCAGAATACGGATCCATTTTCAGGCGCGGATACGCCAGAAGATCTTCGGGTCACCTGTTCGCTGGACGGTTCTGATTTTGGCGGGACGGTCCCAACACCTACGGCGAATTGTACGTTCAATAATGCAAACCCAGGTTCCGCTCCGGTAGATTGCATAACATATTCTGGTGCGGCCGCGCCAAGTCTGACAATTGCGAAATCAGCATCTCCGGGGACTTATACTACCGCTGGTGACATTATATCCTATAGCTATCTGATCCAGAATACGGGCAATGTTATATTTGACACAATGAGTGTCACCGATGACCTGATTGCGTCCGTGGATTGTTCTGCGCTGCCGGCTTATGGGCTAACGCCTAATCAAACCATGACCTGTACCGCCAGTTACACAATCCAGAGCGGTGAACCGGAAGCAGGCTCTGTGACCAATATCGCCTATGCGACGGGGAATATGACCGACTCCGCGACCGATAGTGCAACCGTGACCTATGATGGCCCGCCATTTCCGGAATTGACGGCAACCAAGTCCGTCGAAGTGTGGGATCCAGCTGTGATTGGTCTTTACGCCGTACCCGGCAATGATGTGATTTATACCATTTCCATTACAAATTCTGGAGATGGTGTCACGACCGCGGATAGTCTCGTCTTGATTGATGATATGCCGGGCGATGTCGAGTTTTATAATGGAGATATCGATGATGGTGGCCCGGAAACCGAACCCGTGAGTTTTGTGCAATCCGGCGCGGGCCTCACTTTTTCCTATGCGACTGATGTCGCTTATTCAAACTCCGGGACCGCGCCCACCGATTTTGCAAGTTGCACCTATTCGCCTACGGCCGGTTATGATCCGAACGTAACCTATATCTGTATAAATCCCAGTGGGAGCGTCGCCGCTGGAGACCCTGACCCGAGTTTCGCATTCTCGTTTCGAGCCCGGATACTTTAATCCAAAGGTTTCATGCGTCCTTATTTTGGAATGATTTGTCCTAATAGATCACCGAGAAGCTATTGAATTCCTCCAACGGCACCGATAGGCCGAAGTTTCAGGAGGCGCTTATGGCTTTGACGAAATCCGATCTCCCACCCCATGCCCGAATACGGGTTGGTAAACGGGCTCACTATGACCGTAAGACGGTTCACGATATTCTGGATTGCGGATTAGTGGCTCATGTTGGATTTGTGCTCGACGATCGGCCCATGGTCATCCCCATGGCCTATGCGCGCATTGATGAGACCATCTATATTCACGGGGCCAAGGCGGCGAGGATTATCAAAATGAATAAGTCGGTGCCCGCTTGTTTAACCGTCACCCATATTGACGGCCTAGTCGTGGCCCGCTCCGCCTTTCACCACTCGGTCAATTACCGTTCCGCGGTTATTCACGGCCAGCTGCGCGATGTCTCGGATGACACTGAAAAACTGAAAGCGTTGATCGATGTGACCAATCATCTACTGCCCGGGCGCTGGGATGAGGTCCGCGAAATGACCAATAAAGAATTTAAGGCAACAGGGGTGCTGGCCCTGGAAATCGAAGCCGCAACGGCAAAGATTAGGTCAGGCCCGCCGGTTGATGACGACGAAGATTATGAACTGGATGTCTGGGCCGGGATCCTGCCGGTCAATACAGCCATCGGCACGCCTTATGATGACGAACGATGTGATGACGCCGAGCTGCCGATTTCGCTTGGATTAGCCAAAAAGAAATTTGAAACTCGGAATTAATGCGAATATCCGGTCTACATATTTATCCGATAAAATCCTGCTGCGGTGTGACGTTGAATAGCGCAGACGTCAAACTCCGCGGCTTGGCTTATGACCGGCGTATGATGATCGTTGGAAGCGATGGGGTGTTTCTTTCCCAGCGTACACACCCGAAAATGGCGCAAATTATTCCAATCCTAAATGGTGATAAATATAGCTTTCTGATCGACGGACAGACTGTAGAAATTTCGTGGAGCACAGATCGGCTTTTATCAACCGTTTGGCGCAGTCAGGTTGATGCTCGGATCGCTTCTGAGGGGGTGAATGCTGTGATCAGCGCGTTTTTGGGTGAGCCCGTGCAATTGATTAAAATGGACGGAGATAGCCATAGAACAAGCAATCCGGACTGGGCGGACACGCCAGTCAGTTTTGCAGATGGTTATCCGGTCTTGATCACTACGACTGCATCATTGGACGCTTTGAATCAAAATCTCTCGATGTCGGTCCCTATGGCCCGTTTCAGGCCGAATATTGTGATTGAAAATGAATTGGCCTGGGATGAGGATCGCTGGAAACAGGTTCAAATCGGTGACATTATTTTTGATATCGTCAAGCCCTGCACGCGTTGTGTCATGACGACTTTAAACCCTGAAACCGGCGACAGTGAAGGGGACGCACTTATGCGTCTCATGACACGTAAGCGCCGATCTGGCGACCCGCGGGTCAAAGGGGTTTTATTTGGCTGGAATGCCGTTTCGCGAAACATAGGCCAAATATCAGTTGGCGACCCGATAACGGTTTTAAAAACAGGTCCAGCCTGGCCGATCTGTTAAACGTTAAATTTGAAGAGCATGATATCGCCGTCTTTGACGATATAGTCTTTGCCTTCCTGGCGCATTTTACCGGCATCTTTGGCGGGCTGTTCGCCCCCCAGTTCGACATAGTCTGCATAGGCGATAGTTTCCGCGCGGATAAAGCCTTTTTCAAAATCCGTATGGATCACGCCGGCACATTTCGGCGCGGTCCAACCGTCCTGGAAGGTCCAGGCGCGGGCCTCTTTGGGGCCAGCGGTGAAATAGGTTTTCAGGCCAAGCAGGGCATATCCAGCCTGGATCAAGCGGTTCAATCCGGGCTCGGACAGTCCCAGCGTTTCGAGATATTCGTTCCGTTCTTCACCGTCGAGAAGCGCCAGTTCAGATTCGATCTGGGCTGAAATGATGACAGACTCAGAGCCTTCGGCCTTGGCATGGGCGACGACTTTTTCGCTGAACGCATTACCGGTACCGGAACTGGCTTCATCAACGTTGCAAACATAAAGGACCTTCTTGGCGGTCAAAAGCTGAAGCATGCGCCAGGCCTTTTCGTCATCCGCGTCGATCTCAGCGACACGGGCCGGTTCACCGTTAGACAAAATCTCAATTGCCTTGTCGACCAGACGCAAAGTCTGGACCGCATCCTTGTCATTCTGCTTGGATTTTTTCTCAAGATTAGGACGGCGTTTTTCAAGACTCTCCAGATCGGCCAGCATCAATTCCGTTTGCACGGTTTCAAGGTCGGCGAGGGGATCGATCTTGCCATCGACATGGGTGATGTCTTCATCTTCGAAGCAGCGCAGAACATAAAGGATCGCATCAGTCTCGCGAATATTGGCGAGGAATTGATTGCCGAGACCTTCGCCTTTTGAGGCACCGCGGACCAGTCCCGCAATATCAACAAAATTCATCCGCGCGGGAATGCGCTGGGCTGATCCTGCGATATCGGCAATATTATCCAGACGGCTTTCCGGAACGGCTACGTCGCCAACATTGGGCTCAATTGTACAAAACGGATAGTTTGCCGCCTGCGCATTGGCCGTTTGGGTCAGGGCATTGAACAGGGTTGATTTGCCGACATTGGGCAGCCCAACGATTCCACACTTAAATCCCATTATCCGTTCCTTCTCGGTTTGGCGTCTGGCGGCGGCGCCATAAGGTCCACTTTGGTTTGATATTTATCATGTTCGCCGGCGGCCAATATGTCCGCACAATGGGCGAGGGCGTCGATCAGGTCATCGACCCAGTTCGCGTCGGATTTGGCAAAGTCAGAGAGGACATAGCTCGCGACCTTGTCCTTGTGCCCGGGATGTCCAATCCCAATACGAACGCGTTTGAACCCATCGCCGACATGCTGGCGGATCGACCGCAGACCATTGTGCCCCGCAATGCCCCCGCCGATCTTATGGCGGATTTTGCCCGGCGCCAGATCAAGCTCGTCAAAAAAGACCGTCACTTGATCCAGAGGAATTTTGTAAAACTGCATGACCTTTTGCACAGATCGACCCGACTCATTCATAAAAGTCTGGGGTTTGAGCAGTAATACTTTTTGGGGGCCATTGGCGGTCTGGATTAGACCTTCGCGGAGCAGGCCATTAAACTTGGTTTTCTCGGGACCAAAGCCGTGTTGACGCGCAATTTCGTCTACCGCCATAAAGCCAATATTATGACGGTTCCCGGCATATTTTGCACCGGGATTGCCAAGTCCAACCCAAAGTAACATGTTTTCAGATTCCGGCGTTTGACGCCAAAACTTCAGGAAACGAAATATTATTCGTCTCCTGCAGCCTCTTCAGCGCCAGCATCATCAGCACCGTCTGCGTCTGCATCACCGCCTGCGCTATCGGCTTCTTTCGATGCACGTGAGCTGACTACCGTCGCGATGGTAAAGTCGCGGTCATCAATTGCTGGGGTCACGCCTTCTGGCAGTGTGATTTCAGAAATGTGCAGGCTGTCGCCGATTTCCATAGAGGAGACATCGACTTCAATACTGTCTGGAATAGAGCCGGCCGGGCATTTAACTTCGATGTTGTAACGTACAACATTCAGAATACCGCCACGCTTGATACCTGGAGAAACGTCATCGCCGACAAAGTTCACGCTGACGTCAACTTCGATGATGGTGTCTTCCTTCACCCGGTACAGGTCAACATGAACAGGCATGTCGGAAACGGGGTGGAACTGAACGTCCTTGGTGATGACTTTCTGTTTCTTACCTTCGTGAGAAATTTCGATCATATTGGCGAGGAAACGGCCAGAGTTAATGGCTTTCAAAACTTCGTTCTTGCGCAGAGCAATCGCAACCGGGTCAATACCGCCGCCATAGATAACACCTGGAACAGCGCCGTCACGGCGGGCTGCACGGGCAGGGCCGGTTCCGGTTTCGTCGCGTACAACAACTTCAAGACAAATATCAGACATCGTCTTTATCCTTTTGTGAAGGGGTATCAGACCCCGATTTCGCTAACAAAATACCGCCAAAACGGCGGCGCAGCGAGAATCTTTAAAATTCAGCGCGCCTTCTAGAGGAGAGCTTACAAAAACGCAAGGGCCTTGATGCGCATTTTTGCGCTTTACTTTCGGGCCATTGCGGCCGCGATTTTGGGGTCTTTTTCCGCCGTTTCAAGATAAAGCGGGTCGGTCCGATGGCCCGTCGCCTGCTCATAAGCATATCCATAGGACAAAATCTCCGCGTCCATGTCTTTTCCACCGATAAAAGACAAGCCGGTTGACATATTATGGACCTGTCCCATGGGAACAGTCAGGTTCGGATATCCTGCAATCGCCGCGAGATATCCAGCACCTGCCCAATCCGGCCAAACATCGCCATTAATGGCGTCTATTTGCCCAGGAATCGGACCGGACGGCGCAATTAGCAGGTCCACGGCATTATCCGACAATAGCTTGTCAATTCCGTTTTGCCGGGTAGCGGCTAAAACGGTTTCACGGGCGCGTGAATAATCGGCCTCACTAACAGGGCCCATAGCTTGCGATTCGTCAAAAATACTTTGATCAAACAGGGCCAGTTCAATTTCTGAATGTTCCAAGTTATAGGCGATCAAGTTTTCCAAAGACCGGCTGGTAATAACGTCTGGCGTTTCGGCGAGATAAGTATTGAGCGTGTCTTTAAACTCATATTTCAGAACGGTGTAAGCATCGCCCCAAAAATTTTCGGCGTCCGGCGAAAAATCTTCAATCTCAATGATTTCAGCACCTTTAGCTTCGATATCTTCAATCGCCGCGTTGAACTTAGCGATTATATGTGGATTTGAGCCCTGGGCAAACCGCATGACCCCAATACGCGCACCGGACAGGCTGTCACTATTCAGGCTGACGGCAAAATCCGTGTCTGAGCTGGTCGCCATTGCGCTTAGCATCATGGCCGCGCCGCGAACCGTTTTTGTCATTGGGCCGGCCGTGTCCTGGGTATTTGAAATTGGAATAATATATTCCTGAGACACCAATCCGACGGTTGGTTTAAAACCCACAATCCCGTTAGCCGTTGAGGGACAAATGATAGATCCGTTTGTCTCGGTCCCGACTGTTCCAGCAGCCAAAGACGCTGCAGCCGCAGCGCCTGAACCGGAGCTGGAGCCACAGGGATTGCGATCTAATATTTGCGGGTTTTTCACCTGGCCGCCAAGGGCGCTCCATCCGCTCATAGAATTATTTGATCGGAAATTGGCCCATTGTGACAAATTTGTCTTTCCAAGAATGATTGCGCCGGCGTCTCTTAAACCTGCCGCCAAAGGCGAATCTCGCCCCGTTACATTGTATTGAAGGGCCAGGGCACCAGCCGTGGTCGCCATATTGTCTTTAGATTCGATATTGTCTTTTAGAAGAACGGGCACGCCGTGAAGAGGCCCGGCTATATTTCCGTCCGCCAACATTTCGTCCATTCGTTTGGCTTCAGCTAATGCATCCGGGTTTAAGGTCAGAACGCTTTGTAAGGTTGGGCCTGCCCGATCCAGTCGGTTAATACGGTTGATATAGGCCTGGGTGAGGTTTTCAGAGGAAATTTCACCATTTGCCAGGGCTTGTGAAACTTCAGGCAAAGACTTTAGAGGCCATTCAGAGAACTTGTCAGTTTCAGACTGCGTCGCGTCGTTTGACGATGGTGCTGAGGTCTGTTGTGTGGGTGTCTCGGTGCATCCGATTAATACCGCAATCGAAACGCAGCAAATAAGGCTAAGCTTTTTCATGTTATCCCCTTTTTTGACTGCCTTTAACAGACAGGCCCAGGGATGTCACTTTGAACTAGCCAAATAGTTTGGACACACTCTCGTCATTGGCGATACGACGAATGGCTTCTCCGAGTAAGGTCGACACGGAAACTTCACGGATTTTATCGCATTTTTTTACGGCATCCGGTTGTGAAATTGTATCCGTAATCACGACCTCAGACATGATCGAATTAGTAATCCGTTCCACCGCCGGGTCTGAGAGAACACCGTGGGTAATATAGGCTGAAACGCTGGCGGCACCTTGATCCATCAAGGCCTGGGCCGCATTACATAATGTCCCGCCGGAGTCGATAATATCGTCAAGCAGGATACAATTGCGGTCTTTCACATCCCCGATGATGTTCATAACTTCGGACTCGCCGGCTTTAGGGCGTCGTTTATCCACAATTGCGATATCGCTATCAAACATTTTCGCCAGGCTCCGGGTCCGGACTACGCCGCCTGTATCCGGCGAAACGAACAATAATTTATTGCGTTCTTTGCGGCTAAAGTTTTCTTTGATGTCTTTTTCAAAAACAGGTTGGCCAAACAGGTTGTCCGTAGGAATGTCGAAAAAGCCCTGAATCTGGCCAGCATGAAGGTCCATGGTTAAAACCCGATCGGCACCGGCCTTGGATATCAAATTGGCAACCAATTTTGCAGAAATTGGTGTGCGGCCACCGGTTTTGCGATCCTGGCGGGCATATCCGAAATAGGGAATGACAGCCGTAATCCGCTTCGCCGAAGCGCGAACCAGGGCGTCAATAGTTATCAGTAATTCCATCAAGTGGTCATTGGCCGGAGCGGCGGTAGACTGGATCAGGAAGATGTCTTCACCACGTACATTTTCATTGATGCGTACGAAGATTTCCTGGTCGCGAAACCGCTTAATGTCGACGGACGTGATTGGCACATCTAAAACGTCGGCTATACCTGTCGCCAAAGCCTGGTTGGCAGTCCCACTGATCAGTTTCATCGACCTAATTCACCTTTGTCGTTTTGTAGTTGAGTTGTCATTAATAACCGATTCGGCGGATGTAAATCATTCTGTGAGCATTATTGCGGAAATATTGCGACCATAGTCATCAATTCCTTGATGGGTATTGTAGCGATAGCTGAAAAACAGGTCAGGATTGGCATAAGTACAATGGGGAAGGGCATCGCAATCGCCAATACCTGCGCGCCGAAGTTTGGCCAGAATAAACCTCTTTAGATCAAAATGAGGCTGCCGCTCTGCGTTTTCTTTTTCCGGGCCGAGTTCAAAAAAACGGTCATGGGTTTCGTTTTCCGCAACAAAACTATCGCGAAAGTCGTGACCAACTTCATAAGAATCTGGTCCGATACAAGGTCCGAGCACAGCCCGAATATCGTGTCGTTTCGCGCCGATAGATTCCATGGCATCAATAGTTGCGTCAGTAATTCCGGAAAATGCACCACGCCATCCTGCATGGCAGGCGCCGATTATTCGCGCCACGGGATCAACCAATAAAACAGGGCCACAATCGGCCGCCAAAGCAGAAATGGCCAGACCCGGTGTTTGGGTGACAAGACCGTCGGCTTTGGGCAATTCACCATCAAACGGCTTGTCGACAATCAAAACGTCTTTGGTATGACATTGCCATAGGCTCAATAAACGATCTCCATTTGTGCCCAGAGTATTGGCGATACGATTTCGGTTTTCCAATACATTGGCTGGATCGTCATCTGAACCTTGCCCGGCATTCAGGGATTGATAGGTGCCTGTGGATACGCCGCCTTGACGCGTGAAAAAGCCATGAGTGATACCTGTCTCTTCGAGCAATGGGTGAGTCAGTGGATGGGTCATTCTATCCTCGTAAACCCAAGTGGAACCGGTAACCCATCAGACTGAAAACTTATAGCTTTGAAAAGTGTTCCCATTTGATCGGCGCTCATTAATCGATCTAATTGCCGGGCGATCTTGGCTTTGGCGTCGGAATTTCCCCGGGATAAGGCCACAGCGCGAACCTCAATTCCAATTTTTGAGAGAAACTCCGACTGAGTCACGATGTTTGTCGTGTCCAGAGCAATTTCTTTGGCGATTTGGCGCAGGGCATCAAAATCGACCCGGGCAGTCAGGTCCGTGTTGCCGGGATCAGAAAAAACGCCGACTTTTTCGTGGCGTTTTAAGGCCTGTAAGCTATCGCCAAATTCTGTCATATCAGGCCCGTAATCTATAAATAAGGCTCGGCCAGGAAATTGTTTAAATCGGGCCTTCAATTGATCGAGAATTTGCGCATTTGCCGGACAGACTTCGATCAAATCATCTGTTTTGGCATCGGCTTGTCCGTTGGGTAATGCGGCTTGCAAAGTGTCTGAAATCGGTAACGGAGACTTCCCAAACCGCAATTGATCGTCCTCCAAGACGACCATACGTTCATGCCAGCCTGCCCGCCCGGCAAAGGGGTCATTTTGAATGAATTGACGAATGGGAAGGCAATCTAGAAACTCATTCGCGACAATGATTGCTGCTCCGTCAGGCAGCTCAGACAAATCCTTGATCCAGGAAACCGGTGCCGATGCGCTAGCTAAGGTTTTACCTTGAACGGCCTCAAGGGCGGCGCTCGCTTCTATCAATATAATATTGACGGCACTTAAAAAATCTTGGTCGAGTTTAGCCGATCTAAGCATGTCACTCATCATGATCCCGCGGCCCGGTCCAAGTTCAACTAAATGAATTTTATCGGGACGTCCTAAATCTATCCAGCTTTGCAGGGCCCAAAGACCCAATACTTCGCCAAACATTTGTGAAATCTCGGGCGCGGTAATGAAATCTCCATCTGAACCCAAAGGGTCGCGAGTTGGATAATATCCGTCTGTTGGATCAAGCAGGCATAGAGTCATAAATTCCGCGACCGTGATCGGGCCTTCGGACTTGATGCGCTTGATAATTCGGTCCTTAAGCCGGCTCATCTTTCATCCGCTTTGGCGCCACGGGCTGGCGTTTGCTGGCCCAGATAATGATCATTAAGCCAATGATTATCATGGGAATGGAATACAGCATGCCGCGCGTGAAATACTCGTGAATTTGCGGGATATTGTCGGGTTCTCTGAAGAATTCAACAAAGGTTCTGAAAACGCCGTAGAGCAATATAAACACACCAGCGCTCAGTCCCGGCTTGGTCAGGATTTTGGTTTTGCGGGTCAAAACAAACAAAACCAGGAATATCACAATGCCCTCTAGAAAAGCCTCATAAAGCTGGCTGGGATGACGCGGCATAGAGGTATAATCTTTTTCAAATATAAAGGCCCAGGGTACATCTGTTGCCCGGCCATAAAGTTCCTGATTTATAAAATTGGCAATACGTACAAGAAAAAGGCCTAAAGGTGCCCCGATGGCGGCCATATCAGCCCACCGCCACAAAGAGGCTTTGTATTTTCGTGTAATAAACCAAGCGGCAGCGCAAACCCCTAAAAAACCGCCGTGAAAGGCCATGCCGCCTTCCCAGACTTTGAATATCGCAATTGGATCAGCAATATATTTGTGCGTATCATATAGGAGGATGGATCCCAGACGCCCTCCAATCATTATGCCAAGCAGACAATAAAAGGCGAAATCTTCGAGCATTTCTTTGTTCGGAATAACATCGACTCCCCGGGTCATGCCGGTTGGAATCCAAGCATCGTGCAGGCGGGTGGTTCGGAGCGCGTAATAAAAGGCGAGAATAACACCAACAATATATCCCAGGCCGTACCACTTTATGCTAAGCGGACCGGGAAGGGGAATGGCGGTCTCATTGATCCAATCTGGAAATGGGATAGCTGAGATCAGATCAAAAAGCATAGCGCGGCGATTCGTTCAGTTGGGACACTGGAAATTGTGATATAGTGCTCCTATCTGTATTGAAAGCAAAATCAAAGCGGGTTCCGTTATGCAGTCTAAATCAAAACCCATGGATGACCTGGCCAATCTGGTGACCAATGCCGTAGGTGCGGTTAAAGGCGTCGGTGATGAAATGAAAGCCATGGGCCGATCTCAGGCAGAACGACTGATCGCCGATATGGATCTTATTAGTCGTGACGAGTTTGAAGTGCTTAAGACGCTGGTTTTGAAATCTCAGGATGAGAATGAGAAACTCAAAAAGAAAGTGGCCTCATTGGAGCGACAGATAAAAGCTCTAAAAAAGTAGGTGTTCAGTGTTGAGACTGTGGATAAACTAAATATAGTTATCAACATCTGAATTTACACTATATCTTGTAATTTGATCTCAATATCGTAGCTTTTCCTTAACCAAGGGATTCGGTGAAGGAGCCCGGTATGAGACTGGCGGACGAATATTGCATACGCCCGGGGCAAAACTTGAACAGTGTTGTTTCCGCCCCGTATAATCCTATAGATGTGTTTAAACGCCTCTCGATCGCCGAACATTATGAATATGAAATGTCGGGCTCGAATGAGATACATCTGACATTGCCTGGAATCTGGTGTCAGCATGATATTGTCATTGCCTGGCATGAAGACACGGAAACTATTCATTTTTATCTGGCACTTGACGGACGGGCCCCTGGCGGACGCAGCAATGATATTTGCCGCCTATTGTCTCTGTTAAATGAGAGACTCAATGTCGGTCATTTTGATTTTTGGGGCAAAAACGGCGCCTTAGTCTATCGAAATGCCTTGTCCTTGCGGGGCGGCGCCCGTTTAAAAATAGAGCAGGCCCAGGATATGATCGCCTCTGCACTCGACGCGGCTGAACGGGGCTACCCGGCTTGCCAATATGTGATCTGGGCCGGAAAATCGCCTGAAGACGCTCTTACATCTGCTCTTGTCGATCTTGCTGCGAACCCTTAAACGCCGCCTTTCATGACTGAATTTACGCATATCGTCGTCGGGGCGGGCCGTATGGGCAGCGCCATGGTTGCCGGGTGGATCAAAGGGCGCAAGCCAACTGTGCCAGCCGACCAGCTATTACTGATTGATCCCAATGAAAATCCAAATGTGAAAACATTGATGGCGCAAGGATGTCACTATTTGCCGGATTTGCCCGCTGGCCTTGAAAAGGTTGAATATGTCTTGCTGGCGATAAAGCCGCAATTGTTTGATCAAATTTCAGCTAAAATTGCGCGGGCCTTGCCCGAAGGCAGTGTCGTTATTTCTATTCTTGCCGGTACAACAACAGCACAATTACAAGCAGCATTTCCAGCGCAGAATGTCGTTCGGGCCATGCCAAATACGCCGGCTTCCATTGGCAAAGGCATTACGGCCTATACCTGTGAGGATCGGGTCACGGATTCTCAAAAACAAATGGTGCAAAAACTGCTCAGCGCCGGAGGAAAGGTCGAAGAGGTCCAAAACGATCAGATGATCGATATGGTCACTGCCGTATCCGGATCAGGTCCGGCCTATTTTTTCCATATGGTCGAAGCCTTGGAGGCGGCGGCGATCAAAATCGGCCTGCCTGAAGCTCTGGCACCGGAATTTGCCCGGCAGACTTTGATAGGTGCGGGCGCTTTGCTGGAACAATCCGATCAATCGGCGCGGTCCCTGCGTGAAGCGGTGACGTCGCCAGGCGGAACAACTCAGGCCGCGCTAGATGTCCTGATGAGCGAGCAGGGTTTGCCGCCCATTATGCGTGAAACCGTGAAGGCCGCTTTTTTGCGCGCGCGAGAGCTTGGTAAATCTTAACTGATTTTTTTAGAGCTTGCTTTCACAGCATGCCATAATGCGTGAAGCGAAACGAAATCACAGCTTTCATCAGGGTCCCGGTCTGCATCAAGGTCTGCCGGTGAATTGCGGGTGATCAAAATACCAATGGGGTCTTTGCTGTCCGCATCAATCACAGGGCCGCCGCTCATGCCTGTCACGACGGGTTCATCTGGGCGTTCAATATGCATGATCCACGTACCGGAACCTGTTCCCCGTTCCATGTAAACATGACCATAGCGCTGTTCCATGTTTCGGGCACCGGCCGGAAAGCCATTGGCGATAACTTTTTGGCCAAGGAGCGGCGATGGTGGTGGGGTGTCCGGGAGGAGGCACCCGCGCATGGCCGCATCCAGGCCTGTGGGCCAGATATGACTATCTCCGTCATGGGTAAATTCGGGCCAATTGTGCTGTGCATCCGTTAAAACATGCCCCGCCGTGATCCAACCGTCCCAAAAAGGAAAGAAGCTGGCATAGCATTGGAACCTTTTCTCATTGTAAAAATGCCGCCGGACCGGGGTGTAAATATCCGAAGGCGGCATGAACTTTATCTCCGCCGGTGTGGGAGCTCGCCGTTTTCGGCCCAATCTGAAAAAAGGAAATAATGGCATTGGCTAAATATTGCAGAGACGGGCTTTTATACAAGCGTCTTCTGCGTTATCCAGACATAGGAGAATTGCGATGAAATACCTGATAGCGGCTGTCTTAATGTTATCTCTTGAAGCCTGTGCCTCAACGCCGGCTCATTCAGACGATGAAGCCCATCACGCCGTTGATGAGCCCCGGCCTTATCATGCGGCCTCTGACGCCAAATCGGAATTGGCAGAAACCCTGGCCCTGGCGAAATCAGAGAATATGATGTCTTTGATCGTTATGGGGGCCAATTGGTGCCATGATAGCCGCGGCTTGGCCGCCCAGTTTGAAAAACCTCGGTTTCAAACTCTGATCAAGGATCACTATAAGCTGCTCTATATTGATGTCGGCGAAAAGAACCGCAATATCGATATTGCTCAGGGCTTTGGCGTTGACGATATTGTCGGCACGCCAACCGTCTTTGTTCTATCGCCGGAGGGTGAGGTTCTAAATCTCGACACGGCGCCCACATGGCGAAATGCGGCCAGTCGCAGCGAAGGTGAAATATTTGAATATTTTCGAGGCTTTGCTCATCCACGCCATCCATAACCATTTTCAGGATTTCGGTTTTTTCGATTTGAGGACCCGGGCTTTGACGATTGCGTTTTTGCCAAACTTATCCCGGGCAATGTCAGAGGCACGTTCCGCCTGACCGCGTTTTAGCGCTGCGGGATCCAGGAGATCCCCGCTATCGCCAATTGGATCAGACAGATCTGAAATTCCAGCGCCTAGAAGCCGGAAAGATCGTCCATTGGCTTCCTTTTCGAGCAAAGGTTCCAGCACATGATACATGGCGTCCGCCAGTTGAATGGGTTGGGGCAGGCTACGCCGCCGCGTGAGCGTTTCGAAGTTTTTGGTTTTTAGCTTTAGGGTTACAACCCGCCCGGCCGTGTCTTTGGCTTTGGCCCGGTCAGATGTTTTCACACAGATCGACCAGAGCTTGTCTTTCAGGGTTTCAAGATCAGATATGTCAGTATTAAAAGTGATTTCCGAGGATACGGATTTGCGCTCTGATGTCGGATTGACCTTGCGGTAATCTTCGGCCCGCGCCAATCGCGCCAATCGCAAACCGGCTTCTCCAAACTGTTTCATCATATCGGAATCGGCGCGTTTTCTAACATCTCTGATCGTATGGATGCCTGCCTTGGCGAGGGAGCGGGCAAAAGCAGGGCCTATCCCGAATATAAAATCGACGGGTTTGTCGATCAGAAAATCCTGCGCTTCGGCCCGGCCCAGAACGGCAAAACCATAGGGCTTGTCCAGATCAGAGGCGGTTTTGGCTAAAAATTTATTATAGCTCAATCCAACAGATACGGTCACGCCAATTTCTTTTAAAATCCGGTTCTGCAAGTGTATTAGACTTTGGGCCGGTGTTTGGCCGTGCAGGCGTTCAGTGCCGGTCAGGTCAAGGAAGGCTTCGTCAATAGATAACGGTTCCACCAATGGGGTGAGGTCGCGCATCATTTGACGAATGCGTCTGCCTTCTTTGGCATATTTGTTGATATTGGGTTTGATGATGACCGCATCCGGGCAGGCCTGACGGGCTTTGAACATGGGCATGGCGGAATGTACCCCGTAAATCCGGGCATTGTAACAGGCCGCCGAAACAACGCCTCGCACGCCGCCGCCGATGATCACTGGAACATTTGCAAGGTCAGGATTGTCGCGTTTTTCTATTGAGGCATAAAATGCGTCACAATCGACATGGGCGATCGACAATTGAGATATTTCACCATGTCGAATAATTTCATGATGCCCACATTTCGCGCAGATATCGTTGCTTGCGAGCTCAGCGCAGCGTCGGCAAAAGGCGGAATTGTTTTGGTTTTCTATCATGCGAATCGCGTTAATGTTCTCTTTATGTTCCTTAATCTATTCCTAACCGCCTGCACACGCTTGATTAAGGATATTCGTGTTAAATACCATCCTATAACAAGGCGCAATATAAGGCGCGGTAACAGGTGAACGGGAATTATGCTACAGGCCATGCCCAAAAAGATACTCATCGTCGAAGATAACGAGCTCAATATGAAGCTGTTTTCAGACCTGCTTGAGGCGCATGGCTACGAAACTCGCGAAACCCGCGAAGGGCTCAAAGCCATCACATTGGCTAAATCATTTCGTCCTGATTTGATCTTAATGGATATTCAACTCCCTGAAGTCTCAGGTCTTGAAGTCACGAAATGGATCAAAGATGACGAAAACCTGACCGATATCCCTGTCATTGCGGTAACGGCTTTCGCGATGCGTGGGGATGAAAAAAGAATTCGGGACGGAGGCTGTGCAGCCTATATTTCCAAACCGATCACTGTATCTTCATTTCTGGCGACGATCCGTAAATTTGTAAACTAGATCGGGGTCGACCATGAGTGCCCGAATTCTTGTTGTTGATGACCTAGCGCCAAACCGCCATTTGCTAGAGGTCAAGCTCGCCGCCGAATATTATGACGTGGTCACTGCGACTGGTGGCGAACGGGCGATTGAGATCGCACAAACCGAACAAATCGATTTAATCCTCATGGACGCAATTATGCCTGGCCTGGACGGGTTTGAATCCTGTCGTCGCCTTAAGAAAGATCCTAAAACTTACCATATCCCGGTGATCATGGTGACGGCTTTGGAAGAGACAAAAGATAGAATTCGAGGGCTCGAAGCCGGGGCAGATGATTTTATCACTAAGCCGATTGATGATTTCAATATGATGGCTCGGGTCCGTTCCATGCTGCGTCTGAAAATGGTCACGGATCAATTATTAAGCCATACGGGGCATTCAACTGAAGATAGCCGTCCCGTCATCTCTGGCCTTGAAAATCGACGAGGCCGCATCCTTGTTTTTGAGGATCATGAAAAGCGGGCGAAACAGATTTCAGATCCCCTGGCGGATATTCATGATTTTCGAGTGATTGGCGATCCGAGTACCATTAACGGTGTTACCAAGAAAGATACCGACCTTATTGTCGTGAGTTTAACCTCCGAATCGTTTGACGGACTTCGGGTTTGTGCCAGTCTTCGCTTCGATCAGGGAACAAGAGACATCCCAATCCTGGCGGTCGGGACACCTGACGATGAGGCCAAATTCGTTCGCGCTTATGATCTGGGCATCAATGATACGTTGATGCGCCCGATAGAAACACAAGAATTGATTGCGCGCATTAATACGCAGCTTAAGCGCAAATTTTATGCAGATGCATTAATGGATAATTTCAACCAGAACCTGGAAATGGTTGTTGCGGATCCTTTGACTGGATTGGGAAATCGTCGCTATTTTGACCGAGCCGTCCAACCATTATTCAATCAATTGGACCAAACAGGCGAAATTTTTTCAATCGTCGTATTTGATGTGGATCATTTCAAACGGGTGAATGACATTTTGGGCCATGATACGGGTGACGAAGTCCTTAAAGAGGTCGCGACTCGTCTTGTGACGAATATGCGGGCGATTGATGTGGTCAGCCGTTATGGCGGCGAGGAGTTTATGATCGCCATGCCAAATACCCGACAGGACGAAGCTCTGGTCGCTATAGACCGTATCCGGGCCTTAATCGGCGGGACGCCAATATTTGTGGATGGCGAGGCTTTAAACATCACTTTAAGCGCCGGGGTTGCCGAAGCCAGTCAGGGTGAAAAATTACGTGATGTGTTTAAGCGCGCTGATAGTGCGCTTTACCGTGCGAAACAAAGCGGTCGCAATCAGGTTCAAGGCGCAGACGTAAAAAAAGCCGCCTAAAAAGGCGGCTTGTCATACGCAGAACTTGCCTGCGAATTACTTGATCTTACCTTCTTTGAAGTCAACATGCTTGCGCACGATCGGATCATATTTACGCTTGACCATTTTTTCGGTCATTGTGCGTGAATTTTTCTTTGTGACGTAGAAATAGCCCGTATCCGCAGTCGAATTCAGGCGAATCTTAATTGTGGTTGGCTTAGCCATGACAGGCGCCTTTCATATCTTGAAATTCGAAGCGCGACATATAGAGCGCAAAAATTCAATGTCAACTGCTTAAAAGCGGCTGATTTATGGGAAAAAGTCCTGTCTAAATTTCCCATGCGCCATGTGGGAATGAAATATTTTGTTCTTTGGCAAACGTCCTGACAAATAGGATTTCAACACATCTATCATCATATCTGTGGCCCTGGCGGTTTCCAGGACTTCAATTTCGTCAAAACTGAACCAGTCCACATTTAACAGTTCGGCGCTATCCGCGATATCCGACCGGCCGCTATCCAACCAGCTTATGAAAAACCAGGTGTCAAAACGTTTATGACGATAAGGCGGCGTAACGGCTCTGCCAAAGACTTCAATATCAGATAAATCTGGTGTGTAGCCTTGTTTACGAAATCCATCCCAGCCCGAATGATTTAGATTTCTGGTCCAGGCCTGGGCTTGACCTAGCATCAACCCGGTCTCTTCGAAGGTCTCGCGAATAGAGGCTAAAACGATGGCTCGCGCCCGTCTCGGCGAATAGAGGCTCTCTAATATTGATTGGGTTCTTGGAGATAAATCACTGACATAAGGGGCGTAACTGTCCGCACGATCAACGCGTCCACCAGGAAAAACATAGACAGACGGCATAAAATCGTGACGTTTTGCACGCTGTCCCATTAAAATTTTAGGATTGTCCTTAGCGCCCGTGATTAAAACGATGGTCGAGGCGAGACTGGGACGTACCGCGCGAGACTGTTTTGCCCGCAGGGCTTTTTCATCGGCATTTAAATGTCCGTCTGCCTTTTCACTCATCTGCGTCGCTTTTTCGGTCTTCGACCACTATATTTGCCGTGCCGCCCGCGCGGATTATGCTTGGGTTTCGGGCCTTTTTCTGGTGGCGTGACCATTTCAAAGATAAGGCCGCCCGTAATTGGGGTGGCCTCTTTAAGTCGGACTTTCACTTTTCGGCCAAACCGATAAATGCCGCCGGTCGTCGCATTGGTCAGGGAGCGGGTTTTGTCATCGAATATAAAATAATCGTCGCCCAGCATTCGAATTGGGATAAAACCGTCTGCACCGGTTTCGTCCAGGGTTACGAAAAGTCCGGCTTTGGAGGATCCGTTGATGCGGGCTTCAAATTCCGCGCCGACTCGTTTTTCGAGATATCGGGCAATATAGCGGTCTTTGGCGTCCCGTTCTGCGGCCATGGCTCGGCGTTCCGTATCCGATATATGTTCTGATGTTTCTTTTAGGCGGGTAAACTCAGCCTCAGTTGTTCCGTCCAGTCCAAGCTTAAATGTTCGAATTAGAGCGCGGTGAACAACCAGATCCGCATAGCGACGAATAGGTGAGGTGAAATGAGCGTAATGGGTCAAATTCAGACCAAAATGCCCTTTAACGTCCTGGCCGTAATAGGCCTGGGACTGGGATCGCAAAACGGCCATGCCAACGGCTTCGCCAAAATCCGTGTCTCGGGCTTTTGCCATTAGGGCGTTGAACCGTTTTGTTGATGGTCTTTCGCCTGCTGCAAATTTGAGACCAACGCTTGGGACGAAATCAGACAGACCTTGTAATTTTTCTCGGGCCGGAGGTTCGTGTATGCGCACAATACTTGTCACGCCGGCTTGATCTAGAGCTTCCGCGGCGGCCACATTGGCTTGAACCATAAATTCTTCAATCAGTTTATGGGCGTCAAATCGTTCACGTACGGATACCTTTGTGACCTGTCCCTCTTCATTCACATGAACACGTCGTTCTGGGAGTTCTATAGCGAGCGGTGAGCGTTGAGATCGGGCGGTCTGAAGGGATTTATATGCCGCGAAAATATCGGTCAGAATATCGATCACGGGTTCTGCGGCCGGGCCTGGTTTTCCGTCAAAACCTTCCTGCGCCTGGGCGTAGGTCAGCCGGGCATGGGACCGCATTAAACCGCGCGTAAACTTATGATCCAGTTTTACGCCGTCAGCGCGAAAGCGCATTTTAACGGCCATGCAAGCCCGGTCTTCATTCGGACGCAGAGAGCATAAGTCGGCCGATAACTCCTCGGGTAACATAGGTTCAACCCGGTCCGGCAGGTAAACGGAATTACCTTTCTTACGGGCGCATTGATCAAGCGCACTATCAGGTGCGACAAACGCCGCAACGTCAGCAATGGCCACCCAGATGACCCAGCCGTCTTTGTTGCCTGGATCCTCGTCCCGGACCGCAAAAATGGCATCGTCAAAATCTTTGGCGTCGACGGGGTCAATTGTTAAAAGCGGAAGTTCGCGTAAATCTTCCCGGTATTTATCCAATTTCGGCAGACTAAGACCTTTGGCTTCTTCAATAACCTCATCGTCAAACCCGATCGGAATACCGTGTTGCTCCAATGAAATCAGAGTAAAGGCTTTGGGATCATTGGCGGATCCAAGTATTTTTGTAATTTCGACGCTGCGCTCATATCGGCTTTTTCGCCCTGAGGCTCTATATTCAACCAGCGTATTGTTCTCCGCACCCTCCGGCACGCGATTAGGCCGAGCTTCGTCTCTAATTTTCTTATCGACTGGGCGCACCGACCAGCCGCGTCCATCCTGATAGAGAATACCCAGATGACGTGTTGGGCCTCGCCCAAGTTTTTTTAGAACTTGAGCGACATAGCCATCGTCTGTCGGCTTGATCCGACACAGAGCCCGGCTTCCCATGCCGAGTTGGGCGGATCCGTGACCTTTGGATTTTTTGGAAATATTGCCTTCTTTGACCAGAACCTTGGGGGCTTCGCCATCGCCTTTCCAATTATCAGGTACCCCAACCATATCGCCATGATCGTCAATGTCCGTCACCCGGATGACCATGACATTTGGAAGGTCACCCGTTTCCCGATATGTTTTTTTTGACGACAGGATCAAGGTGCCGTCTTCTACCAATGTTCTGAGCAGGGTGCGAAGTTCGCGTCGATCTTCACCTTTGATCCCAAGGCGACGTGCCAGATCCTTACGCGTCAGGCGGTCAGGTTTTTCGCGAATGGCGGATAGAATCTGTTGGCGAAGCTCGCTCATAGGCGCGAGGTAGCACAGCTAGAGACGAGGGCAAGACAATTGCGAAATATTAGGCGTTTAAGCTTTCGCCTTTTTCTTGCGTGTCGTTTTCTTTTTCCCGCCTTTGGCCTGCTTTTCTGCGATATATTCAAGGGCCATTTCTAACGTCACATCTTCAGGCTTTGTACCTTTGGGGATTGTGGCGTTGACCTTTTCATATTTCACATAGGGACCGTAACGACCATCAAGTACCTGAACCGGTTTTTCAGACTCAGGATGTTTGCCCAGGTCTTTCAGCACGGTTGCGCTACGTCTTCCGCGACCTGGATTAGCCCGTTTTTCAGCGAGCAGGGTTACGGCTCGGTTCAGGCCAATTTCAAACATTTCGTCGACATCTTTGAAATTCACATAGGTGCCGCTGTGTAAAATATAGGGACCAAAACGACCGATCGCGCCGGAGATTTTCTTGCCGTCTTCCGGATGAATGCCAACTTCGCGGGGCAATCGTAATAGCCGCAGAGCTTTTTCCAGATCAATCGTGTCTGGCGGCCAGGTCTTGGGTAAGGCGGTACGCTTAGGCTTGGCTTCCTCACCTAATTGAACATAGGGGCCGAACCGACCACTTTTGAGGAAGACATCCAGGCCGGTTTCCGGATCGACACCCAGCATTTTATCTTCTGTAGCTTGGTTGCCTTGTTCGCCCTGTCCAAAGGGTCTTGTAAACTTACATTCCGGATAGTTAGAGCAACCGATGAAGGCGCCGTAGCGGCCGAGCTTGAGGCTCAACCGGCCATCATCACATGTGGTACAGTCGCGCGGATCAGATCCGTCTTCTTTGTCTGGGAATACAATTGGGCGCAGGGCATCGTTCAGGGCGTCTAATACATGGGTGACGCGGAGTTCTTTGGTTTCATCAACATGAGATGAAAATTGCGTCCAGAAATCCTGTAACAGCTTTTTCCAATTTAGGTCGCCGGCTGAAACCCGGTCGAGCCGTTCTTCAAGGTCGGCTGTATAATCATATTGAACATATTTTGAGAAAAAGTTTTCCAAAAATGCGGTGACCAGGCGGCCTTTATCGGCAGGCGTAAAGCGGCGTTTATCCAAAGTGACATAATCACGATCCTGCAAGACGCGCAAAATAGAAGCGTAGGTTGACGGACGTCCAATGCCAAGTTCTTCCATTTTCTTGACCAGGCTGGCCTCGGAATAACGCGGTGGCGGCTGAGTGAAATGTTGCTCCGCTTCAACGGCTTTCGCCTTGGCAGGCTCGCCTCGAGATACGGCAGGCAAGATGCCGGCATCGTCTTCGTCATTATTTTCGGATTTGCCTTTGGTCACTTCATAGAGTTTCAAAAAGCCATCAAATCGTAATACAGATCCAGTGGCTCGCAGACCCACAGAATTGGCTTTGTCGCCAATTTCGATGGTTGTCCGTTCTAACTGCGCGTCGGACATCTGGCTGGCCATGGCCCGCTTCCAAATCAGATCGTAAAGTTTAGCTTGATCTCCGGACAGTTTGAGCCGGTCCGGGTGGCGAGCAAAACTGGTTGGGCGGATTGCTTCATGGGCTTCTTGAGCGTTCTTGGCTTTATTCTTAAAAATGCGCGGTGATGCGGGCAGGTAATTGTCGCCGAACTCTGCCGTGATGACACCCCTCGCTTGAGCAATAGCCTCACCGATCATGGAAATGCCGTCAGTACGCATATAGGTAATTAGACCGACAGTCTCGCCGCCAATATCAATACCTTCATACAATTTTTGCGCGGTCTGCATGGTCCGCGTTGCGGAAAAGCCCAATTTTCGAGAGGCCTCTTGTTGTAGGGTCGATGTCGTGAACGGCGCATAAGGGCGTCGTTTGACGGGTTTCGCCTCAACGGAGAGGATTTCGAGATCAGCCGTTTCAACCGCTTGTTTAGCGGCCATAGCACTGGCTTCATTGCCCAATGAAAACTTATCAAGTTTATTGCCGTCTAAAGACACAAGCTTGGCGTTATATTCCGCCTTGGCCGCATTTCGCATCAAGGCGTCAACCGTCCAATATTCTTGCGGATTAAATTGTTCGATCTCGGTTTCGCGTTCACAGATCAGGCGCAAAGCAACGGATTGTACCCGGCCAGCCGAGCGAGAGCCTGGCAATTTTCGCCAAAGGACCGGCGATAATGTAAATCCAACCAGATAGTCCAGAGCCCGGCGCGCCAGATAAGCTTCGACCAATTCCATGTCGAGTTGGCGGGGCGCCGCGATGGCTTCTGTCACCGAAGATTTGGTGATTGCGTTGAAAACGACCCGTTCAATGGTCTTATCTTTGAGAGCTTTTTTCTTATTCAAGACTTCAAGTAAGTGCCAGGAAATGGCTTCGCCTTCACGGTCCGGGTCAGTCGCGAGGATCAGTTTATCGGACGATTTCAATGCCGTTTCGATATCTTTGATGCGGGATTTCGATTTTGTATCGACCGCCCATGTCATGGCGAAATCCGCTTCAGGATCGACAGAGCCGTTTTTGGATGGCAGGTCTCGAATGTGACCAAAGCTCGCTAAGACTTTGTAATCTTTGCCTAAATATTTCTCGATCGTCTTGGCCTTGGCCGGCGACTCAACAATAACTAAGTTCATAGTATGGGTTCTGATCCGTTGGAAAAAGTGGCGCACATGTGGCGGAAGAGATTTCGATTGTCAACAATACTTCTTAAAAGAGGTTCAGCTGTTGCAAATTTTTGATTAATCGTCGCGCCGTCAACGCGCAATTTTTCCGTCTGGTTCGACGACAATCTCACCGTTGAGTTCCAATTCTAAAAGTGCAGCGCTGGCGAGTGATATATCCAGCTTTGCGGCGCGAATGATCTCATCCCGAGATGTCGGGCTTGGGGACAATACGCCGAGAATTTGATCTTTGGCGTCATCAATTTGGGATGTTTCCAATTGCTTTTGATCGTCCCGGCTTTCGTAGGGTGTGGGCGGATCTTGCCATTCAAGGGTGGAAAGCGAATTCAAAATATCGAGTATATTCTGCGTGTTTTCTATCAGGTGGGCGCCCTGACGGATCAGTCGGTTGCAGCCTTTGGTTCTGGGATCAAGAGGTGAGCCAGGGGCCGCCATAACTTCGCGATTTTGTTCCAAGGCGTAGCGCGCGGTTATCAAAGTTCCCGAACGTTCAGCGGCTTCGATCACGACAACGGCTTTTGACAAACCAGAGATAATTCGGTTGCGTCTCGGGAAGTCTTTGGCCTGGGCGCGGTAGCCTAGCGGACTTTCTGAAATCAGAACGCCCTTTTGTTTTATCTCGTCAAACAAGTCGTGATTTTGACGAGGATATATATGATCAATCCCGCCGCCCAGCACGGCCATTGTGCCAGAGTCTATGGAGCCCCAATGCGCTGCCGTGTCGATGCCCCGGGCCAGGCCTGATACAATGGTAATACCCGCTTCGCCAAGTTCGGTCGCTATCTGCCGCGCGAAACGCTGTCCGATCGCTGAGGCGTTTCGCGATCCCACAATCGACACGCAAGGCGTATTCAGCAGGTCTATCTGTCCCCAGGCGGCTATGATCGGTGGAGGGGGTTCAATACGGGCCAATAATTGCGGATATTTGTCTTCGCAGGCTGCAAGAATATCTATTCCCAATTGATCATATTGTTCGAGTTCGGCTTCGATTTCCTCTGCCAGCGGAATGTTCAAATTTTTACCCGCGCGTATTTCCGGCAAAGCCTCTATGGCTGCGCTTGCAGTCTGATATCTTTTTAATAAGGTTTGAAAGGCGACCGGCCCGATGGTCGGCGTGCGGATCAAGCGTAGCCAGTCTCTTCGGTCTTTATAATCTAACTCAGGCAGCTTCGCTCGCCTTTTTACCAATTTTTGATTCTGTGCCTTTTACCAGGCGGCCAATATTTTCATGATGCCGAATGATGATAACCAAGGCGATGGCGGCAGCCACAATAGCGATATCTTTGTCTGCCAAAAAATAAGCAACGATGGGCGTAGCGATGACGGCGAGGAGTGCCGCCAGGGAAGAATATCGGGTGATGAAGGCCACTATTAACCAGGTCGCTGCTGCAATTATGCCGATTTTCCAGGCAATAGCGAAAATAACACCAAAAAATGAAGAGACGCCTTTGCCGCCTTTGAAGCCGAGCCAAATGGGAAAGCAATGCCCCAATATGGCCGCGAACCCGGCCCAATAACAATATGGGTCTTGAACCGCCCAATAAACCAGGCCTACGGCCAAAGCCGCTTTACCGGCGTCTAATAACAACGTCAGGGCGGCCAGATCTTTACGGCCAGTTCTCAGGACATTCGTTGCCCCAATATTTCCAGAACCGATTTCACGAATATCGCCTTGACCCGCCAGATAAGTGAGGGCCAGGCCAAAGGGTAAAGACCCTACAATATACCCTATCAACATGGATAAGGACAAAAGTTGAAGCTCCATTGGCTGATTTCCCTCTCTCAGCGTCAAGTTCAATATATTGGGCGAATTCTCCACAAACGCATGTGTTCTTCAAATCAAAATGTTTTGATCCATGAAAAACTAATGAATTAGACTGGTTTTGAATTCTCCCGCACCCCAGTTAATCGGGTCATACCTAAACTTTTGCGGGAGTTCAAACCAAAAAATAGGTATTAGTCACTTTGTGGTTGTGGGTTTATTCACTAAACGAGTTGTGAACCAGTTTGCCAGCCGAAAGTGTTGCCATAACCTTGCCTGTCATCCGTCTTGTATCAAAGGGCGTATTATTGGATTTCGACGATAATGTGTCGCTATTGCAGACCCAGGGTTTTGACGGGTCAAAGATGACAATGTCGGCTGGTGCGCCCTCTTGTAACCTGCCGGAGGGGAGATCAAGAAGTGTCGCTGGATTAATTGTGACCGTTTTCAAAAATGCCATAAGATCCAATTTGTCATCGGCCACTTGAGACAGCCCGGCTGCCAGCAAAAGTTCCAACCCGACCGCGCCCGGAGACGCTTCGGCAAAGGGTAGGCGTTTTTCGCCTGCCGGCCTCGGGTCATGAGCCGAGACAACGACGTCAATCGTGCCGTCATTTACGGCATCGAGCAAAGCCAACCGATCTGTTTCTTCTCTGAGCGGCGGATCCAGCTTGGCAAAGGTGCGGTAGTCACCAATATCGATCTCATTCAGGCATAGATGATTAATGCTGACCGAACTTGCGATTTCTATATCCCGACGCTTGGCATTTCGGATCGCATTGACGGCGTCTTCAGATGAAATCATGTCGATCAACAAACGACCGCCCGTCAATTCAGCCAAAGCTATGTCGCGTTCCACCATGATGCGTTCTGCGGTGCTGGGAGAACCATTCAGGCCTAATCGTGAAGAAAAGTCGCTTTCATGAGCGCAAGCGCCATTGGTCAATGCCGGGTCTTTACAGCGGTTAGACACTAATGCGTTAAAACGGGCGCTATAGGACAGAATTCGGCGCATGATCAGACTGTCTGCGATCGGGGTTGCCCCATTTGAGAACATGACCGCGCCGCGTTCGCTCATCATGCCGATTTCGGTTAGCGTTTTGCCGTCGAGTTTTTTGGTCAGTGCTCCCGCGACCAGGACTGAAATGTCAGTTTCCCGACCACGGTTTTGTATATACTCAACCAAAGACATATCATCAATTACCGGATTGGTATCGGGCATGATCACGATCGACGTAACCCCGCCAATTGCAGCTGCTTGAGCAGCACTGGCTATGGATTCCCGGTTCTCGGCCCCGGGTTCACCGGTTAATACGCGCATGTCTATAAGGCCTGGCGCTGCAATAGCGCCTTTGACATCAAGAATGTCGCCTTGAGGTGATATAGCGGGGCCAATGCCGGAAATTTGTCCGCCATCGATAAGGATATGTCCGGGCTCGTCGCGGCCCGTTTCAGGATCAATAATCCGCGCGTTTGTGAGGGTTAAAGTCGTCATGCGATACCGTCCTGTGCGTCGGATAATGCGTGCAATATCCCCATGCGCATGGCGACGCCGGTTTCGACCTGTTGCGTGATCAGGCTGATATCAGGGTCATCGGCAATATCGGAACTGATCTCAACGCCCCGGTTCATCGGCCCCGGATGCATGACCAGGGCCCCTGGTTTTGCAAAACCGAGCTTAGTTCGGTCCAGGCCATAAAAGTGAAAATATTCGCGTTTTGATGGGACAAAAGCGCCGTTCATACGTTCAAGTTGGAGCCGAAGCATCATGACGACATCGCAACCTGCAAGACCAGTTTCCATATCATGAAAGACGTCAGCGCCCCATCGATCGGCATTTGATGGAATTAGCGTTGGCGGTCCGACCAAGCGGACATCACAGCCCAGCATATTTAAGAGCTGGACATTTGAACGTGCGACGCGTGAATGCGCAATGTCACCGCAAATTGCAATCCTGATACCGCCAAAGTCCCCATTGAATGCCTGTCGCAGGGTCAAAGCGTCGAGCAAGGCCTGTGTGGGATGCTCATGCATGCCATCGCCAGCGTTGATAACTGAACATTCGACCTTTTGAGACAATAAGGCCGGCGCGCCCGAAGCCCCATGGCGAACGACAAGAATATCCGGGTTCATTGCATTCAGGGTTGCGGCTGTATCGAGGAGTGTTTCGCCTTTTTTAACCGATGAATTGGCGACATTCATATTGATCACGTCTGCGCCCAGGCGTCGTCCGGCAAGTTCAAAGGATTTTTGTGTTCGGGTGGAGTTTTCAAAAAACAGATTAACCAGTGTTTTCCCAGCTAAAACAGACCGTTCCGATGATTTTTGTACAGACAGATCAAGGTAATGCTCACCGAGAGATAATAGAGATTCGATATCGGGCCGGTGAAAGTCGGCGATTGAAAGACAATGTCTTTTCTCAAACGGGTATCCGTGACTGGATGCCATAATGCCTCGTCTTGATTTTCGCCGCTTTAATCCTGCCGGGTCATGAAGTCAAAGCATTTGTTTAAAAACAACTAATTAGGTGTATGCATTTTTGCATATCTATCATGGCGTTCTCGTCTGTTCCTTTTTTACCGGTCGGTCTTACATAGGCCTCGATCAGTGAAGAGGAGATCACAATGAGTAAACATTTCAATCCGGAAAGTGTGCCAGCTATCCGCGTTGGAGCCCCAAAGCGGGGATTGATGATCGGTGACACAGCGCAACATAGCCTGTTTCAACGTCGCAATCAGCGTCGGGCTCGTCGCGAAAACCGCGCACTCTAAGCTAAAGCTTAGTTCCTAATAATGAGGTCCAACCTTCAAGGGATGGGCCTTTTTTTATGTCCAGGTTTTCGGCTTCAAACGCGGCTTTAACCTGATCAGCCTGTTCGTCCAAAATGCCAGATAAAATAACCTTTCCAGACGGGGCCAGGTGGTGACTGATATCAGGTGCAAGGCCCATTAACGGTCCGGCCAGAATATTGGCAAAAATCAGATCATAATTTTGGTTGTGGAATAAGGGGTCTTCAAATCCATCCACTCTATGAGCGGTAACAAATTCATGGACCGAATTTATCGCAGCATTGCTGAGTGCGACATCTACAGCATCCTGATCAATATCTGTTGCCAGAACATTGGTTTTTAAAGCCATAGCTGCGGCAATAGCCAGAGTTCCAGCGCCGCAACCCAGGTCTAATGTTGTTGCCGGTTTAAAGCCGTCTGTCAGCAATTCATCAAACAAAAGCAAACAGCCTTTAGTGGTTCCGTGATGGCCGGTCCCGAAAGCCGGTCCAGCCTCAATTTGAATGGGGTGCTCAAAATTATGGGGGATGTCGGTTAGGCTGTGAGCCCCGTAGACGCAAAAACGATTGGCAAAAACGGGGGGCAGGCCTTGTTGGCTTTTACTGACCCAGTCTTCATCGGGCAATTGGGTGATAAAGGCTTCGCATGTTCTGGGAATTTCAATCGCGTTCAAAGCCGTTTGAGCTTCGATTTCTGTTTCATACAAAGCCTGCAGGTGAAAACTGTCAAATCCATCTTCAAAAATGGATATGGCCTGAGCGGTCATTGGGCCATCAAAGCCAAATTCATCCGATAGCTCAAAAATTGTTTGCTGATTACCGCGTATTATAACCGCATATGGGATTAATTTGGTCACGACGGATTTAAGTCTTCGGCCAGGCAGCCTTCGTCATTCAGTTCGCCGTTTTTCACGCCGCAAAGCATAAACATCATGAGTTCCGGTTCCCCGGCATGTTCCAAATGCGCCTGCAATGGATCGACGAATTCCTTGACGAACGGAATAATTGGGTCGGCAAATTCAAGTCTAAGGTCAACAAAATCAAATCCCAGGTTTTTCGCGATCTGTTCGCGGGCGGCTTGATCATAAACGGCGCGTTCGCTGGTGTCCGCCTGATGTTGCAATTCCCATAGCTGTTTGAAAAACGGATTAATTTCATAGGTCAAAAAATCGTTGATCTCGGACATAGCCACGATTTTTGGCCGCCTTTTCGTGGGGTCTGGGAGGGCCTTTGGCTTAGGTGATCTTGTCAAATCACTGAG
The DNA here is from genome assembly GCA_020629135.1 of Hellea sp. GTDB lineage: Bacteria > Pseudomonadota > Alphaproteobacteria > Caulobacterales > Maricaulaceae > JACOMS01. The sequence goes on from JAHDDX010000013.1 coordinate 28,605, forward strand.
AGAAAGCAAGGCAAGCTGATTGGCGAGCATGTAGATTTCGCTGCCTGAAATCATGTCATCCAGAATTGTATCGCGGCCGTCAGTGATCGATTCCCGCATGACATCATACGCAATTTTGCTTCCGAGGCTCTCGGTAACAAAAGCAAATTGGTTGGCCTGAACCGTCGTATTAGTGGCTGTTTGGCAGGCCGTAATATAGGACGTGTCTTCGCCTTGTTTTTCGAAAAGATATCCAGCAGCGTCAAGTTGAGCGCTACACATTGCGCCGCGAATGGCATTACGAATTTCACGACCTGCGGGGCCGAGATACATGACCGCATCTGAGAAGCCGTAATTGACCAGATCGTCTTTTAGGCGGCGATTATATTTGCGGCGGAGTTCGGCAAAGGCCATGGACGATCCACGGCTGTCATCTTGCCCGACATGCGGAAATTGCAGTCGGTTCCAGAAAATATCATCCCAGAAAATCCGGTAGACAACGAATTCCAGGGCCTGGTCGACTTCCAGGGTTTGTTTATCCATACAGACGAGTCGATCCAGGACAAGTTGAGCGCCCGGAATAGCCGTTTCAAATACAGTCGGTGTGGGGCCAGGCGTCACATAAATATGGTTGCTGTTATGGTCATCGCCTTCATGGATTGTGTCTCCACATGGGCTGGCCACGATCTGACCCTCAACGCTAATTCCATAGGCCTTGGCTATCCCCGTCAAAAAGTTATTGCCAAGCGGATCAGCTTCGGGGTCTTCTGTCCAGCCAATCCCGTGCAGGTAAAATATATTGATACGGTTTTTTAGTTTTCCCGGAATTGGGTCTGCCAAAAATTCCAATCCCCGGAAATCAGGCTTTCCAATCTCACTGGATACAAGCGAGTCGACTGAGTGGATTTTGAATTTGGTCGGATTTGACGCGCAGGCGCTTAGTCCGACAGCTAAACAAAATGCCAAAAAAATACGTTGAAACATTGTGTTAAACCTTCTCAACAAAGCCGTCTAAGACCTTCTTTTCCCCGGCTTTTTCAAAAGCCACCGTCAGCTTGTTCCCATCTGCAGAGCGAATAATACCATAGCCGAATTTTTGATGAAAAATACGTTCACCGACACTAAAATTGGAGCCTTGATTTTTGGGCGTTTTGCGAGATACTCGTCCCTCAATGGTCGGCGGTTTTGACTTGTTTTGCTGATATCTTTGCCAACCCGGCGACTGCCTTTCGCGAACGAAGCTATCGGAAAACTCCGAGCCAAACGAATTGTCATATTTGGATTGTTGATAATATCCCGTGTCGGATTGAGCTTCCACATGTTGCGGGGGCAGCTCATCAATGAACCGCGAAGGGATACTGGATTGCCAGGACCCATAGACCTGTCGGTTGGCGGCAAAGAATATTTTTGCCTGTTCTCGTGCGCGGGTGATCCCGACATAGGCCAGACGCCGTTCTTCCTCGAGCCCGGCCATACCGTTTTCATCCAAGGATTTTTGAGACGGGAAAATACCTTCTTCCCAGCCCGGGAGAAATACCAAGGGAAACTCCAGGCCCTTGGCGGCATGCAGGGTCATCAGGCTGATCTCGTCTTCCTGAGGTCCGGCTTCTACATCCAGAACCAGGCTGACATGTTCCATATAGGCGGCGAGCGTATCAAATTCTGACATGGCTTGAATAAGTTCTTTGAGGTTCTCAAGCCGTCCTGCGGACTTCGCATCTTTATTGTCCCGCCACATTTGTGTGTATCCGGATTCGTCAAGGATATGTTCTGCGAGTTCTGTATGTTTGCGAAGCTTGGCTTCCTGTCGCCAACGATCAATGTCGGCTATAAAAGCGCGAAGAGAGGTGCGGGCTTTGCCGCGAATTTCGTCCGTTTTGACCAGTTCTCGGGTCGCCGCTTCCAGGCTTTTATTCATAGACCGCGCCGCGATCTGCAGCTTTTGAACCGAGGTTTGACCAATGCCGCGCTTGGGTACGTTGACGATGCGTTCAAAGGCAAGGTCATCAGTGTCCGATAAAATCAGCCTCAGATAGGCATGTGCGTCACGTATTTCCTGGCGTTCGAAAAAGCGCGGTCCACCAATGACCCGGTAGGGCAGACCCAGCGCAATGAACCGTTCCTCAAAACTGCGCATCTGGCGGGAAGCCCGCACAAGAATGGCAATATCGGAATAGCGTCCGCCTTTGCTTTTGAAGTTTTCGATCTCGGTCGAAATCAGTCGTGCTTCTGCTGGCGCGTCCCAGACACCTGTTACGGTAACGGGATCGCCGCCTTTTTGTTCGGTCCAAAGGGTTTTCCCAAGTCGATCCTGATTAGCAGAGATCAAGCCAGATGCCGCCCCGAGAATATGTGATGTTGATCGATAATTTCGTTCAAGCCGGACCACTTTGGCACCGGGAAAGTCTTTTTCGAAGCGTAGAATATTATCGACCTCGGCGCCGCGCCATCCATAAATGGATTGATCATCGTCGCCGACCACGCATAAATTTTGCGACCCTTGGGCCAGAAGTCTCAGCCATAAATACTGGCAGACATTCGTATCCTGATACTCGTCGACCAACAGATATCTGAATTTCTGGTGATAGCGCTTCAGGATATCTGGCTCATTCATGAAAATAGTCAGATTGTGGAGCAAAAGGTCGCCAAAATCGCAAGCGTTCAAGACCTTCAAGCGTTCTTGATAGGTTTTGTACAGGGCTGCCCCTTTGCCATCCGCAAATTTAAAGCTGTCTTTTGCGGTCAGTTTGTCGGGTGTTAGTCCCTTGTTCTTCCAGCTGTCGATTAAGGTTGCTAAATATCGGGCCGTCCAACGCTTTTCGTCGATGTTTTCGGCTCGAATGATCTGTTTAAGTAATCTAATCTGATCATCGGTGTCGAGGATTGTAAAAGATGATTTTAATCCGACGATTTCGGCATGGATTCGCAATATTTTGGCGGCAATTGAATGAAAAGTACCAAGCCAGGGGAGGCCTTCAACCGCATGACCAATCAAATCGCCAACTCGTTCGCGCATCTCCCGCGCCGCTTTATTCGTGAACGTGACGGACAAAATCTGAGACGGATAGGCCAGACCATTATCCAAAATGTGAGCCAGACGCGTTGTCAAAACCCGGGTTTTACCTGTGCCGGCTCCCGCGAGGACCAGAACTGGACCATCCACGGCTAGAACGGCCTCTTTTTGCTCCGGATTGAGGGTTCGCATATATTCCGCTTCGCCAACGGCGCGCTGAGGCATGGCCTGCTGGGAAAGCGGGCGAGGGTCAGCCGGTTTTGGCGTTGGATCTAGCGAGTCGGGTCGGGACATGGGCTGTTCTTAATGAGCAATTATTGATTTGGCCATTGTTTTCCTTTTGTTCATGCTGCGTTTTATTAAACATGTTACACGGAATTGTGATATATGAACGCGAAATTAAACTGTCGTACACGCTTGCTTAAGGATCAATCTGGCAAGTAGGGTTTGAATTCGAATTTTTGATCAAAATCGCTATCGGGTGGACGTCCATGACTAGAATATCCAAACTTTCCGTAACAGCCTTATCCGCTGCTATTCTTGCCGCTTGTGGCGGCGGTGGCGGTGGCGGTGGAGGAACGGTTACGCCTCCACCTCCGCCTCCGGCCGATACGACGGCGCCAACCGTATCTTTCAGCCCCACAACGCTTTCTGTCGATTCGGGGCAGACCGGCACATCGACCGTTAGTGCGTCTGATAATGTTGGCGTAACTTCCGGACCCAATGTTTCCTGCGATAATGGAGGAAGTTTTTCAGGAAGTACATTTACAGCACCGACGACAGAAACTGATGTTACTGTTACCTGTACAGCAACAGCGTCTGACGCAGCAGGCAACCAAGGCAGCGCGACATTAACGGTTGACGTAACGGGCGTTCCTATCGATTCAGAAGCCCCAGTCGTCACATTTGATCCATCAACGGCAAATGCGATGGGAGGCGAACTCGTCAACATCAATTTAACGGCGACCGACAATGTTGGTGTAACAACAGGGCCAACGGCGACTTGTGACAATGGTGGGGATTTTTTCAACAACCAGTTCACCGCGCCGGATGTATCGGTTGATACCACGGTGACCTGTACCGGTACGGCAGAGGATGCCGCAGGCAATATCGGAACGGCAACGTTAACGGTTCAAGTGACGCCGGCCCCGGATGTTTTAGCGCCTCTCGTATCGTTTAATCCGACGACTTTAACTGTTGCCTCTGAAGGAACAGGTTCATCAGTATTGTCGGCCACAGATGATCGAGGTGTTACGGTTGGGCCAAACGTTACTTGCGATAATGGAGGGTCTTTTGCGAATAATACTTTCACGGCTCCAGCGACAAATGTTGAATTGACGGTGACATGTACCGCGACAGCGGAAGATGCAGCTGGAAATTCTGGGCAGGATGTTTTAACCGTTACGGTGGCGGCTGCCGGTGCTAAAGTGACGATATCCGGAAATGTTACCTTTGACTTTGTTCCACATAGCAATGTTACCAATGGATTAGATTATGCAAATACTTCGCAACGACCTGTGCGCGGGGCGACAGTTGAAGCACTGGATGGATCAGACGCGGTATTGGATACCACTCAAACGGATGCATCTGGAAATTATAGTGTAAATGTAGATCTTAACACAGATGTCAGAATTCGTGTGAAATCCGAACTCGTTCAAACTGGGACTGCGAGTTGGGATGTCAAGGTTACAGATAATACAAACAACCACAATGTTTATGCTATGCAAGGTGGGTTGACATCTTCTGGTGCTGCCAATTCAACCCGAGATTTAAATGCCGCGTCTGGGTGGGGCGGCAGCGATTATACATCGAGTCGGGTTGCCGCACCTTTCGCGATTATGGATCCGATTTATACAGCCATTCAGAAATTCGTTGCTGTAGATTCTACTGTGAATTTTCCGGCTATGGAGTTTCGTTGGAGTACAAGCAATACGTCGGGTGGAAACGGTTCTGCGGCTGACTTGGCCGCAGGACGAATTGGTACAAGTTCCTATATTGGTAATGGAACATCCGGCAATGTTTACATTCTGGGTGACGCTAATAATGACACGGATGAATATGACCGTCATGTCGTGGTTCACGAGTGGGGACATTATTTCGAAGATCGCATGTCGCGCTCCGATTCTGTTGGGGGCGGGCACAGTCTTTCCAATCGTCTGGATATGCGCGTTGCCATGGGTGAAGGATGGGGTAATGCCTTGTCAGGGATGATATTAGATGACCCTGTGTATCGCGACAGTCTGGGCGCAGGACAAGGTTCCGGTTTTAATTTTAGTGTCGAGTCAAACACGCACTCGACAGCCGGTTGGTATAATGAAGGGTCAGCCCAATCTATTATCTATGACGTTTACGACAGTGCGGCAGATGGCGCAGATAATCTATCGCTTGGTTTGGGGCCAATTTATGAGACCTTGACAGCTACCAGTTATACAGGGTCTCCGGCATTTACATCTATTTTTCTGTTTCTCAATGAGCTCAAATCTCAGCAAGCAGGCAGCGCTACGGATATCGATGCAATTTCTGCAGCTCAAAGCATCAGCGGGACTGACGAATACGGGGCTGGCGAAACGAATAATGGCACTGTATTGTCTTCGCTTCCAGTCTACAAAACTGTCACAGTTGGCGGTGGCGCTGTCGAAATTTGCTCGGTGGATGATCAGGGAAATTACAACAAATTAGGTAATCGAGCTTTCTTGAAGCTGAATATTCCAACCTCAGGGTCTTATACGATTACAATGACACGAAAGTCGGGAGCAACGGGGCGGGACCCGGATTTTTATTTGTTTCAGGCAGGGTCGCAGGTTGCCAAAGCTGATGCAGGCACAGCAGATTCCGATACATTTACCGGAACTTTGCAAGCCGGGGACTACTCAATTGATGCCCATGATTGGAATAATGTGGGATCGACGGGGGTCACACCTGGTGATGCCTGTTACGATTTTAGTGTAAATTAATAAGTGGAGATCGTTATGTATAAGTCTATTCGTCCGCTAAAGTTCTTTTTGATCATAGGAACAGCCTGCGCAATCTCCACGGCCTGCACCAGTAATATGACGGCAGAAAACAACGTCGTGGATAAATCCGAAGCCGTCATTGCTCCAATTGATAGTTCTTACGCAAAACCGGGCGCAGCCGTCCGCATGGTTCATAACTATAGTGGCCAATCGACCCCCGGTTCTATTGAAAATATCCGCGTTTCTTTCATCAATGAGCATCCCAACAGTAAAATGACTGTTACAGTGTCTAATAGTCCAGACATCAGATTGTTTGACGATATCCGGCAGCACAGATTTGAAAATATTGCCCAGAAACGGGGCGATATTGACGTCCAGTTTTCGACCCAATCCAAGAGCCCTCAGGCCTTGAATTTTGTCACGACGATTGAACTTGAAGATGGTCAGGTTTGGCGCCGAGCCCATAGTATTCCCGTTAATGCTGGTAAATCCGGGGCATTTGGAAAAACGACAGACAAATCGGTTGCGCCAGCCAATGTCTCCTCTGACGGTGTTATTGTTATGGAAGCCGAGGAAACGATCACCACGGAATAACCGGCTTTTGGACACAATCCGTAAAATAGCGTATAGGGCTCCTATGCGCTATTTTTTTGTCCTTGCAATCATTGGGTTTTCGTTAGGGGTTTATCCGCCAGCATTTAGTCAGACGCCGGAACAGGAAAGAAGCCAACAAGAAGACAATAGTCAAAGTTCGGATAAACCTAAACAAGATGAAAAATCTGACGACGATCTTGATGCGTTTTTCAAAGAGGCTGAAGAGCAGGCCGAAGACGGGTCAAGCTGTCATGCGCCTGTCGAGCCTATTGCTTGATTATTTATCAGTTTCTTGACCACCCAAACGCGAAGATAGCTGGCAAGTCCATATTCGCTTTTTGATAATACGCGTTCATCGTCTATCAGGGCAATAAAGGCCGCTAAGGACATATCGCGGTGATCAATCTCACGATCAATGACCGACCAGAATTCGGTTTCAAGAGCTATTGAGGTCCGATGACCATGTAGCGACATAGATCGTTTTTCACGTGAAGACAGAAGACACCTATTGTGGGCGGATCATTTTTTCGGGCCGGACGATTTTATCGAATTCGTCTGCCGTGACAAAACCTAATCGAACGGCTTCTTCTCGTAATGTCGTGCCGCGTTTATGAGCCATTTTCGCGACCTTAGTCGCATTATCATATCCGATCTTCGGCGCCAGAGCCGTCACTAACATCAATGAGCGGGATAATAGATCTTCGATGCGGTCTTCATTGGCTTTGATGCCCGTCACGCATTTGTCGGTAAAGGCGTGGCAGCAATCGGTCATTAACTGGATGGATTGTAGCATGTTATAGGCCATAACCGGCTTGTAGACATTTAGCTCAAAATGACCTTGAGAGCCCGCCACAGTCATTGTGGCGTGATTTCCCATGATCTGAGTACAAACCATGGTCAGGGCTTCGCATTGAGTCGGATTGACTTTGCCCGGCATGATCGAAGACCCGGGTTCGTTTTCAGGAAGAGATATTTCGCCTAGTCCAGACCGGGGGCCGGATCCGAGAAACCGAATGTCATTGGCAATTTTAAACAGGCTTGCCGCGACCGTGTTAATAGCGCCATGGGCGGACACATAGGCGTCATGCGCGGCCAGGGCTTCAAATTTATTACGGGCAGATGAAAAAGGCAGTTTCGTAAATTTGGTCACTTCGGCCGCAAAAGTTGAGGCAAAAGCCGGTTTAGCATTGAGACCTGTCCCGACGGCTGTGCCGCCTTGCGCCAGCGGATAAAGCTCTTTCAAACTGTTTTTGACACGCGCAATCCCGTTCTTAACCTGGGCTGCGTAACCTGAAAATTCCTGGCCCAAAGTAACAGGCGTCGCGTCCTGGGTATGTGTGCGGCCGATTTTAATTATTTTTGAAAACTCTTTGGATTTGTCGTCCAAAGCTTTGTGGAGTTTTTCAAGGGCAGGGATCAGTCTATGAGTGATCTCCTCGACAGCGGCAATGTGCATCGCCGTTGGAAATGTGTCATTGGAGCTTTGAGATCGATTAACGTGATCATTGGGATGTACCGGATTTTTGGATCCGATTTCACCGCCTAATATTTCGATGGCGCGATTGGCAATCACTTCATTCGTATTCATATTGGATTGCGTTCCGGAGCCGGTTTGCCACACGGATAATGGAAAATGATCATCCAGCTTTCCGTCAGCCACCTCTTTGGCCGCCCGGCATATAGCCGTTGCGAGCTTAGGTTCCAGATTTTTGAGCTGTTTATTTGTTTGGGCCGCGCAATATTTAACGATACCCAGGGCTCGGATCATGGCCGGCGCCATGGTTTCGTCTCCGATCGGGAAGTTAATCAGACTTCTGGCGGTTTGAGCGCCATAATATTTGTCGGCCGGCACTTTTAATTTGCCAAAGCTGTCGGACTCGGTGCGGGTCTTAGCCATGGATAAACCTCGAATCTAGATGATTATTTTTTTCGAAACGCGTCCAGACTAACAACGTTATCATCGTCTTCGTCTTTAGGCGCGTCCTGTTTGGATTTAGGCTTCGCTTTGGCTTTCTTAGCTGGAGCCTTTTTTTTCTTTTTGGGGGCGGGTTTGGGCTCTTCTTCGACCGTTTCGGTAACCGGTTCAAGCCGGGCTAAATTTGGTTTTTGAGGTGTACCTTCCATTTCTTTTGGCGCTTCAAATTGTAAGGCAAACCCGACACTTGGATCGTGGAAACGGGTGATAGCCACATATGGAACCCGCAAATATTTGGGGACGCCACCAAATTTTAAAGTCACTTCGAAGTCTTCTTCATTGGCCACCAGGTCCCAGAATTGATGTTCCAATACAATGGTAATTTCTTCCGGGTACTTTTTTGCCAGCCCCGCATCAATTTCCGCCCCGGGAAAGCGGGTTAGGAATGTTATATAAAAATGGTGAGCGCCTGGTAATCCATCCTCGCGAATAACACGACGAATAGCATCACGAACTACGCTGCGCAAAGCGAGTTGCGTCATCTGTTCGTAATTCATTAAATCCTGTGCCATGACCTTAGAGTAAAGCCTCTGAGTTCAGGGTCAACAGACGTTTGATGCAATAAGTAAAAAATATGGAAACAGCTTGTCGCAGATGCGGCGTTTCGCAGCGTGGATCGACGGAGAATGTTTGCTAAGAAAGGGCGTGAGTGATTTGACACATTCGGATGAAAGGTCGAAATTTGTTGCGCCCCATGCGGAGCCATTGAAGGGCGATGAAAATTTCGTCAAGTCGACTTATAAGTTTTTGAAAAACCCGCTCGAAGGGTTTGGTCCGCTAGCCTACCGCCAGCCAATCGTGAGCCTTCCAACATTTGGGTATAAAACCCATGTGGTTTCCGATCCCGAGGGCATGTTAACAGTTTTAGGAACTGAGGCTCGCAAGTTTGAAAAAGCTCCAATCGATAGCCGGATACTGAGTGCGGCCACCAAAGAAGGATTGCTGCGAGTAAAAGGCGACCAGTGGAAAAAGCAAAGGCGCGGTGTTGCTCCAATATTTCGCCCCAAATATATGGAAAATCTGGCGCCAATGATTTCAAGTGTGGTTGGTCAATATACTGATAAATTCTCTTCGGACCAAACCTATGAACTCAATCAGTTGATGGCTGATCTAACCTTTGATGTTTTGTCTAAAGCTTTGCTGGGGGATCCAAAAGGCGTCGATGGAGAGAAGCTCAGGCGGGCGACCCGCAAAGTTGTAACTTCGGCAGGGACTTTACGGCCAGACGATCTATTGCCGTGGCCGCGATGGGTCCCCAGGCCGATTTTACCCGGTGGTATGATCGCCCTTAGGCGATTGAAAACCGCGGCTAATCAATTGCTGGATAGCCGAGATCCTGACAATCCTGGCGATGATCTGATTGGTTTGCTGATAGGGACCACAGATCCGCATACCGGGGAGGCGCTGACACACAGAGAGCGGCGTGATAATCTAATCGGGTTTTTCATTGCAGGGCACGAAACAACGGCCCTTACGCTGACCTGGGCATTTTATCTATTGGCCAAAGACCCGAATAGTTTTCAGAAAGCCCGGGCTGAGATTGACGACAAAATAGGGGAGCGAAAAATAGTCTATTCGGATTTACAGCAACTGGAATTTTGTCGAGCTGTCGTCAACGAGACTTTACGTTTGTTTCCGCCCGCGCCAATCTTAATTCGAGAATGCCAGGAAGAAACCGAGTTATTAGGGCGGATAATGTCACCCAGGGATATTCTTATCCTGAACAATTATATCATGCACCGTACAGATAGATTGTGGGACGAACCGAATGTCTTTGATCCTGATCGTTTTATACGAAGCCCGACCCTGTCTAAAAAAGGTGCAGCTTTTATGCCTTTTGGCGCGGGGCCACGCATTTGCGTTGGCGCGGCCTTTGCGATGATGGAAGCGTTGATGGTTCTTTGTAATATCGTCAGAGAATTTGAAATAGATGTGCCGGCTGATTGTTTTCCAAATCCAAAAATGACCGTCACATTGCGACCCGAAACCGACATTCCGGTGCGATTTCGTCGCAGAATATAATTCGAAAAATTACTTTTCAAATATTTCGTAGGTCTTATCGTGTTTCTATGACACCGCGATCCGTATCTATTCCGAAGTCCTGGAAAACTTTTAGTTTTGGAAGCCTTTTTTCGGCGTTTCTTTATCCCGGGATTGGACTGATAGCCCTGGTTTTGCTGATCACTTTGGGGGTTATTTTTAAAAATTCCGATCTCAGCTGGACCTATATTCCAATTGGAATGGCTATGGTGGCGGGCTCAATTTTCGTTTGCAATGCGGGGATTGGACCATTGCACCGGATCATGCAGCATAAAGCGGGTGAGCTAACCGCGCCGGCTCAGATTTTGACCATGATCAATCTGATGATTGCCATGCAGGGTAAAGTGCAGGACTGGGTCAATTATCATAGCCAGCATCACCGTTTTGCGGATCGTCCGGGTGATCCACATAACCCGGCGGAAGGTAAGTTTTGGGCCTGGGTGGGATGGATTATCTGGCGAGATGAAAAAGATATGGCGCGTCCAATGGCCATGTGGCTCAAGGCGAAACCCATCGTTGTCTGGATGGACCGATTTTATCATGAGCTCTCTATTGTTATTCATTTTGTTGTACCCGCGATTATATACGCTTTGGTCTGGGCACTAGGTGGATCGCTCATGCTGACTGCGTTTTTGCATATTTGCTTTATTATAGGCCGCGCTATTCAGTTTCATGCCACGGTCTACGGGATCAATGTACTCGGTCATTTAAAGACGCCGAAATGGGCAGATTATGCGATGGCGATGCTGACAGGCGGGGAAGCGTTTCATGATCATCACCATGAAGACCCGCAAAGCGCTTTGCATTTGCCTCGTAAAGGATTTTGGAACCGTGTCGTTGATTATAACGGGACGATTTTACTTATATATGAAAAGCTGGGCTGGGTACGCAATCTCAAGATCGCGCCCCAATTCGCCTAAGCATTAACCTTCAATCAGGCCCGTTTTCCCAGCGGCGGCAAGCATCGCTTCCTGTAATTTTTCAAAAGCGCGCGCTTCAATTTGACGAATACGTTCGCGACTGACGCTATAAACCTCGGCGAGCTCTTCAAGCGTCTTCGGTGAATCAGACAAGCGGCGTTCGGCAATAATATGCCGCTCGCGATCGTTTAAATCAGACATGGCTTCCTGCAACAATTCCATCCGGGCATCATATTCCTGGGACTTACCCAGCTGAGCTTCCTGACTTTCGCTATCGTCCTCAAGCCAGTCCTGCCATTCAGCAGTTCCGTCATCACCGCCTATGGTGACGTTCAAAGACGCGTCCCCGCCATGGGACATACGTCGGTTCATCGATCGGACTTCGTCTTCTTTGACATTGAGACGCGTTGCAATTTTTTCAACATGATCCGGTGAAAGTTCACCATCATCGATGGCTTTCATCTCGCCTTTCAAGCGACGCAGATTGAAAAAGAGTTTCTTTTGTGCCGCGGTGGTTCCCATTTTAACGAGCGACCATGAACGGAGCACATATTCCTGAATAGCGGCGCGTATCCACCACATCGCATAAGTCGACAAACGAAACCCTTTATCGGGATCAAACTTTTTGACAGCCTGCATGAGCCCGACATTGCCTTCGGAAATGACTTCGCCAATAGGTAAGCCGTAGCCACGATAGCCCATGGCGATTTTGGCAACCAAACGAAGATGTGATGTTACCATACGTTCAGCGGCTTCGGTGTCACCGTCCTCGCGCCAGCGTTTGGCGAGAATAAACTCCTCATCTTTTTCAAGCATTGGAAATTTGCGGACTTCAGACAAATAACGGTTCAGACCCTGTTCGGGCGACAGCGCTACAGACAGGCTCAAATTACCTGAATAAGAGGCGTCTTTTTTGACGTCGGAGCCTTTTTTCTTGGCTGGTAATGTCGTCGTTTTTTCGGTCATGCTTCCTCCAGAAGCTTTCATATAGGCACTTACGACGAATTTTAAAGAAAAACGTCGATGAAATAATTGTTATCAAAGGGTTTTTCAAAGAATTTAGCTTGTTTTCAGCTGTTTAGTCCGTTCAGAGCCGTTTTTAGATCTTCCATTTCTTTGGGAAAGGGCGCCTCAAAGTGAAGGTCTTCCTTTGAAATGGGGTGAATAAATCCCAATTCTGCTGCGTGAAGAGCTTGTCGTTTAAATATCGACAAAGCCTCATTTACGGCTTGCATGTTCGGGTCCTTTGACGTGTTAAAGGCTCGCTGTTTTCCGTATAGTGGATCGCCGAGAAGTGGGCAGCCCATATGGGCCATATGTACGCGAATTTGGTGTGTTCGTCCGGTTTCCAGCTTACATTGAACCTGGCTGATAAGGGGTGTGCCTATGGCCGCGATCGGATTCTGACCAAATCCCGTAACAAATTTGAAATTTGTTATGGCATGTCGCCCATGTTCAGACGCGAAAATATTGCCAACAGTGCCACGAACTACAGCCTGTTTTTTCCTGTTATGAGGCGACCGGGCTAGTCGGCTCTCTATGCGGCCTTCACGTGGGTTAGGACAACCTCGGGCAAAACACTGATAAATCCGATGAATAGAGTGTTTCGCGAATTGCTTTGATAAATGTTGATGGGCTCGATCTGATTTCGCGACGACCAAAAGCCCCGATGTGTCTTTATCGATCCGGTGAACGATACCCGGTCTCAAGACGCCCCCAATCCCTGATAGACTGTCTTTTGCGTGAAATAACAAGGCGTTAACTAGCGTTCCTGATCTGGAACCCGGCGCGGGATGAACGGTCATATTGGCCGGCTTATTAACAACAATCAGATGATCGTCTTCAAATACAATGTCCAATTCAATATTTTCAGCTTGCGGCGTGTCGTCGACGGGGGCAGGCAAATGGACCGCATATTCGATGCCGGGCAAGACTTTGGCTGAAGGGTTGGAAGTTAAATCGCCATTCGCCCGAACACCCTCATTTTCAATCAATGATTTAATGCGACTCCGCGATAAATTTGTCCAACCGGATAACCACTTATCCAGGCGTTGCCCGGCGTCTTCTTCGGTTGCAGTTTGTATAAGGAGTGAGTCTGACACGAATTATCCACTGTTTGATCCGGTAAATGGGCTATAATTACCTGTTGCGCAATAGCCACATTTGCGAAAATTTGTAGCCAAATATATGCAATTATTTGCATTTCTGCTTGTCAGGCCATGCATGTAAGTATACCCGATAAACATAATCAAATAATTTGACATAGTTTCCGGCAATGACCGGGTTAACCACAAATGGGGATCTTTAATGTTCAAAAAATCCATTCTTTTAACGACATCCATCGCTCTTGGCCTTAGCGCGGCAACACCTGCCTTCGCGCAAGATGTTGAAGATGAAATCATCGTGACAGCGACAAAACGGGCGACAACTTTGCAGGAAACGCCGATTGCCGTAACTGTGACCAATGCCACGACAATTGAGCGCGCCAAAATCCTTGATGTCAACGATCTACAAAGTGTCGTGCCATCGCTACGCGTTAATCAGCTGCAAAGCTCACAAAATACAAACTTCATTATTCGGGGTCAGGGTAATGGTGCCAATAATGGCGGTATTGAAAGCTCTGTGGGTGTTTTTGTTGACGGCGTATATCGGTCTCGGTCATCCGCACGTGTAAATGACTTGCCAAAACTTGAGCGTGTTGAGGTTCTGAAAGGGCCGCAATCAACACTTTTCGGTAAGAACGCGTCAGCAGGTGTGATTTCGATTGTTACGGCCGAGCCTAGTTTTGAAACCGAAGGTTATGTCGATTTTACCTATGGCAATTATGATCAGATGATCGCTAAAGGTTATGTCACAACAGGCCTCAGCGACACGGTCGCTGTAAGTCTGGGCGGCAGCTACAATCAACGTGACGGCTATTTCACGAGCGCGATCGGATTGGATAGCGTTAATGACCGGAACCGTTTCAATGTTCGTGGTCAGGCTTTGTGGGAGCCGGATGACCTTACAAAAATCCGGTTGATTGCAGATTATTCTGAACTGGATGAACAATGTTGTGGTGTTACAAATTTGGTTGCTGGCCCGGTAACCGGCATCTTTCAGGCGTTGAGTGGATTGACAACGCCGGCGACACCCCCTGTCAGTGATCCATTCACTTATGTCGCCTATCAAAATACACCGTCAACAAATGAAATCGAGGACAAAGGGGTATCGCTTCACATTGACCGCGATTTTGACAATATCTCATTAACATCGATTACGGCTTATCGTTCCAATGACAGTTACTATTTGACCGATGCAGACTATAGTCTGACACAAATGCTTGATGGCGTTGGTTCGGATCTGGGCGTGGATACTTTCACGCAGGAATTGCGACTGACGTCCAATAATGACGGTCCATTAAATTGGATGTTGGGCGGCTTCTATTTCAAGGAAGATGTTAGCCAAAATTCCAGCCTGGATTATGGCGCGGCGCTTCGACCCTATTTGGATTTCCTAATCGGTGATCCTGGTGTTTTAGCTTTGCTTGAGGCTTCTAATGGGGCGGCTCCTGGTTCCTATGGTGGCGCGGATGTGACAATCAACGAGTTTTTTGACCAAGATAACACATCATGGTCGATATTCGGTACGGCGGATTATGAAGTTTCTGACCGTCTAACCCTTTCGGGCGGGCTAAACTATACGAAGGATAAGAAAACCGTTTCTGGAATGAGTGTAAACCCGGATGTCTTTTCAAGCCTGGATCTGGGGGGTGAAGCCGCAGAAAACTTCTTCGAGCTATCCACGTTCTTGGTGGGCGTTGACCCTATTCCAAATGTGTTCCCTGGAATTCCGAGCTTTGAAGCCGCATTTGGATTACCGTTTACACAAGCCAATGTTATTGCAATCGCAACAAACCCGGCTTCTGCGGCTGCATTCGCTCAATATAGTGCGGGTGTTACTGCGTTCGCACAAGCAACTGCAGCCAGCCCGGCAAACCCATTATTAGGTATCCAGGCTTTCCAGACCCAGCCACAATTTGTTCCTTTTCCAAACGCTGTTGAGAGTGGGCGTTCAAGCGATGACAAGCTGACTTGGCAAGTCCGAGCCGCTTATGAGTTGAATGACAATATCAATATTTACGGTTCTGTTTCGACTGGCTTTAAGGCCACATCTTGGAATTTGTCTCGCGATTCTCGTCCAGCCGCGGGTGATATTGCGGCCTTAGCCGCAGCCGGATTGCTTGAAAATAACGTCACGGCGGGTACCCGTTTTGCGGGCCCAGAAACGGTCACGACTTATGAGGCTGGATTTAAAACCCGGTTCGATGGCGGCTTCCTGAATATTGCGGCCTTCCAACAGGACTTCAAATCTCTGCAGACTAACGCCTTTGTTGGCGCAGCCTTCGTCTTTACCAATGCTGGTGAGCTCCGTGTTCGCGGTTTGGAATTAGACGGGGCTTATGAATTGTTCGATGGTTTCAAACTTAGCGGTGCCGCAACCTTGTTGGATCCGGAATTCACAGAATTCGCAGGTGCAACTGGACCTGTTGGACCGATTGACCGGACAGGCGATATTCCTGATAATGTCAGTAAGACAAGCCTGTCTCTTGGCGCAACTTACGAGCATGACTTTGACAACGGAATGTCAGCTTATATTCGGGGTGACTGGCAATATGAAAGTAATGCCCGTTTGGGTGTAAACCTGACGCCTGCGGCTCTGGATATGGTTGCCAATGCCGGGACTTCTTTGAGCCCGTTTTACGCTACGGCGGCGCGGACCACATATCCTGGATATGATACACGGAACCAAAGTATCGTAAATGGATCAATTGGCGTCGATTTCGAAAACGGTTTCGGCCTTCAATTGTGGGGCAGAAATCTGTTTAAAGATCAATATATCTCAACGATCTTCCCAGGCGTTTTCCAGTTTGGTGTGGTCAACGGTTATCCAAGCCCACCACGCACATACGGAATTTCCGGGCGGTATAATTTCTA